>DATFLY010000083.1:0-12873 GCA_035267185.1 Lysobacterales bacterium | reverse complement strand
GCAAATACCGGATCGAGGTTGATTGCTTCCGAATTGACCAGCACGGTTTCATCGCCGGATTCCACATCCAGCATGACGATCGCGAAATGGCTACTCAGGTCCCTGACAAACACCAGTTTTCGGCCATCGGGCGACCATTCGGGTCGTGCGTCCATGCCGCCTGAACTGGTTAGTCGTTTTGCCACGCCAGACTCCAGATTCAGGAGCCACAACCACCCCCGGGCTGCAAAGGTGAGACTTTGGCCATCTGGCGACGGAGCCGGGTCCATGGCGCCAATGGTCATGATCGGCAATTCGTAGCCTTCCAGGTAGATCTGGTGGTCGAAACCTGCAGCTGATGGATAACTGCTGACCCATTGAGCCTGGGCTGACAAAGGCAAGAAAAGAAAGAGAATCGCGAGTTTCTTCATGAAATTTTCAACGCTCAAAAGGAAAAAGCCTTGTCAATGACAAGGCTCTTCCAAGACTAACAGAACGGCTGGTATATAAAATCTAAATCAGGTTTCCCTGGTACTGGTGATCAGTCACCCGAACCAAAGAACTCTTCACGCCAGCCGATGTTTTCACGCCAGCTTGCGATAACCATTTCCTTGGGGCCTGCCTGGAAAGGGTTGCCCGGACCATCGTTGCACTGTGGGTCCCAAATATTTGCGGCGGGTGTTGTGCCCAAAAGCGTGGAGTTGGCGAGCTGCAGCATGGCGCAATTGTAGTTGTACTCAGCGGTACCGCCACCGATGCTGCCAAAGCTTGAATCTCCGAAAGGATTGGTGGTTCCTGCTTCATGATTCAGGATCACAACAGAGCCTGCATGGTTCCCGCCGAGGCCACCACCATCAATCGTGAATGTACCACCCAATGTCACGATCAGGCCCTTGAAGTCGGGCGTGCCGTTCCAGTTCAGGTTGCCTTCAACCATCATGATTCCGGCGCCTGAAATTCCACCACCAAAGTCAGCATCACCAGCAATATAGGTCAGCTGCATGTTTTCAACGGTACCATATTCTGAATTGCCGTTGTCCTCGTAGACGCCATCACCATCGTAGTAACACAGCGTCTGACAGCTGTCAGGGTTTTCGGACTGCTGAGTGCTTGCAAGCGCCTCCAGGTTTTCCCTGAAGCTCTCTGTATTCTCAGGCGTATCCCATGGTGATCCCGGACCGCTGGTAGCTGGCGGATCAATATAATTACCAATCCGGTTGTCCTTGATTCCAGCAAGGATGGCGTCAGACATTGCATCACAACCACCTGTGATGGAAGGACCACCCTGGCCATTGACCTGGAAAACGTTGGAGTTCGGGAATTCGAATTCACCCGGGTTGCATGAAGGGAAGCACAACGCGCCGCAACCATCACCGACCGCATAATTATGTCCGATGTCCAGGCGAACCTCGACTTCTCGCATTGCTACACTGTCTCCACCAGAGAAGACCTGTCCGCGGCTCAGTACAAACAATTGCGACTGTGGTGGCCTGATGCAGGTTTCTCCATCGTCTTCTTCGCCTGGTTCACAATCGGCTGAGTCCGGATAAGCATCTGCCAGGCAATATAAACGCTGCTCCAGCGTGACCTGAGGATGTCCTGAGTCCATTGAAACCCAATCTGTCGGGTTTTCCCAGCCAACATGGTCGTTGTCACCACATTCCTCATCCGGCAATGCATCAGCTGCTTTTTGTTGCTCGAAAAAGTTTATGGAGTTAGATGCCCCGGCTGCCGCGGCTTCGAATGCAAGCGATTGCAAACGGGCATTACCGGCAGCACGCTCCTGGATGTGGGAATTCTGGAACGCGGAAATGCCCAGTACCGTCATCACCAGCAGCAATATCAAACCGACGAATAGTGCCACGCCTTTTTGACGAGAAAAATTTGAAAGTTGTTTCATAGCCATTCTCCTAGAATTCTTCGACATCAGCGTTCACCCTTTCCAGGATGACATTACGAAACGCCGCTGTTAATTCCACCGACCGGTCGTCGAAATCACCGGTTCCATCCATGGCTCTCATTCCTTCAAACTGCATGGCCACTCGTACACCAATGCAGGACTCGTCTAAATTGTTACGCATGTCACAGCCACAATCTGTCACACCAGGGGGACAAATCAGCTGGAACTCGATATCCGTCAGCCCTCCTACCAGACCCACTGCGTCGTCCCAGTCTTCATCGCCAATCAGAAGACTGCCCGAAGATTCCTGAGGTATGGACCGACCCTTGCACACCAATTCACCGGTTGTGCTGTCCATGCTGTACTCATTTTCTACCAGGCGAAATTCATCAAAAGCCTGGGTGCAGTGACCTCGTCCAGCATAACGAATGCGCAGGGTTTCACCTTCGCCGTCTGTGTCAACAACATCGTTAGTCAAGAGGGTTGCGTAAGCTTCTCTTATCTGTGATTCATGCCCGGCTTTCAGGAATGTTTCATCCCTGAATCCCGCATTGCGAATATCGCGAATCACGTAATCACTGGCAAAACGTACGTTCTCCTGGATCCGTGAAAGGCGTTCTGTGTCAATAAAAGTTGCACGCCCCGACAGATGAATAAGGATCACTCCGCCCAGCAGGAAAAGAACCAACACCAGGGCAATCAATAGCTCGATCAGGGTCAGGCCGTTTTGTTGTTTGATTCGAAGAAGCGACGATGCTTGAGAAATATTCATACCTCTTCCTCCTCGTCTTCATCCGTGAATCGACACAGGATTCGAATGTTGTACTCAAATGATTCGGTGGCCGTGGTCTCACCGGGAGTGAATTCCTGCTCAAACCGACTTTCATTCCATGTCAGCGTAATGGGAACTTCAACCACGCGGGTATAGGTTGTTGGTGTCCCTGCTGTCAGGGTGAGGTTAGGCACTTTAAGCATCCGCGCATCGGACCAACCCCAGTCACCAACGCCAGTGCCCCCGACATTGTCGCGTCCCCAATGGGTTAGTAGCTCGGCTACTGGTGAGCCGGCATCATTACTCACGTCGGGGCACTCTTCCAGATCGCTATCAGCAATTTCCAGCCACAGGCGCTCTTCAAGATCCAATGCAACCGTGGTTGCCATTGAACGATAGTGCGCCGAATGAACAAACTGCAGCGTGTTGAGCTGCATTGCTGCCATGCCAACCAGACCGATCGATAACACCACAAGTGCGATCATCACCTCGATCAATGAGATGCCTTCCTGAAATTTAATGTTACGTTTCATTGGCACACCGCCGTGCTGTCACAAGGAAGCGAGCAGCTACTGACCTGCCCGGTGGGCAAGATGTTAATTCGCGTGCGTTGATTCTGGCCGCTGCAATACTCGTGCTGCAAAAACATACTTTCAGCCGCCGACCATTCGCCGGCTGTGACTTCGAAATAACCGCGACTATTGAAAGTCAAGGTTGCCGGGTTCTCCTGCAGTGCAACATTGGTATTGCTGGTGCAACGCAACTGCCCGGGATTACAACCTTCAACGTCTGTTTCTTCGTTCGGATCCTGAACAATGGCTGACCAGGTGTTTCCTGAGGCAGAAAACTCCATGGTGACGTCAGTATTGCGCCTGATGGCCTCGCTACGCGCAAATTTCAGCATGGCAACCATCGACAGGTTTTGCGAGGCAACCGTGTTATTGCGAATGGTCTGGGTCATCGACGGTAGTGCGCCGGCGAGCACAATGGCGGCAATGGCGATGACCATGACCAGTTCAAGTAGGGTAAATCCGTGATTGAGTTTTTTCATGATGAGCTTGACCCCCAGCAACGAGGAGTCGTTGTGGATGTCACGCTCCTGTTGCCTAGATAATCTAAAGAGAAACTACCGCAATCATCATTGACCTGATCGCCATTGGGCGCAGCGGTCAGAGTATAAGTTGTTGCTGTAATTGTAGAGCTAACTGTGTAATAACCACTATCGGTGTCACCATTTACGCCCGGACAACTGGCATCGTTGTAAGCATTAACCCGAGTGAAACAACGCTCCAACACCTGGGCAGAAGCAAGAAGCCCTTCCTGGGCATCTGCACGACGGGCCTTTCGAACCTGGTCGATGTAGGCCGGATAGGCCAGTGCAACTAAAATGGCAATGATGATCAGAACGATCATCGCCTCGATGAGTGTGAATCCGCGAACATATTGTCCGCGAACCAAACGCAATGGTGCCTTCGATTTGAAACCATTGAGTGACTGAATCCCGGAGCCGTGTTTCACTCTCCGGATTCTGGGGACAGCCCCCCCTTTTACTTCAAACAACTTGGGCTGCATGGACTTAGCTCCTGGCTAATCTCCACCCATCCCTGGCATGAAAAACTGAAAAGGAACGCGCCACCCAAAATCCTTGCTTGGGATTATACGCAGACCCCTGGGACCGAACGATCCCTTATTTCTATTCTACCTTAAATTACAAATTAATCAGTATTGCGTTGGACCATTGGTCATCAAATTATGACCTCTGGTCCGAAGACGAAACCAAAAAAGCCCTGTCAACGACAAGGCTTTCCCGGTTCAGATAATTTCTGAAAAATCAGTTTGTCTCAGCTCCCCCTGTTGTGCCTGGCCCACCTGTGCCTGGCCCGCCTGTACCCGGCTCCCCTGTGCCCGGCTCCCCTGTGCCTGGCTCACCTGTGCCTGGAGATATGTCGTCTGAGCCAAAAAACTCGTCACGCCAGCCGATGTTTTCACGCCAGCTGGCCACGATCAGCTCTCCGGGTCCCGCATCATAGGGGCTGCCGGGACCTGTATCACATTCCGGAGTCCACATGGATTGTCCGCTGGCATCAAGTAGTGCATGGGCACCCCACAATGCATCACAGTTGAATTTGTAAAGCGCGGTTCCGCCGCCAGTGTTTCCGAAACCTGATGGTCCGAAGTCAGCTGTAATGTCACCGCCCGGAGAATTCAGGATCACCACGGCGCCTGCATGATCGCCGCCCACACCGCCGCCGTCTATAACAAAGGACCCGCCCAGCGTTACGATCAGGCCCTTAAAGTTTGGCGTTCCATTCCACTGCAAGGTGCCATTGACAAACATGATGCCGGCACCCGATATATCGCCTCCGAACGAGGCATTCCCTTCGACATAGGTGATCTGAGGATCAGCCACGGTGCCATATACCGAATTACCCATATCCGTATGATCACCCGGTGCATAGCACATGGTTTGGCATACGCCGGTATTGGCTTGCGCAGCCATGGCCGATTGCTGAATGTTGGTCCTGAATGCTTCCACCGTGGCTGGCTCCGTCCATGGCGCGCCGGGTGTTGCAGTGGCGATGCCACCCAGGTAATTACCAACGCGGCTCCCTGCAATTCCGTCAAGTATCGCATCAGTCATTGCCTGACACCCGCCGGTGACAGCGTAGCCACCGCTTCCATCCACCTGGAAGGTATTGGAATTTGGAAAGTTCATGGTTCCGGGATTACAGGTGGGGAAACAAATCGCGCCGCAGCCGTCACCGGTTGCGCCCGTATTTCCGATGTCCAGACGAACTTCGATTTCACGCATCGCCACCAGATTACCGCCTGAAAGAACCTCTCCCCGGCTGAGTACAAACAATTGCGATCTCGGGGGACGCGCATCACAGTCAACACCTTCATCTTCTGTACATGGGTAACTGTCGGCCAGGCAATACATGCGCTGCTTCAGGCTAGCCTCACCCACATTACCCATATCTACCCAGTCTGTCGGTGAATCCCAGCCTTCGTGATTCAGGGTGCCGCAAAGCTGATCTGGTCCCAGGTCATGATTGTCGCTAAAAAAATTGATGGCATCGGAAGTACCCGCGGCCGCGGCTTCAAAAGCCACCGACTGCAGGCGGGCATTGCCTGCGGCACGTTCCTGGATATGTGAATTCTGAAAACTGGAAATACCCAGCACCGTCATGACCATCAGCATGATCAATCCGAATAAAAGGGCAACTCCGTTTTGCCTTGCAATGTTAATTGACTTTTTCATAGTTAATCCTTTAACTCAAAGTTCTGCCACTTCGGCGTTGATGCGATCAAGAATCACATTACGAAACGCCGCCGTGAGTTCCACCGAGCGATCTTCGAAATCACCGCTCGCATCCATGGCCCTCATTCCCTCAAACTGCATTGCAACCAGCACACCGGTACATGCGTTATCAAGATCGCTGACCAGGTCACAGCTGCAACTGGTCCCCCCTCCCGGGCAAATCAGCTGAAATGCAATGCTGGTTAATCCATCTACCAGTCCGACCGGATCAGAAAAATCCTGGTCGGTGATCAATACATCGCCTCCGGCATCCCTCGCGACTGTGCGGCCCCGGCATGTCAGCTCACCCGTTTGTGTATCCAGTCCATATTCGTTTTCAACCAGTCGAAACTCATCGAATGCCTCGGTGCAATGACCCCGGCCGGCGTAACGGACCCGGATGTTGGCTCCATCATTAAGAACCGCGGCATAAGCCTCCCTGATCTGTTGTTCGTGACCGGCACGCAGAAAGGCCTCGTCCCTGAAACCCGCATTGCGAATATCCCGAATGACATAGTCACTGGCAAACCGAACATTTTCCTGGATGCGTGAAAGTCGCTCGGTGTCAATAAATGTGGCCCGACCTGACAAGTGAATCAGTAATATTCCGCCCACCAGAATCACGCCCAACAAGACGGCTATCATGAGCTCCACCAGCGTCATGCCATTTTGCTTCCGGATTTTGAATCCGGAAAAAGCTCCAGGAGTGGTCATACTTCCTCCTCTCCTCCTGAGAACCGGCACAGGATACGAATGTTGTATTCAAATGATTCCGTGGCCGTACTCTCACCATCTGCGAATTCTTCCTCAAAACGGCTTTCATTCCAGCTAAGCGTGACCGGCACTTCCACCACCTGCGTTCCTGTTGTTGGCTCGCCGGCAGTGATTGCGAGGTTAGGAACCTGAAGCATACGAGCGGTTGACCAGTTCCAGTCACCTTCGCCTTCGCCACCCACGTAGTCCCGCCCCCAGTGCGTCAGTAGTTCTGCAATTGGCGAACCATCTGCAGTGCTTGTATCCGGGCAGCCCTCAAGATCGCTGTCAGCAATCTCCAGCCAAAGGCGTTCTTCAAGATCCAGTGCCACGGTGGTGGCCATCGATCGGTAATGCGCAGAATGAACATACTGCAGGGTTGTCATTTGCATCGTCGCCATGCCAACCAGCCCGATAGACATCACCACCAGGGTGATCATGACTTCGATCAGAGACATGCCTTTCTGGAATGTTTTCAGATGATTCATGGACATACCCTCGTGCTATCGCAGGGGAGTGCGCAGCTGCTGACCTGCCCGGTGGGGGTAATATCGATCCGACGTCGCTGATTTTGCCCGCTGCAGTTTTCGTGCTGCAAATACAGCGTTTCTGACTCCCAGGTGTCATCACTGCCGCGAATGTAACCACGGTTATTGAAAGTCAGGGTTGCGGAATCGATGGTCAACAATACGTCGGTTTGCCTGGTACAGCGCAACTGACCGGGCACACAACCTTCTACATCCACTTCATAGTTCGGGTCTTCAACGATCGCCTCCCAGCCATCGCCTCCGGCAGTCAATACCATGGTCACCTCGGTGCTGCGCCGAATGGCCTCGCTGCGCGAAAAATTAAGCATCGCGATCAGCGACATATTCTGGGACGCGACCGCATTGTTGCGAATGCTTTCAGCCAGCGAAGGCAGCGCTGCCGCCAGGATAATCGCTGCGAGCGCGATCACGATAACGACTTCCAGCAAGGTAAATCCGCGAGTTTTTGTATTCATGATGAGCTTGACCCCCAGCAACGAGGAGTCGTTGTGGATGTCACGCTCCTGTTGCCCAAATAATCCAAAGAGAAACTACCGCAATCATCGTTTACCTGATCGCCGTTGGGAGCAGCGGTCAGAGTATAAGTTGTTGCTGTAATTGTAGAACTAACCGTGTAATAACCACTGTCGGTGTCGCCATTTACGCCCGGACAACTGGCATCGTTGTAAGCATTAACCCGAGTGAAACAACGCTCCAACACCTGGGCAGAAGCAAGCAGCCCTTCCTGCGCATCCGCACGTCGGGCTTTACGAACCTGGTCGATGTAGGCCGGATACGCCAATGCAACAAGAATGGCAATGATGATCAGAACGATCATCGCCTCGATTAATGTGAAGCCACGAACATACCGTCCGCGAACCAAACGCAGTGGCACCTTCGAATTGAAAACTGATGGGATTCGACCCGAATAGATCGAACCTGTCAAAACTCGTGACCCTTCCATGGATCTCATAGGTTCTTCCCTGGCAGTTGTTTATATCCTCTCTCGCGGAGGTTAATCCTTTAACCAATTGCGAGGCTTATCACTATACACGCCCCCAATCAAAACAATAAGTGCAAAAATGACCATTCGCGCGGCATTATTTACCGCCTGTCGAGATTGCTGCCCTGGCATATCACCTGACTTAACACCATGAAAAATTTATTGAATATCAATCACGATCTTGGCACGTGCATGCCCGGACTCGGAATATGAAATGGCATCGCGTATTTGCCGAAGCGAAAATTCCTGGTCAATTACCGGTGTCAGTTCGCCTGCGCGCATCAGTTCTGCCAGCGCCACCATGTCCTCATGCTTCATCCTTGCCGTGAAGTTTTTCAACTGCTGACCAACAAATGGATCGATCAGGCTGGTACGCAATGGCCGCCACAAGGGGCCAATAAAATTACCCTTGCTTGATGTACCGACCGTCACAAGCGTGCCCTTCGGTTCCATCACGCGCCGGAGATCACCGATTGAATGATTGCCGACGTTATCCAGGATGACGTCATAGCGCTTTTCGAGCTGGGTGAAATCCTGCCTGGTGTAGTCAATCACGTAATCGGCGCCGATTGAACGCACCAGCTCGACGTTACGTGTGCTGCAGATGCCAGTCACCTCTGCACCCATGGCTTTTGCAATCTGGACAGCGAATGTTCCAACACCCCCGGACGCCCCGTTGATCAGCACTTTCTGCCCGGCCCGCACCTGGCCGTGGTCACGCAGACCCTGAAGAGCAGTCACACCCGCAATCGGAACAGCCGCAGCCTGTTTATGGGAAATGTTGACCGGTTTGATGGCAACGCCACGCTCTTCCTTGAACCTGACGTATTCGCCGAAAGCGCCACTTGCGCTACCGAACACTTGCTCTCCCGGCCTGAAGCGCGTGACATTGCTGCCAACGGCTTCCACGGTGCCTGCAAAATCGACACCCAAATTCGGATCCCTGGGCGCACCTATTCCGGCAATCAGACGCATGATGTAGGGTTTGCCGCGCATGAAGTGCCAGTCGAGCGGATTGACTGAGGCAGCTTTGACCTTAACCAGCACCTCGTTGTCTTGCAGTTGTGGAATATCCACGTTTTCAAGGCGCAGCACCTCGGGTGATCCATAACAGTGGTACTGGATAGATTTCATGGTACTGGCAGTCTCAAGACCCGAAGCAGGCGGAGGGCACTCGCTATCGTGACTCAGAACAAACCCCAGGGTGATGATACCCAGCCCCATCACGACCAGCAGTCCAATACTGAGTCTGTACCGCAGTTTCATATTTCAGGTTTCCCCAAACGAGGCGCTAAGGATATCGACAATACATCAATCAGGAAGAGCCAGTAGTCATGCCCTGCAATTTCCATTTTGTATTCTGGCCACTCGACTTTAGTGACCATTCAATCCACCAACTTCCAGTCTCTCTGCAGCATAAACCGAATAGAATCCGACTTTCCGCTGAAACTCCTTAAACTCAGGTCTCTGTCTGACTCCGGATAAAGCCGGATCTATTGCCAATAACCGGTGGTCCCGAAATCCGTTTTCGAAGGAATCTGCCAACCACTGAATTGAATCTTCAGGCTCTCCAGCCAATGAAGACAGCAGTGCCATGTTGTATCGCAAAGCCCAGTGGTCGTTGCCCGATTCAATGGCATTCAAAGTGACTTCCCTGCTTTGTCTCAACAGTTCCGAAGCGCCAGCAACATCTCCCTCGTCAATTTTAAGCGCGGCGAGGTGTGTAGCTGACGCAGCGAATGTAAAAGGACCCCACTGCGGGCGTGGTGACTGCACCCAGTCTTCACTTAGCCACTGGCTTGCAAGTTCTGATTCGCCGGCAACGAAAGCGCTGAATCCACACAGATTCCTGGCGCGAGGGACCCTGTTGCGCACAGCCTGCTGGCAATAAGCCAGCGCATCATCATGCTGCTCCATGAGTGTGTTGAGGTGGGCAAAGTACAAGATAGTCACGTCTGGCTGAAGATCGACTCCACGACGTGCGATGGCAATTGCCCGTGGTTTATCGCCGAGAAGAAAAATAATTCTGGCTAATGCCACGGTCCGCGGCAGTCGTGGATTGAGTTCCAATGCCCTTTGGTAGTATTCAACAGCGGCAACCCATTCGCCACGCATGTCAGAAAGCGCACCGGCGAGAAAGACAGCATCCACATGACTTGGCGAGAGGCTTGCAGCTTGCTCAACCTTGGAACGAGACTCTTTAAACCTCGCCAGTCCAAGCAATGCTAGCGCACTGGCGTAGTGTGCTTCGGCCGATTCAGAATCAATTGATACAGCCTGATCAGCCTCATCGAGGGCCAGCTCCAGCTTTTCCCGGCCCTGTTGATAAAGAAATCCCTGCATCGCATGTGCTGTGGCCAGGCTTGCAAGGGCAGGCGCAAATTTTGCATCCAGCTCCAGTGATTGCCTGAACAGCCTTTCTGCCCGGGCGGTTGACTCAGGGTCAACCTTCGAAAGGTATTGCCTGCCCTGAAGATAATAGTCATAGGCTCGCAAACTGCCAATGGGTGAATTTCTGCGAGGAATGAAGTCACGTTCAAGCAGTAAATCTGCTATCGATTTTGCCACTTCATCCTGTATGGCAAATACATCGGCTCTTGAGCGACTGAAACTTGAAACCCAGATTTGCTCAGCACTGCGTGCATCAGCCAGTTCCGCAACCAATCTGATTCTGTCGTTTTGCGGCTGTACGCTTCCGGTTAAAATGAGATCCACCCCGAATTCCTGCGCCAATGCGATCGGATCATCAGCCTGGGCCAGATAAGGACTAAACGTTCGGTTGGAAATCAGACGCAATTCTGGCGCTGCTGAAAGTTGAACTGCTATTTCCTCAGCCATACCTCGAGCAAGATAATCGTGATCACTTTGCTCGCTGAGATCCTCGAAAGGGACGACCAGCAATGTAGGCTCGGAAGGCAGGGATGGCGCGCTGGTCAGTTTGAAGTATAAAAATGCAGCGCCCATGCCCATTACACCAATCAACAGTGCGCCAAAAAGCCAGTGCGCAACCCGACGCCCTCCGGCATCAACTTTCGTTGAACTGGAATGATCATTGGCACCATCACCAGTCTTTCTGACAGGTGGAATCAGCCGAAACCCTCTGCCCCTGACCGTCTCGATGAAATAGGGGCTGTTTGACTGGTCGTTCACTGCATTTCGCAACTCCAGTATTGCCTGCGACAAGACACCTTGCGTCACTTCAGCACGCGGCCAAACCTGATCGAGAAGGTCATTCTTGTGAACCACGTGTCCCTCAGCATCAGCCAGCATCAGGAGAACATCCATGGCACGAGGTGTGAGTTGAATTTCGGGCTGATTACGACGTCGGATTTTTAGTCGTTCCGGGTCCACACACCAATCCCCGACAGTGAATTTGTGGTTATCCTTACCAGAAACAGTCATCACAGGGTCAAGTATAAACTCAGCTTCAAATTTCGGCTTTTAATCATTCCCTAATCAAGTCCTGAAGTTTTCTTCAAGCTCTCATTTGCCGATTGTGCAGCAATGGTCCTGCGCGAATTGACGCAAAGCAAACCTGGAGAACTGAAATGAGACACTTACCGATACTGCTGGGCGCAATACTGGCTTCACTTGGGTTGGGCACTTCTGCATGCGGAGCAGAATCCCGGACAGAGGCCGTTCATCGTCAAGCGCCGGGCCAGCCGCTGACCGAGCGGACGCTGACAGGCACTTACGTTTTTTCCGGACAGGTCCTTTTGAATCCGGTCACTGACATGAGTGACCCGCAAATGCCGGTGCGATCATTGGTCAGTTGCTTTTCCGTGGGTGAGATGGAGTTTGATGGGGCTGGTGGCTTGTTCAGGAAGGTAGAAATTTTCTGTCCGACAACGCCCGTGTTACTTGCGGCCGGGCTGGCTCCACCACCACCGCTTGGTGAACCATCCGAACAGCAGCTAGGCATCCTGGGATCAACATTGACCTCAGAAGGAGATTACACAGTTTCCCCCAGTGGTTGGGGAGAATGGCACGAGGAAGGCGAATTTCGGCTGGGGCCCGTCCCAAATAATCCGGCCTCGGGTTACGCCCAGTTTTCAGTGGGCAAACTTGACCCCTCGGGAAAAGCTGAAGAAATACACTTTGTCATCAAGAACCAATCCCTGCAGGCGCCCGGAGCGCCCATGCTGATCAATAGTGACATGGGCGGATCATTTGTGGCCAGACGCCGCCGATAAATTTCAGGGCCGTTTGATTACCGCCTCTCGTTGCTGAATTTGAAAGCCGGGTGGCGGTAATCAATTCTTTTTGAAGTCCCTTTCTGTCTGGTAGCTTAAAAAGCCAGACTGTCCTTCCTCATTCAGGGCTTTCCTGACCAACGCGGTGTCCGTATATTGCATGAAGGTCTGCACCTTTCCGTTTTTTATCTTCCACACGTGTGCAAGTGGGGCGCTGAATGATTTACCTGTTGCCTTGTATGTGCCGCTGTACTCACCCAGCGCGATGACCGTATCCCCTTCTGCATATATCTCGTTCGCAACTGCGCTCCACCCTTCCCATTCAGCACCGAGTCGCATGAATACTCCGGCAAGAATCGCGTCCGCGCCAATATAGGTACCGCCATAAGGAAACCCTTCAGCTTCAGTCCAGCTGATGTCGGGCGCAAATGCCGCCAGGACAGTG
>DATFLY010000082.1:0-3195 GCA_035267185.1 Lysobacterales bacterium | reverse complement strand
GAGGGGGATCCTTTGGTATCCCAGATCGAATTCAATATTGATGTCGATGGCACCTGGATACTCTGGGCTTCAACATTTGAATTGCTGGATACATTCGATTACCAGGTAAGTGTGGCTTGCGAAAACGTTCCGGTCACAGATATGGCCGTTACTTCCATCGAAGTACAACCTTCGTTGCTGGATCTCGGGCAGGAATACACCATTACAGCCGAGCTCGAAAACCTTGGCACCATCGCATCCGAGAGCACCACGCTGCGCTATTACCTTTCCCAGGATGATGTTCTTGAAATGACCGATCTGCCGCTTGGTACTGATCCGGTTGGCCCATTGCAGGGTGGGGATAGCACAGTCGACAACATCACAGTTAACGCACCCAATGCAGAGGGTGTTTTCTGGGTTGGCGCCTGCCTGGACGAAGTGGAGATGGAGTTGAGTACTGAGAATAATTGTTCAGAGGCAGTGCAGATTACGATCGATTCCGGGGAACCTGACGAAAATATTGCCATCACCGCTGGAATCAATGACGCATGGTTTAACCAGGCTACCGATGGCCAGGGCTTCTTCTTCAACGTCTTCCCAGGCCTCGATCAGATGTTCGTGGGCTGGTTTACTTTTGACGAGCCAGCGGCAGCCACGGAGTCCTCTGTTCCCCTGGCCAATATCGGAGGGGACGATCAGCGCTGGCTGACCGCATTCGGAACTTTCGCGACATCCATTGCCAATCTCACGCTCTACAACACATCCGGCGGCGAATTTAACAGCGCAGAACCTGCGGCGACTGAAATGGAAGATGGCACATTTGCCGTTTCATTCAGCAGTTGTAGGGACGGGCTGGTGACGTTCAGCAATACCACTTCAGGACTATCCGGTGATATTCCCATCCAGCGTATTTCCGATGACAACGTTGCGCTTTGTGAGGAATTATCCGGAAGCAATCCTTCAACCGTGCTGACCACCCTGGATGTGAGTTCGTCCGAGGTGTTGGTCAATGAGATGTTTACCGTGACATGGACAACGGACGGGGCCACCGAATGCACGCCGAATTACGGTACCGGCGGGTGGGATGCCGCAACGATTGATGCTACCGGCGGAAACATGATGCTGAGCAGCAATGAGCCCGGTCTTCATGTCTTTGACCTGACCTGCAGTAATGTTGCCGAGGAGGTGACAAGGCGGACCCGCGTGCTGGTGACAGAGCCGCAGACAGTTCCTGAATTCCAGATCAGTGAAGGCCTGAACGATGCCTGGTTTAATCCTGACACTTCAGGGCAGGGCTTCTTTATCAATGTGTTCCCGGGACGCAAAGAAATGTTCTTGTCGTGGTTCACTTACGATACTGAACGGCCTGAAGGAAGCGACACGGAAGCCATTGGCGAACCTGGCCATCGCTGGTTTACTGCATTTGGTCCCTACGACCAGAACTCAGCTGAACTTGATCTTCAGGTCACCACGGGCGGTGTATTCAATGCTGCACCTCCAAATCCGCAAACGGTGACTGATGGCAGCATCAGCGTTGAATTCATCGATTGCGAAAACGCCATCGTTGATTTCAATATCGAGTCTGCGGAGCTGAATGGCGAAGTCATGATCCGGAGGATCAGTGGCGACAACCGGGCATTGTGCGATGATCTCAGCCTGGAGCCCGACCCTTAGTGGAAATCTCTTGAGCGTGCATCCAGGTCTCTGGCCAGCACGCTGAAGTCATGAACACGGTCGGCAATCAGGTGGTGCACTTTACCATCGGTTTCCATGATGCCATCCACGGCAAGCAGGGTTGCGCCAACCAGTTGTGCACGCTGCTTTTCCCACAGGCGGGGCCATATCACAACGTTCACCGTGCCGGTTTCGTCTTCCAGGGTAAGAAAGATGGTGCCGCTGGCAGTGGCGGGGCGTTGTCGCATTGTCACCAGCCCACACGCTCTGAGGCGAGTGCCATGGGCCCGCTTTTGTAGTTCACGTGCAGTCACAGCACGGCGATGCCTCAGTTGTTTGCGCAGCAGGGCAACAGGATGCCGCCCCAGGGTCAGGCCGGTACTGGCGTAATCGGTCCGGATGTCATCAGCTTCTGTTGGCGGGCGGATGGAATATTTGGGGTCAGAGTAAAAACTCGGGCTCCTGCTGGTCTGCTCCCGGCTCTGTTTCAGTGAGTTTTTACCCTGACCCCAAAGGGGTGCTGGTTTTTCCACGGCCGCCACTTCCCAGCGCGCGCGGTGACGATGCCCTGCCAGGCCGCGCAGGGCGGCCGATTCGGCAAGTTTTGCCAGGTGTCCGCGGTTAAGCTCGGCACGGTTAGTGAGGTCCTGTACATTATCGAATCGTTTTTGCTGACGCGCTTCGGCAACCCGTCTTCCTGCCTTTTCCGGCAATCCCTTGACCATGCGCAAACCAAGCCGTAAAGAAAAAAAGGACTCTGACCCCATTTTCTCAAGGCTGCAGTCCCAGTCACTGAAACGCACATCCACAGGCAGCACCCTGACACCATGGCGTTGTGCATCCTGGACCAGTTGGGCCGGTTGATAAAAACCCATGGGTTGTGAATTGAGCAGGGCGCAGGTAAACGCTGCCGGATGATGGCATTTCATCCACGACGATACATAGACAAGCAACGCAAAACTGGCAGCATGTGATTCCGGAAAACCATACTCACCAAAGCCGCGAATCTGCTGGAATATCTGTTCTGCGAAATCCTCACTGTAACCACGTTCCAGCATTCCACTGACCAGCCGCTGGTGCATATGCTCCATGCCGCCGCGCCGGGCCCAGGCAGCCATGGAGCGGCGCAGGTGGTCAGCCTCTGAGCCGCTGAAACCGGCGGCCACCATGGCGATCTGCATCACCTGCTCCTGGAAAATCGGAACCCCCAGAGTTCGCTCAAGTACAGCGCGTAATGCTTCAGAAGGGTATTCAACCTGCTCGATTCCTTGTCGACGCTGCAGGAAGGGGTGCACCATCTTGCCCTGTATCGGTCCTGGTCTGACGATGGCCACTTCAATGACAAGGTCATAAAAGCAGTTGGGCCTCAGCCGCGGCAACATCGCCATCTGGGCGCGCGATTCGATCTGGAAAACACCCACGGTATCGGCTTTCTGGATCATGGCGTAGGTTTCAGGGTCTTCAGCAGGAATGTTGGCAAGAGAGGGATAATTGGGGTCAGAGTAAAAACTTCTGTTTTGTACAGAGATTGGGCCAGCTTGA
>DATFLY010000081.1:0-16717 GCA_035267185.1 Lysobacterales bacterium | reverse complement strand
GCATCATCGAAATATGCAGGACATGGAATTTACCATCGAGGAAGGCACCTTGTGGTTGCTCCAGACCCGCGATGGTAAACGCACCGCCCAGGCCGAGGTACGCATTGCCGTCGACATGGTTGAAGAAGGACTGATTTCACGCGAAGAAGCGGTCGCCAGGGTGAAGCCTGCCCAGGTCGACTTCTTCCTGCACCCGCAACTTGATGCCGAGGCCCTGCAGGATATTCAGCCTGTCGCTTCTGGGCTGAATGTCTCTCCCGGCGCGGCGGTGGGCGTGGTTGCTTTTGACCCGGACCTGGCCGAACGGTGGGGCAGTGAGGAAGGCCGCGACGTTATCCTGGTTCGCCCCGAAACCCGACCGGACGACGTCCACGGCCTGCTGGCAGCCAAAGGCGTGGTCACCAGCCGTGGTGGTCGTACCAGTCATGCAGCGCTGGTGGCACGCCAGTTTGGCCGCCCGGCGGTTGTCGGCGTGGAGAAAATAGAGATTGACCTGGAAAACCATCGAATGAGAATCGGCGAACTGGTCATCGAGGAGGGAGAGCACCTCTCCATCGATGGTAATTCCGGGCTGATTTACCAGGGCAAGTTACCGACCGTTGTGCCGGACATCGCCAATCCATGGCTGATCAACATTCTTTCCTGGGCAGACGACATCCGCCGGCTCGGGGTACGCGCCAACGCCGATTACCCTGAAGACGCGCGGCGTGCACGCGAGTATGGCGCCGAGGGCATTGGCCTGTGCCGTACCGAGCACATGTTCTTCCAGGAGGAGCGCCTGCCTATTGTCCGCAAGATGATCATGGCGACAACCCAGACCGAGCGAGCCGAGGCGATCGCCAGCCTTTTGCCCATGCAATGCTCGGATTTCGAGGGCTTGTTCCGGGCCATGGACGGGCTTCCGGTGATCATCCGGCTGCTCGATCCGCCGTTGCATGAATTCCTGCCGTCAGAGCATGAACTCGCACTCGAACTGACTGATCTCAAATTGCAGTTACAGCACGCGGCCGACCTCCAGCAACTGGATAACCTGGGCACCGAAATCAGCAAGAAGAATGATTTGCTGGAACGCGTCCAGGCATTGTCCGAATCGAACCCGATGCTCGGCACACGCGGTGTACGTCTGGGCCTGCTGATCCCCGGCCTTTACAGGATGCAGGTCAGGGCAGTTTTCGAAGCTGCTTGTCGCTGCCATGCCGACGGCGTGGACGTGAAGCCTGAAGTGATGATCCCCCTGGTTTCCAATGCCTCCGAGCTTCGGGCCATGCTTGAACCGCTGAAAAACACTGCAAAAGAAGTGATGAAGCAACATGGCATGGAATTTGGCTACCTGTTCGGTACCATGATCGAGATTCCGCGGGCAGCGCTGACCGCCGGTGAAATCGCACAGGAAGCGGAATTCTTTTCCTTTGGCACCAATGACCTGACCCAAACCACCTATGCCATTTCACGCGACGATGCGGAATCCGGCTTCATGATGCACTACCTGAAGAACAAGCTGATCCGTGACAATCCATTTGCCACCATTGATCCGGAAGGCGTCGGTCGCCTGATGAAAATTGCGATCCGTGAAGGGCGTGAGCAACGGGACGGCCTGGAAATCGGGGTGTGCGGAGAGCACGGCGGGGATCCCAAGAGCATCAGGCTCTGTCATGAACTGGGCGTGGATTACGTGTCCTGCTCACCGTTCCGCCTGCCGATCGCGCGGCTGGCGGCTGCTCATGCGGTATTGAACGAAAACCAGCCAGGCAGGTAACAATATAATTGGGGTCAGAGTAAAAATTGGAATTTAATAATTTTTACTCTGACCCCAATTATGCTAGAAGCGATAGGTCGCCTGCGCGCGAAGGTTGAGAACATTGTAATGCGGGCTGATGATTCCGTAAGTGAGGACCGCGTCCACACCATCAACGCCGATGCCGTCGAACGCCCAGTCAGAACTGTCGAAGCTCTCGAACTCGGCATAAAGCCTGTAACCCCATTTATCATTCAGACTGTGGCTGAAGTGCAAACGCACATTCTTTAGCGTGGTTTTCAGTGTCGGGAATGGTGATGGGCCATTGGTGGTGACATCAATATCGCCCTCGGAATCTGCCCAGACCAGGTCGACACCAAGTTTCCTGTTTTCATCAATCATGATGCTGTAACCCGCTCCAGCTGTCGAGATCTGGTCATCAGTTGATCCGACCCAGGCCAATGAATCACTCATGCCGAACAATTCGGATTCGATCTCTTCACCGGAAACAAAGGCGTAGACCGATGATTTCTCATTGATCACATAGTCCATGCTCAGGGTGGCACCGCGCACCTCGCTGCTTTGCAGGCCAAGCACGGATTCCTCGTACTCGTCCTCTGCCCCATAGACAGTCAGGTTAAGGCCGAGACCATTGGTGGTGGCATAGAAGGCCTCGAGGTTGCCCTTGTTGCGGTCACGATCCGCCTGGTTATATTTACGAAACAGCGGGTGATCGACCCGGCCACTGTCGGTGACTGGCTGGTATTCGGACGTATCACGACTGGACTGTTCAAAAGTTGCCCGGACGTGGGTGCGGGAGACGGGGGTGAATTTGGCCTCAGCCCACCACGTGGACTCGTCCGCTTCCTCGATGGATTGAAAGGTACGGTCTATTTCCTGGTAGCGCCCACCGCCGCTCAGGCGCAGCTTGCGAAACGCCCGGAAGCGCACATCCGCGGAATACTGGCGTCGCTCAAAACCATAGGGGCGGTTTGTACGTGGCCCGAAGATGATGAAATCAGAGTTGACCGGGGTGTAGACATCCACCGGGGTCTGGTTATCACGTTCATCATATTTGGCCCTTGCGTTGATGCTCAGGCGTGAATTGATGCGGGCGAAGAATTTGCCGCCCAGGTTGGCAACACTGGTATCGACCTTGCCATCCAGCGAGGTTCGGGGCAGTGTCAGGCCGTCAAACTCCGGGTTGATGGAGTAAGGCAGGAAAGCCTCGTCCTGGCTCATTTCACCCATGGAGGCGTAGCCGGACAGGTTCATGCCCGGCCTGATGGTCCAGGCGCCGGTCAGGCTGAACTGGTAAAACTCGTTGGAGGGCTCCAGGGCTGCGCGAAAATTGTCGGTTTGCGGCGGTCCGGTAAACGGATTTTCCCAGGTCAGGGAATTACGGTTATTGTCGAATTCCGATGCTGAAAAGCCGAAGATCAACTGGAAAGTCTTGCGGCTCCAGTTGATACCCACATCCACGCGATCCGTGGTGAAATCAACGGGCGCCAGGATCTGCGATGCGTTGTTGTAAAAAACACCTGCGCCGCCAAAAGGCCGGGTCCCGCTCTTGTCCTGGCGCTGGGCGTCGACGTCGATCGACCAGTTACCCGAAAGCCTGAATGTGCCACCCAGATTCAGTGTTTTACGCTGGAGTTTCATGGGCGCTGGGTTCAGGCTGCTCTGCAGGGCCGTCATTTCGCCCGTTGTACGCCCGTCCACCCAGTCAGAAGGCAGGGTGAGGCTGGTGCTGCCCTGTCCCTGGAACGGGGTCTGCGCACCGTAGCCCCGGTATATGGGAATCTCGTTCAAGGAAAGATTCAGTGTGTAGCGCCCTTCCCGGCCGCCCTCGATTTCAACTTCACGGTTGTCCAGCGCCAGGTCTTTTGCGGAAAAATTGACGTATCGCCCCTGTGAATCGCGATACTTGCCTTCCCCGTCCAGGGGCAGGTAAGCGCCCTCATCTTCCAGCCCCCGGTAGCTGCCGTAGCGAAGGGAACCTTCCGAAATCCACCCCAGCCCGAATTCTGCGAGTACAGACCACCCATACTCTGGCTCGGGACAGCGTTCACAGGTCCAGTCGCTGAAATCCGGGGCTGTCGAAGATTCGCCGCTGGCTTGCTGGGCCATTACGCCTTCAGCCGACAGGGCAATAAACAACATCAGCGCCGATATCACGCCTCCGGTTACTTTCGTGAGCTTTGAACCTGTTCGAATCAAGATGCGCCCTCCAGCTTATCAGCGTTCCAGCGAAGCGCCGGATGGGTGATTGGAGCCATGAACCTGCGTGTGGCAATTGGTACAGGAACTGCCCAGGAGAAACCGTGAAGCATAGTCATCCTCAATAGAATCACTGGTATACGCCATGCTGGGATGTCCTGATGGCATGTGGCATTGCTGACACAACAACGGCGGACGCTGCTTGAGCAGTGCTGCATGGTTGCTTCCGTGGGCATCGTGGCACAGCGAACAGTCCTCGGTGACCGGTGCATGCTCCCACAGCACGGGCCCACGTTTTTCTGCATGGCATGTGTAGCAGGTGTCGTTGACGCTGGTCTCGACCAACTGGTAGTCGTTCATGCCATTGTGGGGATCATGGCAGCTGGAACAGGCCATCTCGCCAAACCTCAGGGGATGGCTGCTCGGCATCAGGGACAGCGCGCGGGTGCGCGGATGACAATCGAAACACACATCCTGCTGTGCAATGGCATCCTCCATGCGGTCTTCTTCGGAGTGAATCTTGTGGCAGGAAACACAGCCCACTTCTTCTTGATCATGGATGCTGCCAATCCAGCCCATCCGGCCATGGTCATTGTGACAATCAAGACAGACCTGGTTCTGCTCTTCGACAGGTGCGGCAGCGTCCGGGCCGAAGTTCCGGGGTTTGTCGTCACCACGCGGCCTTCTCTGGTGCGCCCCGGCCGGACCGTGACAACTTTCACACTGGGCGCCTGCAAATGGACTGTCAGGATGCGTGAGAGAGCCATGCGGCGTTTTGAATATGTCCAGAACGGGGAATTCACTGCGCTCGCCGTGACAGCGCAAACATGAATCCGCACCGTCGCGGCTGTAGCCTGGTTCGGCGGCCCGGGTTTCTGCGTTTTCGGCAATGGCCGTTGCGGGTTCAGCGCTTTGGGGCTCAGTGCTCTCCTGGGCCACGACCGGCAACATACCGCCTTCCAGCAGTAGCAATCCCAGGATGGATAAACCAGCGAACAACTTGTGTGATAGTTTCATACCGGCTTTGAAGTGTCTGATTTCGAAACGATGGTACAGCTTGCTATAGCGGCAATTAATGACGTATGTCAATTTTGTTGAACACGGGCTCGGCTATTCTGTTTTCCGATATTCGGTCCGAGGACACCGCGCAGCATCATCTTTTAGTCACTGCCCATCCGGATCAATGGAAACCCAGTCGTCCATGAAGACATTCACCCCCTACCTTTTGATTTTTGTCGCTTGTTTGATTGGATCGCCGAGCGCCCCGGCACAAGCCACCGGCTCTGCCCAGCCCGTGCGTGAATTTGAGCGTGAGGCGCTGTCGCCAACAACAGAAATGATCAGCCTGGGTCAGGCCGTGGCTGAATCCCACTGCGCCAGCTGCCATGGCATGGATGGCAGGCTGACCGGCGACGGACAGCCTTTCCTGGCGGGGCAGCGAGCTGTCTACCTCTACCGCGTCCTTGAGGGCTATCGGGAGCGTGGCCGTCACAACGAATCCATGAGGCACATCAGCAGCTCACTGAATAACGAGGCCATGCTGGCTGTTGCCGCCTATTACGCCAACCTGATCCCCGGCCGCGGCATCGAGCCTGTGGCGGAAAGCGATGCAGCCACTTCACTCGACGATGACCCGTTCGCCGCAATTGGCAGCTCGCTCAGAAAATGTATCAAGTGCCATGGCGAAACCGGTAACAGCGCATCATCCGGCATGCCCAACCTGACCGCTCAACACCCGGATTATTTTTTTACTTCCATGCAGGCTTACATAGATGGCGGCCGCAGTCACCGGCTCATGGGGCGGCTGGTCGGCACCCTGGACGAATCAACCATCCAGCAGATGGGCCTTTACTATGCCGTGCAGGAACCGCTGGCCAGCGATACCCGTGGTGACGGCAATGTGGAAGCAGGACGCAGCAATGCGGAGGCCTGTGCCAACTGCCACGGTTCGGATGGCAACGCCAGTGGCAATGAAATGCCAACCCTGGCAGGTCAGGATGCGCGCTATTTCGTCAAGGCCATGGAGGCATACAGGCAAGGTGACAGGAAACACGAGGAGATGTTCGCGGCAGTTGAAGCACTCAGTGATACGGAAATCGATGATCTTGCCGCATTTTATGCCAGCCAGGCACCACTTCGCCGGGATGTCCGTATGCCTATCAGCACGGCTGAATGGGTGGTGCGTTGTGAACGATGCCACGGGCTGGATGGAAACAGCACGGACCCGCGATTCCCGATGCTGGCCGGGCAGAACAGGACGTACCTGGAGCGCGCCCTGGCGGCATACGCCAGGGGCGATCGGCAGCAGTCGATCATGCACGCGATGGCCAGCCCATTGACCGGGTCAGACGTCGCACAGATCGTGGATTTCTATGCCACGCGAGAACCAAAGCCCGCAGTCTTTTTGCAGTTACCCTGCGTGGAAGAACACGCAGATTAAGTTGGAGGAGCACAAAATGTTTGCCAGAACACTGATTTTTACAGCCGTATCAACATTGATGTTTGCCACGGGCGCAGTCCATGCAGAAGGGGATGCCGCCAGGGGCAAGGAATTGTCTGTTGATTGCGCAGACTGTCATGGCGAAGACGGCAAAGGTGATGAGTTCACCGTGGGTATCGCCGGACTTGACGAGGCGTATCATGTCGAACAGCTTAAGAAGTTCAAGTCCGGTGAGCGCACGGACGAGGATGAAATGATGATCGTCTACACCGAGGAACTCAGTGAACAGGACATGCAGGATCTGGCCGCTTATTACGCCACGCTTCCCAAACAATAGCCGCTGAATGAAAAACGACTCCTTCCATCGGCTGTACCGGCATTTTCAGGAACTGCCGATCAGCATGCGGGTGCTGTTCAGCAGCGCTTTGATGGTGCTCGGACTGGGATATGCCTTTGCAGCACTTTATGTTTTTGCGGCGCATTCCGGCGCCGACGGCGAGCCGGGCTTGTCGGTGGAAGACATCAAAATCACTTACAGCGGTAACGCCGAAACCACCCAGCTTGAAACGGCATTACGGGGGGCGATGTCAGGCATGCTGCCACAGCGTGAGTTGTCCGCCATGCTCAGCTGGATTCGGGATGGGGCGGACAAGGCAGCTTACACTTCAGACATCGAAACGATTGTCGCGGACAATTGCCTTGGTTGTCACGATGGCAGCAATCCCCACCTTTCCAACCTGGACGGTTATGAAAATATCCAGACCGTCGTTGCCGTGGACACCGGCGCCGATTTGTACACGCTCGTGCGGGTTTCGCATATCCACCTGTTCGGCCTGACATTCATCTTCTTCCTCATCGGGTTTATTTTCAGTCATGCCTATGTACGTC
The DNA here is from genome assembly GCA_035267185.1 of Lysobacterales bacterium. Classification (GTDB taxonomy): domain Bacteria; phylum Pseudomonadota; class Gammaproteobacteria; order Xanthomonadales; family SZUA-36; genus JAUIBE01. The sequence continues at coordinate 9,434 of DATFLY010000081.1, read as the reverse complement.
CGGTGTGGCTCAAGAGCCTCGTGATTGCGGCGCCATTCGCGGGTGTGATCATCGACGTGCTGGGGTGGTACATCACCAAGGTGTACTCGCCCTTTGCCTGGGGCGTGCTGATCGCAGGCCTGATCAACGGGTTGTCATTCGCGGTGATGTGGTCCATTTCCATGTACCAGATGTGGTTCTATAAACTGCCAGACCATGTCCGGCTAAGGCACGGCGGTGACCCTGATTCGGACCATTGAGCCTCAGTTCTGACCGGAATCTGAAGAATAGTAAGCGGCAAGCGCCTCGATCGTTTCGTCACTGTAGCTGGCGCTCATCTTGTGCATCATTGAACTGCCACGGTTTTCATCTCGATAGGCTTTCATCGCGTTGACGAGGTATTCCTGGTTCTGTCCACGCAGCGACGGAACAGCAATAGACAAGGTTCCGGTGGTTGAGGCATGGCAGCGATCACATTTTGCAGCGAGCTTCTCGACTTCCGCCAGGCGACTGACTGCCGGCTCCGCACTCTGTACAGCGTAGAACGCAGCAATATCCTCGATCTCGGCATCAGTCCTGTCCGTCATCATGACATCGTGATCTCGCCCGTGGTCGCGATAAGCCCTGATGGCATCGGCCAGGTAGTTAGGTTCCTGACCAGCAAGACTCGGCACAAGCGGCTCGTGGCTGATGCCGCGCGCTCCGTGACATTCACCGCAGGCTGCACTCAGTGGCTCTCCCCTGGCTGGGTCGCCAAACGGTGCCTGCCCCCGAACCGGCGGTGATTGCGCGGCAAAGTAAAAGGACATTTTTTCGATGTCGACTTGTTGCAGGCCCTGCAGCATCGCTTCCTTTTCAGCATGGCCACGGCTTCCATTGACGTATTCCAGGGTAGAAACAATCAGGTAGGCTGGTTGCTGGCCCGCCAGGCTTGGCGTGCCCGGCGTCTCGCTGTATCCATTATCGCCGTGACAATCCGTGCAGATTTCCGCGATCGCTTTGCCTTCATGATAGGAGGACCCGGTCACAGACTGTGTCACCTGGCTGGTGCCGGCTTCCAGTGGTGGCAAACTCGAATAATAGAGGGCGAGACTGGCAATGGTCGTCTCATCCATTTCCGAAACAAGGTCCCGCAGCGCCGCATGGTGACGCCTGCCATCCTTATAGGCAGTCAGGGCATCGGCAAGATATTCAGTTTTTTGACCGGCAAGATCAGGAATGTCGGTTGCCAGGCCGCGCCCGTCCAAACCATGGCAGCCCGAACAATGCTCGGCTGCCATCGTCTTTCCGGTTTCGATATCTCCGGCCGGCACCTGCGACGTCTGCTCGTCAGAGCAGGCTGCCAGTGCAAGCAGCGCAGGCACCATCAACAGGAATTTTCTCATCAACATGCTCACCTGAAATCTGTGCCGAAGGCTGAGTGGAATGTGAGTGCACAATCACAGTCTTTCGACATAGATCAAATCATACATTTCTATTTGGTCCTAATGTCAATCGCCGCGAGTGCCGTTTGGGGCCCCAAAAGCTCTGAAAAGCCTTTGCATGAGCGCCTCATAAGTTCTGGAAAAGCATATGTAACAATGATTCGCGCCTATTTGTGCGGCGTCATTGATACCCGACCAGACCCCCACCCTGAGCGCAATTGATCTGGATCAAGAAAACCGCAAAAAGATGCCAAAGAGTGCCAAAAGTTGATCTCTATCCGGGTTTCTTCTGCGTTCTGATCGGTAAGATATTTGAGTGAGAGTTCACTGCACTTGCGGAATCTGAAGTGGTCATTCGGGCAGTCCTCATTGGGAGTAGAAAATGAATTACAAGCGAACCGCCTTCATCATGACCGGTCTGTTGGTACTGACCGGTTTAACAGGCATTCTTTCAGCCAGAGACGATACCGGAAGCCCTGGTTCCTCTACCATTGAGGCGTCGGTTTATCTCACCGAAGAAGACATAGCCTTCATCAGGCCAGGGCTGAACGTGACGGTTCTGGATGTAACCATCCCCTCCGACCGTCAGCCGGAAGTGCGATTCATGCTGACCGACCCGGGTGGCCAGCCACTCGACCGGGATGGCATTGTCACGCCGGGCCCGGTTTCAGTCTCGTTTGTACTCTCGTACATCCCCGAAGGTGAGACGGCTTACGTGGCCTACACCACGCGCGATCAGACCAGCCCCATCACAGGTGATACCGCCACCCAGGCAACCTCTGACTCCGATGGCGTATTTACGACAGAGGAAATGGGCACCTATCATTACAAATTCGTCACTGAACTTCCCGCAGACTACGATGCAGATGCAACCCATACACTGGGAGTCTATGCCCGTCGGGACCTGACCGAATTTTCACTGGACCGTTACGTGGATAACACCCTGGAGCACTGGGTGCCGTCCGGAAACGGCACTGCAGTGCCGCGCGATATCGTGACCACCCAGACCTGCAACGACGGCTGCCACGATCCGCTGGCTATTCATGGCGGGCAACGCACCGAAGTCGGTTTATGCGTGTTGTGTCACAACCCCACCCAGAGCATCGATCCGGATACCGGCAGCTCGGTCGATTTCCCGGTGATGGTTCATAAAATTCATGCGGGCGCCGAGTTGACCAACGGCTACAGGGTGATTGGGTTTCGCCAGTCTGAACACGATTATTCTCACGTTGAATATCCCGGCATCCTGAACGATTGCGAAGCCTGCCATACGGGCGGAATACCGACCCCGGAAATTCCACTGGTAGCCAACCCCGGCACCGCTGAGTCCTGCGATCGTAAAGGCAAGGGCCAAACCACCCTTTCCTGGGACTACGCCGAGGGCAACCCTGTCACGGTGCGAATCAATTCACCCGACGGAAAAGTATTTGCACGCGGCGGCCCCAAGGGGTCCAGAACCACTGGAAACTGGGTCAGGGACAGCATGAATTTCTTCCTGGTTGATGAAACCACCGGGGAGACTGTCCAGGAACTGGGCGTCGACACCACCGTGTTCGGTTGCAATGGACCGGCGCCCGGCAGCCCCGTTGGGATACCCGGTACACAGCACACGGCCTGGCTGACCAACCCCAACCGTGCCGCCTGTGGCGCCTGCCATGACGATGTCAACTTCGCCACCGGCGAGGGCCATTCCGGAGCCAACCTGGAAGTGGAAGACGACAGCACCTGCTTTCTGTGTCACAAGCCGGATACCGGTGTTGAGTACGACCGCAGTATCCGCGGCGCCCACACAGTGGAATACAAGTCCAACCAACTCGCGGGCATCCTGGTTGAGATCGACAAGGTTACAAACACCGGGCCCGGCCAGCGACCGATTGTCGATTTCTGGCTGAGCGACAAGAACGGCCTGCTTGATCCGAGCGACCTTGGCAGGCTGCGATTTAATCTCTCCGGCCCCAATGACGACTTTGATTTTTATGTCCAGGAGGACGCCCTCACTCCGGATGCACTGACCGGTATTGGCGCGGGTAAGTATTCCTACCAGTTCGAGGCACAACTGCCTGGCAATGCCAGCGGCTCTTACTCAGTAGGCGTTGAAGGAAGAATCAATGGTGTCGCGATCAATCCAGGCACCGACAAGGAATTCACCGTCAACGACCAGATGCAAAACTTCATCAGGGCCTTTGCAGTGACCGACGAAGAGCCGGTTTCCAGGCGGATGATTGTCGATGACGCAAAGTGCGAATCCTGCCATAACAACCTCAGCCTGCACGGCGGTAACCGGCATGAAGCGCAGTATTGCACCACCTGTCATATGCCCGGCGCAACCGATGAGGAAGTCAGGCCGGGAGAGGAACTGCCTGCCGAATCGATCCATTTCAAGTACATGATCCATAAGATCCATCGTGGCGCCGAACTTGAGAACGGATATGTCGTTTACGGTTTCCGCAGCAGCGTCCACGATTTCGGCCATGTCGAATTCCCCGGCGACCTGAGCAACTGTGAGACCTGTCATGTCAATGACTCGCAACAACTACCGTTGCCAGATGGTGCGCTGGATACCCCGACGCCCTATGCATTCTTCGACTACATGGAGCCCGAGACTGCGTCGTGCCTGTCCTGCCATGATAGTTTCGATGCAGCTGCTCATGCGGCAGCCAATACCGGGGCACTCGGTGAGTCCTGCAGCACCTGTCACGGTGAAGACAAGGCATTTTCAGTCGATTTCATACACGGTCGGTGAACAACCGGAGATAAGAAATCTGACCACAAAAAAAGGGCGGCTCACAATGAGCCGCCCTTTTTTTATAAAGTGCTAACGAGCCCTAGTTGTTTTCCGCGCCCTGGCTGATCCAGGTGCGGATGGTCTGAATGTCCTGTTCGGGAATGGTCTCACCGGAACCATGCGGCATGCTGATTGAAGGATCGGCACGGCCTTCCATAAGAACCAGCAGGTTGCTGCCCAGAGTGTCGCCCGGAACCACCATTGGCCCGTTGCGGGTGCCTTTCATGAGGTCATCGTAGGTTTCCATGCTGAATCCGCTGGCTTCAAACCCTTCGCCACCCTGACGATGGCAGGCAAGACAATTGTCATCAAGAATGGGTTTGACCTGGGCACTATAGCTGACCACCTGTTCACGGTCACAGCCAGTTGCCATGACCGCCACGGCGGCAATCAGCAACGATGAAGTCAGTTTGGATCGCATCATATTTCGGTCCTCAAATCGAACGTGTCAAATTGCAACACGCTAAAACTATTTCGGCGTCTCATCGTGACAGGCCAGGCAATCAACCGTTCTTTCGACATCTTCCTTGTGAGGAATCTCTTCAATATCCAAGTGACAGTCGATACAGGCAAATTCCTGGTGGACTTCTCCCTCGACAGAACCGTCTGCAGGGTTATGTACCTGCTTGCCCTCGACTTTCAGTAAACCTATGTGTTCCTGGTCGAGGTGACATTCGGCACAAGTCTCGTTGTCGTCAAGATCTTCAGTATCTGCGCCAGCCAACGACAGGCCGGCAATACCAAACACGAAAGACAGGCATGCCAATGGCAAAATAGCGGTTCGGACGATAGATCCAGTGTTTAATTCAGACATCCACATGCCTCCTTGTGCGTTATGGCAATAGGTTTATAGCAATCCATTGTAGATATTAACGCCAGAAACCTGAAATCATCCTGACATGGATCAAATGTTGGCTGTTAAAAATATTTAATAATTCGCAAGGCCAATACGCATGGAGAACGAATAAGAAGATGCTGTCGTTGACGCGCACTATTTCGAAGCCACCTGTCACAGCCGGGGGCTGGCAGTCCACAACAGCCACCCTGTTTGGACTGTTACTCATCGCAATTGGCCTCTGGCTTCCGGCCATCCCGGCCGACGCGAGTGCGGAGTTTTTTGCCAAGAACGACCGCAGATGTGTTGCCTGCCACCGCCGGCTTTCCTTCAAGGAACCCCCGCCTCCGGGTGAGGAGCGGAAAGTGCACATCGGGGTGGATGAGTTTATCCAGGAAACGCACGAACCACTCAGCTGCGTCAGTTGCCACCAGGATTTTGAAAAGGCCCCGCACCGTGACGATGCCGTCCTGGAAGTGGATTGTGTGTCCTGCCATCGCCGTCACCCGGAATTTGTCCTGCGGGATCAGGGGGGCGAGCCGGTGCTGGAATCAGGATTGCCATTGTCGACCATCAGGACCTGCGGTGTATGCCACGACACGGATTACATCGAATCCTCAAGTGATCATGCCAATGCCGGGGCCGACCAGTTGTATGAAGGAGAGCGCCCCAACTGGTGGGAGGCCGGCCCGGGATATTTTGGCGGCTGGGACCCGATGCGTTATGACGCGCCGCTGGATCAATCCGGGAAAATCGACGAACAGGCCTGGCTAAAAAGCATGGGGCACAGACACGTTGGCGGAGGACCTGTCGGCCACCTGGTCGAAATGGATTGCCTGTTGTGCCATGTCAACATTGATGACCACTCGGCCCGCGCCCGGCTCCTGGGTGAAGGTGAATTTGACTGGGCCAATTCTGCCCCCTTGCAGGAAAGCAAAATCCTGATATCAGAGGAAGGTGAATGGAAATGGAACACGCAGGCCTTCCAGGAAGACGGTCGTTTACACGTCGGTGTACTGAATATTCGCAACCCGGACACAGGGCGTTGTGCACAATGCCATGGCCTGGCCAGCAGCGATGCGAGTTTGCCGTTGTCGCTGGATGGCGGAATCCAAGGATACACAGTCACACAACGCACGGGGCAGATCATCGCCCCGCATACGCTGGAAACCAGCGGGCTGCAGTTTGCAGCCGATGAGTATGCGCAACACCCCCTGGATGTACATCTGGCCAATGGGCTGGAATGTAACAGCTGCCACTATCTGCTCAATGACCCGGTTTTCTTCCAGCAGGACCCGGAACAACGGCCCGACCACATTCGTTTCGATCCGCGCCGACCCGAGCGCTCGGATTTTCTTGACCGACCGACGCACCAGTTTGCCAAGGGCCAGTCGATCCAAGGACTGGCGGCCGAGGGGTCGGTCAATACACTGCGCGACTGCAAATCCTGTCACGATGCTGATCGCGTGCATGACTGGTTACCCTACCGCCCGCGTCATTTTGAGGCGCTCGCCTGTGAATCCTGCCATGTTCCATGGGTACCCGGACCGGCATTGAAGGCGATTGACTGGACGGTTGTAGACGAAAGCGGCGGGCCATTACGACAATACCGCGGTGTCAACGGCGACCCCGACAGCGAAGATGCCGAGTTTTTCGGCTACAGGCCGATACTTCTGCCCCGATTTGGACGCGAAGGGACACGCGAACTCACCCCTTATAACGGTGTTACCTCGTGGTACTGGCAGACCGGCGACCCGGCCCGACCGGTTACGCGGGAAGAATTGCGTGCTGCCCTCCTGGAGGGTGAAGGACATCACCCCAGCCTGGTAAGCAAGCTCGATGGCGACGGCAATGGCCGTCTTGATGAGCAGGAATTGCGGCTCGAAAGCGCCGAAGCACAAGCGGTGATTCGCGAACGACTTGAAGCGCTCGGCCTGACGGAACTCGCAATCGGAACGGAAATTACACCCTACCCGATCTATCACAATGTCGGCAGCGGCAACTTCGCCAACCGGGAATGCAGCTTTTGCCATGAGCGCGATTCAACCTTGCAAAGCCCGTTCGAACTCTCTGCCTACCTGCCGGGTGGCGTCATGCCATCGGCACGGGGCTACGAAAACGTCGAATTGCTTGGATCGTTGGTCGTCGATGAAAACGGGGCGCTCAGCGGTATACCAGACCTGGGCCAAAGCGGATATTACATCCTGGGTCTGCATGATGTTCCGTGGGTGGACCGTCTCGGCCTGCTGATACTGCTTGGTGTCGTACTCGGGGTTACTGGACACGCAGTTCTTCGCTATGTCTTCGCTCGCAAACGTCCGCAACATGAAGGAGTGCTTGAACGAGTGTACATGTACGAAGTTTATGAACGACTGTGGCATTGGGTCCAGGCCTTCATGATCCTCTACCTCATTTTCAGCGGCCTGCTCATCCACAAACCACACCTGTTTGGCGGGTTGAGTTATCCCTTCCTGGTCCAGACGCATAACCTGTTTGGTTTCATATTGCTGATCAATGCAGGCCTGGCGCTGTTTTACAACCTGGCCAGCGGCCGCTTCCAGAAGTACCTGCCCGAACCCCAGGACTTTTTTGCGCGATCCATCATGCAGGCGATTTACTACACACGTGGTATTTTCAAGGGTGAATCACACCCCTTCGAGAAGACGCCGCAAAAGCGCCTGAATCCATTGCAGGAGATCACCTACTTCGCCATTCTCAACGTCCTGTTGCCGGCCCAGGTCATCACAGGCGTGATGATTTACTGGGGTCAGCGCAACTGGCCCAGGTGGGTCACCGAACTGGGTGGCCTGTCGGTGCTTTCACCGCTGCACACGGGTATCGCCTGGCTGTTCGCAGCCTTCATCGTGATGCATGTTTACCTGACCACGGCCTCCGGCCGGACTCCGCTGGCGGCCATCAAGTCCATGATCGTGGGGTGGGAGGTGCTGGAGAAGCATCCAGACAAGAAGGCTGACTAAACCAGTGAACGCATTACCCCGATTCCGGCACTGACAAGGGTGCGCTTATCAGGCTCGCTAACACCATGATGTCGATTCTCAACGGACTTATTGCCGGCATCTGCGGCCTCAGGTGATTTATAGCGGGCTGCTGCCTTACCCTGGGGGAAACTGATACCAAATGTCCGCATCTGATACGGTCTTGTCCCTGACCACCAGCCCCACTGCCAACAGGAGAATGGGCTAACCCTGTGGGTCTTAGCGTCTATACTGAAACCATCATGTTGCTCAGACAGAATTCATAGGAAATGCACCCGGATTCGGCCCAGGATGCGGGTATCGATGTATTCCGGGTTGGCGACCTGGCGGTTGATTTCGTCCGGCGTGAAGTTCGGCGCGGGCAGGACGTTTTGCCCGTCAAGGGTCTGAGTTTCGAACTCCTTGCCTGCCTGGTTCGCCACCATCCCGACCTTGCCACCCTGCGCCAGATCAACGAGGAGGTGTGGGGCGAGAACGTGGTCACGCCTGCTGCATTGAGCCAGCGGGTCAAGCTGCTTCGGGAGGGACTGGGCAGCTCAAGCGAATACCCGCAATACATCGAAGTGGTTAAAAGCCGTGGTTACCGCCTGGTTGTGCCGGTGGAGGCATCAGATTCTGCGCAGGATTCATTCACGGCAAAGCCACCTCAAAACATCCGATACCTGGTCCTGATTGTCGCTGTGATGGTGATCGCATTTGCGGCCTACCTCGGCCTGGGTGGACCGGATAACGATCCGCAACAGGCTTCTGACGCAGAATTCGCGCAGCTGCCAGGTGCCCAGGCTGGCCTGGCCCGCGACCTCGGAGTCAGCGAAGAGGTTTACGACCTTTACCGCCGCGCGACTTACCACGGCCGGGCCTATTCAGTACCTGAAATTCAGAAAGGCATCGGGCTGCTGGACAGGGCATTGGAACTTGAACCCAATTTCGCCCATGCCTATGGCGCAAGGGCCACACTGTATGCCTGGTCAGGAACACCCAGTTACGGCTGGATGTCGCCCGATGAGGCATTTAAGCGAGCGCGGGAAGATGCGCTTCGAGCCATCGCGCTGGACCCGAGCGTTGACTGGGCGCTGGTGGTGCTGGGTGACATCCTGCTGTGGCATGAGTGGAACGCCGAAGCAGCCGAACAGGCCTACCGCAAGGCCATGGAAACCAACCCGCAGTCGAGTGGCGCACGTTTCAGCCTGGCCTTTCTGATGGGCGCGCTGGGCCGTCATGATGAAGCCATTGGTCTTGCGCTTGAGGGCGTGGAACTCGAACCGCTAAAAGCCGGAAGCTATACCAACCTGGGTTGGCGATTCATTGGCGCCAGGCGATACGAGGAAGCCATTGCCGCTGCCAACCGCGCGCTGGAACTGGAACCGGGCATGATCGATGCCATCGTCATCAAAACCTGGAGCCATACCTACCTG
>DATFLY010000080.1:0-2931 GCA_035267185.1 Lysobacterales bacterium | reverse complement strand
ATTTACCTCTCGTCATCCCGGACCGGCGCTGAAAGCGGCGAGATCCGGGACCCACGTTGTGGCGATAGTGCTTCGGCGGGTGGATCCCGGCTCGAAGGCCGGGATGACGGAAACGCAATTAATTGGATCAGGCCCCACTATATAAATCCCAGGCTGGGGGGACTATTTAGGGTCGGCGTACTTTCCAGTGACCAGATAATGTGCCTTATACTTTCTATCCGCAAAACTTATCGCAGAAATAATCGCGCTGAAAAATCATTCAACCTGAATTATGAAGTTACTGAAACCTTTTGGAATATTGTTTTTGATTACCTGGCAAATTGCCATTGCGCAGAACAAGGAAATTAATTCTCCTGAAAAACGAATTCTTGATCAACAATCGGCCAGGTTCACAGCAATGATAGAAGCTGATGTTGTGAAACTTGAAAGTCTGCTTGCTGATGATCTTACTTACGGACACACAAAAGGCGATACTGAAACAAAAGCAGGATTTATTGAAACCGTAAAAACTGAAAGAATAGATTATTTGTCATTTGTTCCGAGCGATATAGATGTCCGTATTTATGAAAATACAGCAGTTCTGACTGGTTTCATCGATGTAAGAGTCATCTATAAGAATGAAGAGTTGGTATTCACAACCAGATTTTTGGAAGTTCAGCGGAAAGTAGATGGAAACTGGTTATTGGCTGCCTGGCAACCGGTCATATATATCCAATAAAGCTATGGGGTCAGAACAGAACTTCTGCGAAGAAACTGTTCCAAATGCCAGAAAAATAAGCTTTTATTCTCTTTGTGGCTGATGTAGTCTTAATGACTGGATTCGAATACTAAAACTAAAACGAGGCAGTCGCAGATGAACCGCCCGGCCAGAACCCTGCACATATTGGCACTGTGTTGCCTGGGATATAGCATTGCCATTCCGGCCCAAAGCCTTTCAGGTTCGCCGCAAAGCGTGGCGCGTCAATACCAGGCTGCTGTCAGCTACGGATACAGCTTCCTGGATACCCCCCAATCGGTGAATCAATTCGTGGATTCCGGCTACCTGGTGAGGATCAAACGATCACGCACGCTTGATCTGCACGATGTTTCTTACCCCATGGCACGACCGCAGGTACGCTTGTTCCTGGAACGGTTGAGCCTGCAGTACCAAAGCGCCTGTGGTGAAAGGCTCACAGTCACCAGCCTCACGCGACCACGCAACAGGCAACCAACGAATTCCGTCAGTCAGTCCGTACATCCAACCGGTATGGCCGTGGATCTGCGCATACCCAGGAAAGGGAAATGCCGCAGGTGGCTGGAAAATACGCTGGTAAGCCTGGAAAAGGCCGGCGTACTGGATGTCACTCGTGAACGCAGGCCTCCGCACTATCACGTGGCCCTGTTCACCCAGCCCTATGAGCTCTACGTCGCCAGCCTGGGTGCGGGGCATGGTGATTACACCGTGCGCAGGGGTGACACACTCTCGACCATTGCCAGGCGCACCGGCAGTTCAGTACCGCAACTGAAAGCTGCCAATGGGCTGAGGGGCGATCTGATCCGGGTAGGCCAGGAACTGCAAATTCCCGGCAACCTTGATGACAAGCTGATCGCCAGCCAGGGTCTGACCACCCAGGTGCAGCATGAGGTGCGGCATCAGGTGCGCAGGGGAGAATCCCTTTGGAACATCGCAAGGCGTTATGGCACCAGCGTTGATCAATTGCGTGAAGAAAATGGGCTGGCGGACGATCATCTGAAGATCGGACAGGAACTGCGGATCAGCGCCCTCAATACCAACCTTTAAGTTATGGGGTTATAAGTTATGGGGTCAGAGTGAAGGGACAGGGTAAACCTTGCAGAAAGAGGTGGACTTGTCTCTGACCCCATAACTTAAGTCAGCATTTACTTGATATTTTTTCCGGCCCCCAAAACAGAATCGCCAGAGATGATCCGCACCCTGAGAATAACAATCCCCGCTCTGCTGCTCGCTTCATTCACAGCCCTTGCCGAGACCCAGACTGTAACCCTGCTGACGGATGACGGTGACGAAACCTGTGATGCAACCTGCACGCTTCGTGACGCCCTGCTAGCGGCCACGATATCACCTGGCCCTTCGGAAGTTCGTTTTCAAGGCGGGCTTGCTGGCACCATTACCCTGGCTTCGAAGCTGACTGTCAATGGCGATGACATCACCGTGATTGGTCCAGGGCCCAGGCTGCTATCCGTTTCTGGCGACGACCAGTTCGTCACCCTGGAGATTTCCTCGAACAGCGACAACTTCACCATTAAGAGCCTGACCATCCGGGATGGATTTGCAGAGGGCACATCCGGGGCCGGCATTGTTGTACGAGGCACCAATGTGCTGCTGGAGAATCTGCGCGTTATCGACAACCACCACACCAGCCAGGGTGGCGGCATTAACATGGGTGGCGGTGGTACGATCCGCAATGTTCCGCAAAATGCAGGTTTACGAGGCCGCCTTGATAGAAGCGCAGCACGAAGCAGGAATCTCGGACCGTGAACGGGCGTTGCTCAATCGCCTGCGAGACTCGCTCGGAATTCCGGAAGCCGATGCCTTGGCGATGGAAAACGATTTGCAGGCCAGGTAAAAAGGGTCGGATACAATTTCCTGCCTCCATCCAAACCGCAACCCCGATTGCATCGGGGCTGTCCGCCATTTTTCGGGGCGAAAGTCCCCGAAATGTGGTGTGAAGACGAATTTATTTTTCCGTGTCTTCTTCCTTGTTCTTTGACATGAGCAGCAGGCAGACACCAAAGATAATGCAGGTTATGGTTGCCGATAAAAGCATTCGACCACCTGTAGGGCTCAAAATGCGCTCAGGCTCAAACCCTGACCAGCCATGCATTCCACCCGATGACAGGTACGTGCCATAGCCACAAGGTATCGCTGCCAACAGAAATAGCAGACCAAAGAACTTCTTCATGAACATCTCC
>DATFLY010000079.1:0-10651 GCA_035267185.1 Lysobacterales bacterium | reverse complement strand
AGCAATCAGCAACATACAGTATCTGGATGGCGATCAGGACGGCGGGAACGACTGGTCTTCGCTCATTGAGAATGGGGAATTGACGTGGACAGCCCCCAACACCGACTCATCTCTCGAATGGGGACACATGGCCACATTCGTATTCGAAGCAAACGAGCCACCAAGTCCCGGACCGGTTGAGCTGTATGCCGAAGAGTTGTCGTTGAACTACTCTCCTGTTGTCCTTGGACCGAATCCCGGGCTCGACTTCACTGAAGGTTTCGAAAGCCTCTGATTCATTTGACTGAATCAAAGCTCCGTGCGCAGAGATGTTCACGGAGTTTTTTCAGTTCTATGACAAATTGTGGCAATCGATTGTCACTAAACGTCACTGAAATCACCAGGCGTCTTTAAGTGGATCATCCTGCTAAACTCCATATCTATCTGTATTTAAAGCATTTATTTGGTTTATCTCTGTCAATAAAAATGCAGAAAAAATAATGGCATGGTTTATGCATTACTAAGGGTGGATTAGAAAACCGTTCGAAGGGAATGAATGGTTAAAGGAGTTAAGGGAGTTCTAGATGAAACCACAAATTATTCGGTTAACAGAATTTCGCGAGCAGAAATTGAGATGCATTGGAGGAGCCGGTCGGGCCACGCCCTACCAGATAACGACTTCAATGGGCAGGGAGCTCGGTGTTATTGATCAAATACTGATCCCTCCTGAAATCAAATCCGCCAACAGCAGGATTGACGAAATACAGCCGTCCCTGTTGAGACGTCTCGCCAAGTACTTTAACTAAACGTAAGTCGAAGTCTGCGCCATCCTGCCAGTGTCATGCTGGCAGGATGGAGTTCCGCACCAACCAGCCTCCATCCTTTCACCGCCTTAGCAAAACTAACTCGGCAAACGTCCACCACATGGGTGCTACACTGTGTGCCATGGTGGCACCGAACACATTGGCCAATTTCAGAAATAGCCATCAATCGGCTACATTAATCACTGTCTTTTTTCTTCCTGCAGTTTCCTCAGAAATTGCCGCCCACCAGGTGACCCATTCCAATGGCAAAGAGACAGTGCTACACCCTCACGTCTGCAACATTCGGTAGACGCTGACTCACAGGTATCGGGGCGGTCATTTCTCAAGGTCACTTGACCGTTCCAGAAAGAACAAGAACAGATCAGAATCCGGCCTGACCATCCGGGCTGTAAAAAAAAGCCATCGAGAGACCAAGAGGATTAATTTATGAAACGACGCCAATTCCTGCGATCTTCCGCAGCAGCCGCTGCCACCGCTGCCATTCCACTTACCTTGCTGAGTCAATCTGCAATGGCACAAGCCGTGGCGGAAATGACCCAGGTGAAATCTGACATTGAAGCTGTCACAGGAGATGGCGCTGAAGTCACACTGGAACGAGCTTCTGTCGAGGAACTGAGGGGCACGCTTCGAGGAAAGCTGTTGTTACCCGATCAGGCCGGTTACGAAACCGCACGCCATGTACTTAACGCAGATATCAACAAATACCCTGCAATGATTGTTCAACCCACTGGTGCAGCGGATGTCGGTTCGGCCATCCAGTTCGCCAGCGAGCGGAATCTGCTTGTGGCGGTCAAGTGTGGCGGACACAGCTGGGCAGGCAAATCAACCTGTAACCAGGGCATGCAAATCGATCTTTCGACTTATCGCGGCGTGCAGGTAGATCCTGCATCCCGGCGCGCATTCGTGGCTGGTGGCAGTTTGCTGGGTGAACTGGATCATGAAGCCATGGCTCATGGTCTGGTCACCACGGCCGGCACAGTTTCTCATACCGGCGTGGGTGGATTAACAACCGGCGGCGGGTTTGGTCGACTCGCAAGGCGCTTTGGCCTGGCACTGGACAATGTAAGAAGCGTTCAGGTGGTAACCGCTGACGGCCAGCTTCGAACGGCCAGCGAAACTGAAAATCCCGATTTGTTGTGGGGTGTCAGAGGCGGCGGCGGAAACTTTGGTGTGGTCACCCGGTTTGAGTTTCAACTTCACCCCATGCAACGTGAAGTCATCATTGGAATGGGTATGTGGCCGCTGGACCAGGCGCGCGATGTTTTACGTCATTACGGTGATTCACTGGCATCTTCGCCGGACGACCTCTACCTGGACTTCGTCCTGATGTCGGAAGAAGGCAGCTCAGACGGGATTGCCATGATCTATGCCTGTTATTCAGGTGACGCTGAAAAGGCCAATGCCATCCTTGACCCCATCCTCAGTTTTGGCACGCCAATCCAGAGCAATATCCAGGCAACGGATTATGTTGATGAGCAAAAAACCTGGGACAGCACAGATCCACGCTCCAACGGTTCGTACCTCAAATCCGGTTTTATCAGCGAATTGAGCGATGGCCTGATCGATGCCATTGTCGACGGCTTTGATCCTTCACCGGAACGGACTTCACAGGTCTTTTTCCAGTGCAGTGGTGGAGCCATTAGTCGTATTCCGGTTGATTCAACCGCATTTGCCCACCGCTTTGCCCTGGCCAGCGTTTTCACAACCGCGTCGTGGCCGGCCGGAAGCGAACGCACACCTCATGTCGAATATGTGCGGGAACACTGGAAAGCGATGGAGCCGTATACTCGTGGCTGGTATGTCAACGAAATTGCCAACGAGTCCCAGGAAATGATCAACGCCAATTATGAAGGAAATTATCCGCGCCTGGCCCAAATAAAAGCTGAATATGATCCGACCAATTTGTTCCGTCTGAATGCCAATATCAGGCCGTCGTGACAGGTTCGGATGTCCAATTGATGTCAGATTAACTTGTTTCAGTTGTCGGGAACATTCCAAATCAATAATATAACCGGGTTAAACAGCCGGGATCGGCGCTTACTAACAACAGGGATATAGATATGATTGTTCACCCTTTCGGGCGCTTATTAAGCGCTTTGCTAGTTGTACTTGTTTTTTCTCTTACCACCAGTTTCGCTTTCGCCCAATCTGATCGGGGCGTCTACGAAGGGCAATTGAGAGTGGTCAAGTTTGCCGAGTCTCTACCACTCAGGGATATCCCCATCATAGAAATCCGTCAACTCCCGGATGGCTGGGGCGGCGCAACCATCGACCCGTCTGGCGTCGAAGGCAAGCCGGTTTATGGTCGCCAGTCCAACGACGAAGCGATGCAAAGCGATGGACCGCCGCAAAACATTCCGGCACCAATCATTTCCTTTGACACTCTGCCGAACCAGTTGGGATTTTCTCCTCCTGATCCTGTGGGTGACATTGGCCCCCTGCACTACGTCACCATGAGCAATGTCCACTTTGCGGTTCATGACCGAACTGGCGGATTGGTCTTCGGACCAGCCGCAAATAATACGCTGTGGACCGGATTCGGAGGCGAGTGCGAGACACAGAACGCTGGCGACCCCATCGTTCTCTATGATCAATTCGCTGATCGCTGGTTGTTGACACAGTTCACATCAAATGCGGAGGCCGGTACCGGAGAATTTTATAATTGCGTGGCCGTTTCCCAGACTGGTGATCCCACCGGGTCATGGTACCTGTGGCAAATCGCCAACAACGGCCTGTTTCCTGATTATCCAAAATACGGCATTGGTGAAGAGGCTTACTATATTTCCACGCGCGATTTCAGTGCGGGTTACGACGGTGTTGGCGCATTTGCAATGAATCGTGCAGAGCTGATCGCCGGTAACGCCAACCCCACGGTGATTTCATTCTTCGTTGATCGCAGCAATCCTGAAAATGTTGGTGATGGCCTGTTGCCAATGGATGTGGATGGTGATACCTGGCCCGCAGACAGCACCAAGCACTACTATTTCGGAACTATGGATGACGGTGGACCTTACGGTGCCGCCCAGGATGCCATCACAGTCTGGGAGTTTGACGTTGACTTCGCAACGCCAGCCAATTCCTCGTTTACCCTGACTGACACCATTCCAATTACGCCGTACGACACGATTTTCCCGTGTGCCGGCCGCAACTGTATTCCACAGCCGAACACTGCGGTTGGGCTGGATCACCAGGGTTATCGGCAACGGCCTCTGCACCGGGCAGCATATCGAAATTTCGGAACCCATGAATCCATTGTCTTCAACCAGTCTGTTGAGGCAGATCCGGGTATATCCGGCATTCGCTGGTGGGAAGTAAGAAGCCCGGGTTCAACCCCGTTCGTATTCCAGGAAGGCACCTATGCTCCCGGTAACACAGACGGCATTCATCGCTGGTTTGGCTCGGCTGCCATGGATTCTTCCGGAAACATGGCACTCGGTTACAGCGCAGCCAATGAAAGCGTTTTTCCCAGCATCTGGTATTCCGGTCGCCTGGCTTCAGATGCACTCGGAACCCTGCCACAGGGTGAAGGTGTAATCGTCGACGGCCTGGGCTCACAAACCAGTACAGGCAGTCGCTGGGGCGACTACACCTCGATGAATATCGATCCACTTGATGACTGTACCTTCTGGTATCTCAACGAATGGTATCCCGCAACCAGCACTACCGGTTGGACGCTTCGCGTTGGTGCGTTCAAGTTTGATGAGTGTGGCGAGCCCGGTTTCACCCTGGTCGTACCCGGTGGTACCCAGGCATCTATCTGCCAGGGCGATGATGCAATGTACGGATTCGATCTCGGATCTATTCTTGAATTCGATGAGCCTGTCACCCTCAGTTCCACGGGAGAACCCGCCGGAACAACGGCCATGTTTGACCCAAACCCGGTACCTGCGTTGCCTGGTTCGTCAGACCTGACCATCAGCAATACCGGCGCAGCTGCACCTGGTGACTACACCATCGAAGTCACAGGCACGGCAACAGGTGCTGATGACCGCACGGCAAATGTCGAATTATCAGTTTTTGATGTCGTTCCGGGCGAACCGGTACTGATGTCACCGGCTGATGCCGCAATTGACGTTGCCCTGAGCCCGACTTTCGAATGGAGCGGCATGAACGCCGAGGAATACACCATCGAACTGGCCACTGATATGGCATTTGGCAATGTGATCTGGACTGAAACCACTTCCGATACATCAATCACGCTTCCTTTCTTCCTGGGCAGTGGCGAGACTTATTACTGGAGTGTTACGCCTGCCAATGCATGTGGCATGGGATCTGCTGCAGCAATCTGGTCATTCACAACAGTGTCCTTGCCGGGCGACTGCGACGTGGGTGAAGTGCTCACTATTGCTCAATCGTTTGACTTTGAAGATGGCGCACAGGGCTGGACATCGGGTTCTAACCTGGGACCAGACACCTGGACACTTTCGGGTGACAATCCCAACACCGGTGATCAGCACTGGCATGTCGACGATGTTGATGAGCCTTCAGACACCTTCCTGACCTCACCCGCATTGTCTATCCCGACCGGTCTGAGCAACCTGACTTTCAGGTTCTTCAATGCCCAGCAGTTCGAAGCGCCCCCGGGTCCAGCCGAATGCTGGGATGGTGGAATTCTTGAAGTTTCAACCGACGGTGGTGGCAATTTTACCCAGATTCTGACAGGCGATCTGTTGACTGATCCTTATGATGGAATCCTGCGCACAGGTGGTTCAAATCCTCTGGAGGCATTGAATGCCTGGTGTGATCAGTCCCAGCCTTACACCGATTCACGTGTCGACATCAGCGGTCTGGCAGGCGAAGCCAACGTTGTGTTCCGCCTTCGTGTCGGAACCGACGTTTCAGCCGGCGCTCCTGGTTGGGACATTGATGATGTTGCCATCGCTGGTTGTAGCGCATTCCTCGAATTTGATGACGGTTTCGAAGACGAGGATATGTAGCCAAAAAAAGCACACGCGTTTTATCATGCGTGGAAGTCAGAATGGGCTGGCCTCAAATGAGTGCCAGCCCATTTTTTTGCCTGGATGGGATGCCGATTTCTAAAATGCCGATATAAGAATGAAAAATTGCTGCCAGCCAAATCAACAGGAAAGCAAGTGCGATCACCACTGACACGTGTGCCCTTTATTTTTCTTGCTTTGATCATTTGTACTGATGTATCTGCAAGCGGGACAAGCGAGAATCACACGACTTCTTCAGACTCTGTGATTGCGCGGGTGTATACAGATGACACTGATCGGATTCGTTCCCTGGGACAAAATCACGACCTGCTCTACTACATCTGGCGGGAGGAATATGCTGTTATTCGTACCAAACGAAACCGGATGCCCCCTGACGCGATCATTGACGAACAATCCACATCCGCTCTTCGCTCGGCACAAGAACCTTTTCGCGGAACCGGAACGATCCCGGACCGCCCCTGTTATCGCACCGTGGAACAAACGTATTCGGACCTGGAGTCGCTGGCAAACTCAAATCCATCGCTGGCGCAATGGAATGACTTTGGTGACAGCTGGGAAAAAACCCTGGGTTTGGGTGGATATGATTTAAGCGTACTCGTTCTGACCAACGCTGAAGTTGTTGGTACAAAACCAGTATTCATGGTCATTGCCGCCAGTCATGCCCGGGAACTCACGACCTCAGAAAGCGTTACACGCTTTGGCGAGAACCTTGTTGCTGACTACGGCACCGACCCTAACGTCACATGGATGCTGGATCACTTCGAAATACACATCATTCCGCAACACAATCCTGACGGAAGGAAAATGGCAGAGGCTGAGTGTTCAGGAGGCTGTTTTCCTGGCTGGCGAAAAAACACCAATCAAAATTACTGTTCACCCGGATCATCCAACAGGGGCGCGGACCTGAATCGCAACTCGAGCAGTGGCTTTTGGGGAGGACCTTTTTCAGGTGGAAGCCAGTGCGGCGAAACCTATCGTGGACCATCATCAGCCTCCGAGCCGGAAAATACCCATCTTGAAGCCTATATCGACTCCGTATTCCCCGATTTTCGCAGTGTTGCACCCAATGATTTTGTCACGCCTGCCGAAAATGATGCCAACGGGGTATTCATATCGGTTCACTCGGCAGGGGACATTGCCTTTTACCCATGGGAAGGCAGCAACAACGTGCCGCCGAACCTCGATGGCTTGCGCGCCCTGGCACAAAAGACCGGTTTTGCTTCCGGTTTTGCTGCTTGTCAAAACTGCTTCCTGGGACCGGCATCAGGAACCAATGTCGATTATGTCTATGAAACCAGGGGGATTCCCTCTCTTACTTTCGAAACCGGGTCTTCTTTTGGCGAGACTTGCCAGAATTTTGAAAACATTGTCCTTCCGGAAACCCTGGCTGCCCTGTCAGCAACATTGAGGCACTCTTATCGTTCTTATCAGGCACCTCAGGGTCCGGACGCCCTGGAAATTTCATTCACATCATCCCCTGATGGTGGGACACTCACTGCAACTGCAGATGATACGCGCAGGGCTGTCAATGGCGGTGGAGAGCCCCTCCAACCCAGCCAGGCCATCAGCAAGGTTCGCTATTCGATTGACGAGCCACCCTGGATTGCAGCCCAGACTTTTCCGATGAACGCGAGCGATGGTGTTTTCGACGAACCAGTCGAGGAAGCAACCGCAGGCCTGAGCAATGGCCAGATCAGTGGTGCTGCCCGGATGATTTTTGTTTTTGCTGAAGATGCTGATGGCAACCAGGGACCACCAACTGCCATCTGGCTGCCTGGTGACGGTTTTGATTTCAAAAGTAGTTTCGAAACCCCCTGAAGTCATCAGGTTGCGAAATGTTGATCATTTTCAGGCAGCCACTGACTGAGGCCTGTTCAATCTGCCAATTAATGCTTGTCAGCATGAGCACCCCGAAAAATAAACTGTTGTCCACCATTCGATTGCAGGGTGATCAGTGTTTCAACCGGCACGCTCTGCGAAAATCTGCATCGAGTTGCAACACCTCGTATAACTTCGGCAGACATTTTCAAAACCACTGAAACGGTTTTTGACCCCCAAACGCCGCGACCGCGTCTTGCGAACAGAAAAATTGACACCAGATAAGCAGCAATTCCAAGGAGACAAAAAAATGGGTTTCACCACCAGACAGATTCACGCAGGCGTTACGCCTGATCCGGTTACCGGTTCTATTCTCACCCCGATTTATCAAAGCACGACATATGTCCAGCCATCAGTCGACGAGTACCTGTCACGTGGCTATTCGTATTCCCGCAGCGGAAACCCGACAGTCCAGGCGCTTGAAGCCAAGCTGACCGATCTTGAAGGTGGTTATGCCACCTCGGCATTTACCACCGGCATGTCCGCCATCCAGGGCCTGATGCTGGCCTACCTCAATGCAGGGAGTCACGCCATCGTTTCGGATGTGGCCTATGGTGGAACCTATCGCTTGTGCACGCAGGTGCTGAGCCGATTTGGTGTTGAATTCACTTTTGCTGACACCTCCAACCCGGATGAAGTCCGCAATGCAATCAGGGACAACACCACGCTGTTGTTCACTGAAACGCCGGCAAACCCCACCATGAAATGCACCGATCTCGCGGCAATGTCAGAAATCGCGCAGGCTGCCGGCATCGTTCATGCCGTGGACAACACCTTCCTGACGCCCTATTTCCAGAGGCCGTTTGAGCTTGGTGCAGACCTGGTGGTCCACAGCACAACCAAGTACATGGATGGCCACAATGCCACGGTTGGCGGCGCAGTCATCAGCAAAACCGAGGAACATGCCGAAAAAGTGCGATTCCTTCAAAACAGTTCCGGTGGAATCATGTCTCCCCAGGTCGCCTGGCTTACCATGCAGGGCATCAAGACGCTGTCCGTGCGGATGGAAAGCCAATCTGCCAACGCCATGGCGGTTGCCGAGTTTCTGGAAACCCATCCCAAGGTTGCACAGGTTCGTTACCCTGGTCTTCCTTCCTTCCCCCAGTATGAGCTCGCAAGCCGTCAGGCCACGGGCTACGGCGCGATGTTGTGGTTTGAAGTCAAGGGTGGCCTGACCGCCGGCAAAATGCTGATGGACAACGTCAAGCTCTGGTCCCTGGCAGAAAACCTGGGTTCAGTCGAATCCCTGATCACGCATCCTGTCACCATGACCCATGCAGCGGTTGAGGAAGAGGAGAGAAAACGCGTGGGTATCATTGATGGACTGGTCAGGCTCTCAGTCGGCCTTGAAGATGCCGAGGACCTGATTGGCGCGCTGGATGAAGCGCTTGAACTGGTCAACTAGAATTTCTGTATTGAAGTCCGATTCCGGCTAGTTTGAGGTGCCGGCCGCAGTATACTCCTGCCCCAGGTACTTGATATTGGATTGGCAGGATGGCTACCACGGAAAAAGAAATCTTCGAACGCGCAAGGCTTGCACGTGATGTGCGATTTGATGGACGTTTTTTCATTGGCGTAAAAACCACGGGCATCTATTGCCGACCGATTTGCCCGGCCAACCTGCCCCGTTCAGAAAATGTGACTTTCTATCCAACTGCTGCAGCAGCAGCAGAAAATGGCTTTCGGCCCTGCCTTCGCTGCAGACCGGAGTCTGCGCCGGGAACACCAGCGTGGTCCGGCACTTCGGTGACAGTACAGCGGGGACTGCGATTGATTGCGAGTGGCGCCCTCGATTCCGGGGACATTGAAACGCTGTCAGACAGACTTGGCGTCAGCAGCAGGCACTTACGCAGGCTGTTCAAACAGCATCTGGGTGCCTCACCACTGGCGGTTGCTCATACACAGAGACTGCATTTTGCCAAGCAATTGATTGACGAGGGCCAACTGCCCCTGAACCAGGTCGCAATCGCAGCCGGATACGGCAGCGTTCGCCGATTCAATGATACGTTTCGAAACACCTACAACCGCACACCTGGTGAGTTGCGTAAATTGCGCAACAGGTATGCAGGCAAACGCCCATCGACCGCTTCTTCATTTACCGTTGCCCTTCCCTTTCGCGACCCGTTTCACTGGCAGACCATACTCAGGTACTTTGCAGGACGGGCCATTCCGGGCGTCGAATCAGTTGATCATGAAGGATACAAACGCACCATATCGATGGAAGGCTCCGACGGCATTCTGGAGATAAGGAACGCAGAAAATGAAGGTCAATTGCAACTGACCATCCATGGAATCGAAACCTGTCATTTGTTCCAGGCCGTTCAAAAGGCCAGGATGATGCTTGACCTTGATGCACCCATCAACGAAATCACAAAGATTCTTGGCCAGGACCCTTTACTTTCACCACAGTTAAAATCCCTGCCCGGCATCAGGGTTCCGGGTTGCTGGGATGGTTTCGAGCTGGCCGTCAGGACGATCCTGGGCCAGCAAATTTCCGTTGCAGGTGCCAGCACCATGACAGGTCGACTGGCTGCAGCCCATGGCAGGCTCTTTAAACCAGATATTTGCAATGAGAAGCATGCACCAGGTCTGTTATTTCCGGGCCCTGAAAACCTGGTTGATGCGCCTCTTGAGAAATCCGGAATCATCAGCAGCAGGGCCACAGCCATCCGAACGCTTGCGCGATCCGTTTTAGATGGCGCAATCAGTTTTGACACGACACAGGATCCTGAATCATTTGAAAAAGGCCTGACAGCAATCAAGGGCATCGGCGACTGGACGGCTCAGTATCTGCTGATGCGTGTGTTGCGCGATCCGGATGCGTTTCCGGCATCAGACCTTGGCTTACGCAAATCCGCGGGTGCAAAGAAACCCATCTCCACTGGTGAGCTTAAGAAACAGTCGCAGGAATGGCGCCCCTGGCGAGCCTATGCAGCCATGCTCCTTTGGCAAAAACCCGACTCCTCCGGAGGATGAAAAGATGTACTACTGCTATTTAGAAACACCGATTGG
>DATFLY010000078.1:0-43447 GCA_035267185.1 Lysobacterales bacterium | reverse complement strand
TGGCCGAAATCAGACATTGCCTCCTAATGCAGTCAGCGTTAGCCGGTTCTTGAGCATAACCGGCAAACCCCAAGAGGTTTCCCCCACTTTCCAACAACAGGCAGGTGAATTCGCGCTTACTTTTGCACGCTTTGCTTTCCTTTCTAAATCGTGGAAATACCCACAATCACACACCTGTAACAAACTTTTCTTGTTTTTCGTGGTATATTAATCAAGCAAGAGACCTAACCTGCACTAGAACCACCAAAAAACAGGGAGGCAGGTTGGTTGAAGCCATCGCCAAAGGATGAAAGGCGCTGGCAGGCAGGATGGAAACGTTTTTGCCATACTCCTCAGTGTTTTCTAAGGGGTTGCTTCAACAACATGGAATCAAACGGACTTTGTAAGTTGCGATCAGTAGTCAATAAGCCGGAGTGCTTTTTTGACCACCGAGCGTCGGGTGCGTGTGTCTTGAAAAAGCAGACCAGACCCGATTTTAGGGGAAAGCAAATTGCAAGCCGAAACAACATATCTCGTAATTTTCGTTCTGGCAGGATTTCTTGCCATTCTTACCATCTGGCGCTTTATTCGGGCCGCTGGGACAACAATCGGTCAGATCAAGTTTGAATCTGAGCGCGACCGCTATCAACATCAACGCATCGAGTGGCAGAGGGAACGCGAATATCAGCAGTTCCGCAAGGCCGCACGCAAGATAAACGGTAAGGCAAATAACATTCACTGGGATGACGGTGATCGGCGTGCGCACCGCGGTTTTCACGTCGATGATGCTGCTGACGAGGTTTTTGACCTGGCAACCGAGACTCGTGCAATGGATGTGTCCACCCCATGGGGTTGGCCATCTTCATCAGCCAAAAAGGTGAACCGGGCAGGATACAGAGTCAAGGCACCTTCCAGGAAGCGTAAGGAAAACGCTTTCGTGAACTTCTTCAAGTCAAAACAGGTCGTAGATGAAGCGTACAAAGCACGACGCGCACGAAGCATTCGACACCTGATTGAAGACCGTTACGGACGTGTCAGTGATACACCACAAATGGAAGAAGTGGAGTGGGCATCACCAAAATTACCAGCCGAGTTGCTGAAAGAACGTGCCTCTGACCAGGTACTTGGGCGTGACAATAAGAAACATTCAATTGAAGAAACGAGAGAAGTAAGGGCGCTGAGGCTGGTATCAGATGTGCCAGAAAGGATGAGAACTCAGCAAAGGGCATTGGGTGAATAAGACGCTAATTTAACTTCCACGAAGGAGGTCGAGTCTTATGACAATTGAAAATCTCTATTTTCCACTTTTTCTGCTGGTCGCCGGTTTGCTGGTTGTGTGGCTATTTAACCGTCTCCGGGACAGTGGCGGTTCAGTATCAAAACGCCGTAGCTCAAATTCAGGCAAAAACCTGCAACAAAATGCAAAACTCCAGAGAAGTATCACTCCCAAAGGGCCGGCAGTCGGTCGTACACCGAATCATGGCCTGAAAACACAGGATGCTATGTGGCGATCCAGGCGACAGCGCGCCAAACACCATGGCGTGGAAGACAATCCGGATGCCAACAACTCTCCCGTTTTCACCGCGGGGTATCTCGACCCTTCAGAAGTGTGGGGTCAACCCGAAGGCCAGAAAGGGAGCATCGATGAACAGTCTGTCAGGGACACTGAGTACACCGGGCTCGATGAATATCTTGCAAAGAAAGCAGCCGAGGCAAAGCTGAAGAAAGAACAGGAAGAGAAAGAGCTTTCAATGACTGCCATGAAGTATGAGCCGGTGGAGAGCAATTCAGAAGAAGAGGAAGAACTTAAGAGTCAAGGTGGTTTTAAACCCTGATTCAGTCTTTTTTCTTTAAGCTTTCAGGTATTTCCACATTCTGATTTCCGGGTATCTTGATGCCCATTGGAATGGCTTCCACTCCCATGGTCTCGTTTACGTAAGGGCGCAACAACTCCCGCGCCTCCTCTTTGTCGCCGTGAATCCACTGCCTGGCTTCGTTGTCATCCCTGAGAATCGCGGGACTTCTGTGATGGCCAACTGATTTGAGCACTTCATTCGGATCAACTGTAATGATGGTGGTGGTCAGGCTCTTTGTGCCATCCGGCAATTTCATCCAACGCGCCAGCCCTGCCATCATCCAGAATGGTGCATCGGTAGGGAATACGGCATAGGGAATCTGAGGTTTGACGCGGCTGTCGAACTCGTAGAACCAGGAAGCAACAACTGCAACCCTGAATCCGGAATTCCAGGACGGCATAAAGGTTGGCGCGAATGGCGCACCTTCGGTTCTGAGTCTTGCATTGGCTGTGGAAATCAATCGTCCCTGCTTGTTGGTCGGCAATCTTCCTTCAGACCACACCGGTATAAAAGGCCAGATGGCTTCACCAGGCAGATCAGCATCTGCACCTGCATAGATGACCGGCAACGTTTCCCAGACCATGGATTCGGGCTCTGATTTACGGCGCAGTCGGGAAGGGGAAATGTTGATTCGTGAAACCGGATTTGAAGGAAATTCAGCTGGCGCCGTCAGCGCACTTGCGTACCCATAAATATCCTTCCAGGTGATATGGTAGAGGGAGGCTTTTCCGCACATCAGGCAATCATACCAGTGGCAAAAATTTAAAGGGTGACAGGTCATCGCCACCGACAATAACAATCCGGTTTCAAGCCCAAAACAGGCCGATCACGTGGTCCTGGTCCCGAATCATGAAATTCTGCAACAACATGTTGCTGAAACAGTGAGTAGGCTCGGGGACGGCGAAGTCTGCAACTCGCCCGCGGTATACACACTTTCTTCCTGGGTTGAATCAGCAGCATTACAGACCCGCATGATACGGGGTTTGGCAGTAGCACAATCCCTGGACAGTTGGTCCGGGCTGATGTCATGGACAAGGATCACCTCGCAACGCATCAATCCCCCGGGGCGTTCTTTCCTGCTTTCTGCGGCAAAACAGGCGCGGGCCGCAGACCGGTTGATCAACCAGTGGTGCCTGGGTGATGAGTCACTCTGGCTTGATGAACAGTTCAATGCGATTCGCTGGAGAATAGGGGAGGAAATGAAGACAGGGGGACTGTTCACGTCTGAGGACTGGATGACAGACCTGACGGAACTTCTTGCAGACCAATCCCTTCCAGCGGCAGTCCTGCCAAAAAGAATTTCACTAAAAGGTTTCGTGGAACACACCGAGCTTGAAAATCGATTGTTCGGAGTGCTGGAGGCCAACAAGGTGGAGGTTGGCCCTTTCACGGCGCAAACCGGCCCGGCAAGGCCAAAAGTGCGTGAGTATCTGACACCGGAAGATGAATGGCAGGCCGCGGCAAGATGGGCAAAATCACGAATTGAAGATGGTGCCGGAAGGGTTGCAATCGTCATCAGTGATCAGCTGGCATCATCGGGTCAAACTTCACAACGTATTTATCATGCGTTGTCCGCAGTTTTTCATCCAGGGTCTGCGGCTGGTCTCGCCACGTCCGGTATTCAGGACTTCTGCATTCAAAACGCATCCACACTGATCGAAAACCCGGCCATTGCTGATGCGTTATTGCTTATTCGCATCAGCCTGGCAGGTTCTGTGGTTGACCAGGCGTTTCCAGATCTGAGCCGATTGCTGCTGTCGCCGCACTGGTCTGGGGCTGATACAGAGAAACACAGGAGAGCCTGGCTCGAGCTTCAATTGCGCGAAACCGGAATCTTTCGAAATTCCCTGGTCAACCTTTGCCGGTATGTTCACTCGTCAAAGTTCGCACCTGAACTCGAAATACTGATTAAAAAGATATTGCAATTGCCCCCCGTACCTGACGAACCCGTCACGGGCAGCTGGTTTCATCAAACACTTAATGACTGGGGCTGGCCGGGTGAGGAGCATCATGTCGAACTAAGACGGGAAATCGACCAGTTGGGTTCAGTGCTGGAAACACTGAGTCAAATGCAGTTTGAGTCTTACGAGCAGGCACTGGGTTGTCTGGAAATGATGCTGGCTGAAACCTTCCTGTCCAGCGGCGGTGGCCTGCTTTCTCCGGTTCAGGTGGTTTCACCAGAAGTGGCCGCTGCAGGTCATTATGATGAAATGTGGGTTTGCCACATGGACGAGACCAGTTGGCCGCCACCGCTGACAAGGAACCCTTACCTGCCAGCATCTGCGCTCCAGGCAATTCCACGTTTGACTCCGGAAGGACAGTTTCAGTATTACCAGAAGCTAACCATGATGTTGTGTGAGGCGGCTGATAATGTTGTGTTCAGCTGGAGTGCCGAAGCAGAACATGGTCCGCGAGAGATGAGCCCTTACCTGGCGGACTTTGTATGCACGAAAAGCGAGCAAGAAGCTGCGATTTATGTGGCCTGTGAAGCGCTGGGGATCTCCTTCCATGATCAGGACAGGGATCAATCAAGGCCTTTGCTGGCCATCGATGATGAACAAGGGAATGCGCTGCCGTCTGAAACTGATGTTGCAGTGCCAGGCGGGTCAGGCTTTTTCCGTATGCAGGCAGCCTGCCCATTGGCCGGGTACCTGATCTACCGGTTGTCGGCCCGATTTCCAGCAGCGCCATTGCCACATGCCAGTCCCGCTTTCAGGGGTGAACTGATGCACCTGGCGCTTAGGGAGCTTTACTCAGATGCCCGTCGAAAGGGAATAACCCCACAGCCTGGCGATGTGCTATCCGCTGTCAGGACCGCGATGATCAGGTGTCATGCCAATGATCGACTTGGACCATCCGCTTACCGGGCTGAAGAGAAGACGCTGACAGCTCTATTGAAGGAATGGCTGACAGTCGAAGCCGATCGTGGTGACTTCGAGGTGGATTCACTGGAGGAAACCCGGCAGTTGAGCCTGGGCCGGATGGTCCTGAAGGTTCGCCCCGACCGGATTGACAGGCTTGCCGACCACTCTTTCCTGGTCATCGACTACAAGAGTGGGGGCGCAAAGAGCAGGGCTCTGAAGTGGACGAGGCCTCGCATTCAGGAGCCGCAACTTCCGCTATATGCTGTATTGCTTGAGGAAAAAGGGAACAAAGGCCCGCCTGGCGGACTGACCTTTGCGGTCATCAAACCAGGCCAGTGTGGTTTTGATGGAATTTGTTCAGGTCCTGATGTCGCAATCAGGGGCGTGCGCATTGCCGGCCAGAAGGGCAGGGGTGGTTTGCCGGAATGGGAATGGCAGTCATTGACGGATCATTGGAAATCGCAGCTGATATCCCTGGGGGATGAGATTCTGATGGGTCATGCTCAAAACCAGGTGTACGACGGCGATATTGTTCAGTACAGCGGCGTTGATCTTGTTCTGCGCCACGCTGAAGCTGAAAGATTCAGGCAACAGGACAGCTGAACTGATGCCATCCGATCAAAACATTCGACTAAGAGCGCTTGCAGTTGATCGTTCATTTATTGTGCAGGCACCTGCCGGCTCCGGAAAGACCGAGGTGCTGACTCAAAGGTTTTTGAGACTCCTGGCAACGGTTGAACGTCCTGAGCGGGTTCTGGCCATTACTTTTACCCGGAAAGCAACCCAGGAAATGAGGTCGCGCATCAGCAAGCGACTGGGTCAGGCTCTTTCCGGGGAAACACCAGAGTCCGACCATGACAAGCATGCTGTTGAGCTTGCCCGGCAGGTGCTGAGACGCGATCAGGAATTCGGCTGGAACCTGGCCGGTAATCCGGGTCGCCTGAGAATCACAACGATTGATGGTCTTTGTGTTCAACTGCTCTCCCGTGACCCTGTCATCGGACCACAATGGTCTGGCGTTGGCGTGCTGGAAGATGCCCGTCCGCTGTACCGTGAAGCCATTGATCGATTGTTTCGGGATGTCGATCTGGAGGAAAGTGCGTCCTTTGTTCAAAAAGCGCTGGTTCATTTGCTGGTTCACATGGGTGGAGACAGTAATCGTCTGCAATCACTTCTGCAGGACATGTTATCCAGGCGCAGTCTGTGGAACAGGCACCTGGAATCAAGTCACGAACATCTGAAGGCACTCCTGAATCATCGCCAGGAGCGCGCTGTTGAAGCTTTTGAAACAGCGCTGGGGAAAAGCCAGATTCATAATGCCGTGCAATTGGCTGACAGGCTGGGATATGAGCAGGACATTGAGGGCGATTCCACTGAGGCTCTTCTGCAGCAATACTTCCATTTTTCCCGACTTCTCAGCAGCCAGTCTCTTAAACCGTTAAGTCCGCGAAGTGTCAATATCAGGCTGTTTCCCTCGATGGCAGAGGCACAACGGCCGTTACTGAATGAATTTAAGAAAATTTATGAAGGCTGGCATGCCAGTGAACAGGCACAGGCTGCAATTGAGCAGATGGCCGGGTGGCCGCCCCTGGATCTGACAGGAAACGAAGAAGACACACACCCGGGAATGCTTCTTGATTCGGTCAGGAGTGTGCTTTCGCTCGCGCTCCATGAATTACAGGAAGTCTTCGGAGATACAGGAAAGGTCGACTTCACTGCCATTTCCGATGCGGCAGTTGATGCCCTTGGCAGTGAAGACAAACCGGGTGAGACGCTTCTGGCTGAAGACAACCGGATCGATCATATCCTGATGGACGAGTTTCAGGACACCAGCTTTATGCAATTCAGACTCTTGCTTGGCCTGATCTCCGGATGGCAACAAGGTGATGGACGAACCCTTTTCCTGGTTGGCGACCCGATGCAGTCCATTTATCGTTTTCGCGAAGCGAACGTCGGCTTTTTCAACGAGATTGTCGAGTCGGGAAGGATCGGCGCCACCCAGGTGGAACCACTGTCCCTGACTTCGAATTTTCGTTCGAGAGATGAACTGATTGACTGGTATAACCGAACGTTTCCGTCAATATTCCCGGACAAGGATGAAGCAGACAGCGGGGCAGTGAGTTACACCCCTGTGAACCGGGAAGTGGGTCCGGGTGGCGAGGTCAGGCTTCATGCTTTACCAGCAGCTGCAGACGATGGCTCAGTCCAGGGGCAAACCGTGGCATTGCTTGTCAATGAAGCCCTCAGTGACCCGGAAGAGCTTTCCATTGCGATCCTGGTCAGAAGCCGAACCCAGGTGTCTGCCATTGCCGGGCAGTTGGCCGGAAACGGCATCAGGTTTGAGGCCGTCAACATGAGGCCCCTGGGTGGTCAGCAGGTGGTTCAGGACCTGCAGATTCTGACCAGGGCCTTACTTCATCCACTCGACCGGGTTGCCTGGATTGCACTGTTGCGAGCGCCCTGGTGCGGACTTGGCGTGTCACAGTTGCATGATTTGCTGGGCGACGATACTGATACGGCAATTCTCACCGCGATTGATGCCTGTATCAGCGACCAGCGCCTTGACCCGGAATCGACTGGACGCCTGGAACGTATTTCAACGGTCATGCATCGTGCCAGTGATCTGGTTAACATTCATTCGATTTCCCGGAGGGTGGAGATGTGCTGGATCCTGTTGGGTGGACCGGCGTTGTGTCTCGACTCAACCGAAATTGAAGATGCCAGGGTATACCTTGATTTACTGCGCGAACTGGAGAATTCGGGTGCATTTGATCTGGAACAACGGATGCTTGAAGCACTTGAGAAAAAGTACGCCAGCAGTCGTCCTGCACGCGTACAACTCATGACCATGCACGGCGCCAAGGGTTTGCAGTTTGATGTCGTTATCATTCCCGGCCTGACACACGGGACAAGGGGCTCTGACAGGCCTTTGCTGGCCCTCCAGGAATTTGCCGACTCAGACGGCGAGGCAGGCGTTTTGATGGCTGCCATGATGCCCGCTTACGCAAGTGATACGAGCCTGTATCAATACCTGAACCGGGTGGACAGGGAACGGGCGCAGTACGAAAGCATGCGGCTGCTTTACGTGGCCTGCACCAGGGCCAGGAAGCAATTACATCTTGTGGCAGAAATCAAGGTGACCAACACGGGAAAAGCCTCAATTCCGGCGGCTTCGATGCTGACGTTCCTGGAGCATACGTTTTCTGATCAGATCCAGGAAATAGTGGACCAGCATGAGCCTGAGAAGGACCAGGCTGATGAAACGGCAGAACCCGCCCCTTATCCGCTTCTGCGGTTGAATCAACAGTTGCCGGATCTTGAATTTGAGCCGGTACAGAAGTCTGAATCAGACGGAGCGCTGCGCGATCTGCCAAACATGGAAGCAGTGGCCCTGGGTACCGTCCTCCATGAGTGGCTTGAGCTGATTCATGATTATCCTGAGCAGGACTGGAGCGTGGAAAGGATCGAACAATCAGGCGATTCCATCCGCTCATGTCTCGTCCGGTCCGGAGCGTCCGCTGAATCGGTTGATCAACTGCAGGCCCGGTGCATCGGAATCCTGAAGCAGGTATTGTTCGAAGAAGGGTGGCTGAACCAGCTGATCGATTCGGGAAGATCAGGATCCTGGTCAGAATTGCCGGTTTACAGGCGTGACGGTCATCACTTCAGCCGCCATATCATTGACCTTCTCGTCAGGGATCAGGATGGCAGCTTCCACATCATTGATTACAAGACTCATATGCCTTCGGGGGAGGGCGAGAGCGCCTGGCCGAAGCAGCTTGAACGCTACCAGGAGTTGGTTGAGAAACTTTCCGGTGGATCAGTCTCGAAAAAGGAAATCAGGATTCTGGAGTCTTTGGAGTGACCATCCGCAGATCAGCGTTTCATTAGCCGCGCTCGTTTATTTTTCGACCTTCAAGTCGCCATTTGACCATGCTGATCAACTCCACAGGTGTTTTACCGTCGAGCCTTTCGTAGAGCACTTCCCGGTCACGCCTGGCGGCCAGGTCGTACACCAGCATGTATTCGATTGATTGCTGGATTGTGACGTATTCTTCCGCCGTGGTTTCCGCCTCGATTTCTTCCATGCGCTGATCGAATGCTTCCACGCTGCTGCCATCAAAAGTCATCTGCATGCCGGGAGATTCCGAATTCATGATGTATTCAGCCTCATCCGCAATGGTGGCTGACGAAATGGTGCAAAGTGCGATCAGGCTGAAAATTGCCGCGGCACAGAGCTTGGCGTTGTTTCCCAGGTTGCTCAAAATCATGATTTCCTCACACAGTTCCTGTTTTTAACGGGCAGACGACTGATTTGGTCCGGACCGGATTTCCCGGTTCTAATTCTTTACTTGATGTTGGGCCAGCCATACATTGTACCCACGATCCGAAGCTATGACTTGAACGTTCCTAAAGAGTTCCTGAAGCCAGCGCCTGTAGGGTAAATGATTGTTTGCGACGATACAGACTTTTCCATTCCTGGCCAATAATTTCGGACAATCATTAATGAATTGATGGGCTGTGTTGAGCTCTTGCGCAGCCCCTGAATGAAACGGTGGGTTACTGACAATCCAGTCAAACTTCTGTGTGGTTTCTGAACCGAGCAGGGTTTCCAGGCCGTTCGATGCAATGAGCCTGGCTGATTGATGGTTCTTGTCCAGGGTGAGGCTGGCTGCTTCCAGGGCAATGGCGGAGTCATCGAGAAGGGTCACGTCGAGCCCAGGGCAGAGTTGGGCCAGTGCGATGCCAATCGTGCCTGCACCACAACCGAAGTCCAGGGCCCTGCCACTCACCTGGCTGAGCATGGCTTTGTCTGTGAGTGTATCCAGCAGCAACCGGGTTCCGCTGTCCAGTCGGCCATCAGCAAAAATGCCTGGCAAGCTGGCGATCTCAATCGTAGTTTCCCCCAACTGGAAAGACCAGTCACTGGCGTAGTCCGACAGGTTCGAGGCATGGGCTGTGGTCGGATCGGAGACAGCGAACAGGCTGCAATGTCGGGCGTTGTCCAGGTTCTGGTGCTTGTGAAAATGCCCTGGCAACCGCTTGCCAGCCGATTTAATGCCTGATTTTTTTTCTCCGGCAAGCCACAGTTCGCCATCATCTTGCAGGTAACCGGCGCTGAGTTCGAGCATCATCTCCAACAGGCTTTTTTCACGAGGCTGGAAAAGAATGACCAGGGGCCATTTACGCTTGGAATCCGACTGCGTGACAGAAAACGAACTTTCGATTCCTTGCTGCTGAAGAAAAGTGTGGGTTTTGTATGAGTGGGAGATGGCGTGAACGGTATGGCCTGAACTTTGCAGCTTCATGGCCAGGTCATCAGCGGTCGGGCGAATCAGGAGCAGGTCATTCTGATCACCTATTCGATGCTGATTACGCCAGATGATCTGGCTTACAGGTGACATAATTTCAGCCCTGGGGGATCAACCTGGCCGTCAGGTCATGGTCATCTGCATGCTCTACCCTGACGTTCGCAAACTGTCCGGGCTCGAGGCTCGCTCCATCCTTCACCCTGACAATGCCGTCAATTTCCGGAGAGTCCGAAGCCGAGCGCGCGATCGCACCGTCTTCAGTAACCTCGTCCACA
This sequence comes from Lysobacterales bacterium, assembly GCA_035267185.1. GTDB lineage: Bacteria > Pseudomonadota > Gammaproteobacteria > Xanthomonadales > SZUA-36 > JAUIBE01. Next base: position 33,161 of record DATFLY010000078.1, on the reverse strand, counting down.
AGAACCTGCTGAGTGGTACCAATCCTGGACTGAAGCCTGTCGTGACTGATCCCGGCCTGCAAGCGCATGAACTGGTCTCTTCGTTCTGCTTTAACCTCATCCGGTACATGACCATCCAGTTGGTTTGCGCGGGCACCTTCAACCGGCGAATACTCAAAACAACCCACCCGATCAAGCTGTGCCTCTTCAAGAAAATCAAGAAGCTCGGAAAAATCGTCATCCGTTTCGCCGGGGAAACCAACAATGAACGTGCTGCGGATGGTGATTTCCGGACATATTTCACGCCACCGCCTGATTCGCTCCAGGGTGCCCTCTGCTGCTGCGGGCCTGCGCATGGCCTTGAGCACCTTCTTGCTGCCGTGCTGCAATGGCACATCAAGGTAAGGCAGGATTTTTCCGTCTGCCATCAGAGGAATGACGTTATCGACGTGGGGGTAGGGGTAAACATAGTGCAGCCTCACCCACACACCCAGGCTGCCCAGGGCCTGGCAAAGCTCCAGCATTCGGGTCTTAAGGGGTTTGCCGCCCCAGAAATCCATTCTGTACTTCAGGTCAACACCGTATGCAGAGGTATCCTGGGCAATGACCAGCAGTTCTTTCACCCCTGACTTGACCAGGCCCTCTGCCTCGGTCATCACATTACCGATCGGGCGACTGACCAGTGGTCCACGCATCGTAGGAATGATGCAAAATGTGCACTTGTGGTTGCAACCTTCTGATATTTTTAGGTATGCATAGTGTCTTGGAGTCAGTTTTATTCCGGTGCCGGGTGCTGGTACGAGATCGGTGAAGGGGTTGAATTCGCTTTTTATCGGTGCATGCCGGTGAACTTCACCAACCACGGCTTCGTACTGCTGCGGTCCGGTAACAGCAAGCACGGAAGGGTGAATGTCGCGAATATCACTTTCCTGGGCACCCATGCAGCCAGTGACGATCACTTTTCCGTTTGATTCCAGGGCCTCGCCAATGGCTTCAAGTGATTCTGCCTTGGCACTGTCGATGAAGCCACAAGTGTTGACCACCACAACATCGGCATCATCGTACTGCCCTGACAATTCATAGCCGTCAGACCGTAGCTGCGTCAGAATTCGTTCAGAATCAACCAGGGCCTTGGGACAGCCCAGGCTCACAAAACCAATTTTGGGGTTCTCACTCACAGTTCAGGACACCAGGCTAGAGGACTTCAGCCCGGCATTATCCCGCCTGGCAGCGCCAGGCTCAAGAAATACTGCGTGTCCTGGTTGCTATTCTTCGTCGTGGGTTTTCAGGAACCTGGCAACAATGGCCTCACCGCTTGTGTCGCTTTCATAGAGACCAAAGCGATTTTCAGGAACCACGGCATCGAGCGTAACGTTGCGCTTGTTGCGCTTGATCTGTACCGCCACCTCGTCACCCGATTCATGTGCCCGCAAGGCCCGAATGAAGTCGGATATGGCGTTGATTTGGCTGTCTCCAACCTTCAGTACCACGTCGCCCGCCATCAGCCCAAAGGAATTGTCTTCCGGCGCTTCCAGGACCAGCAAACCAGTGTTGGTATCGAAATAGCCCGCCAGACCATCATTTAGGCTTGCAAACTGGATTCCGAGCGTGGCGCTTGCCCCAAACCAGACACGCGCCTCGTCGATTGCCATTGATCCGAATTCCGAAAATGCCTCGGTATCGAATTCGAAGTCGGAAGGATCGATGTCGATTTCGTAGCTGTACTCGGTCAATTCGCCATCACCTTCCTCAATTCTAAAGTGGAACGTTTCAAGCTCATCAGCAAGTGCCAGGGCTTCCGCCGCGATGACAGCCGTATTCATCGGTGGAACGGCAATCCTTTCGATTGAAATATGAGGTGCAAGCGGTTCAGCCGGGTCAACCGGAGTTGCGGCACTGCCTGGGGCAGCGGGTGCTGCGGGGGCAACCACTGGTTCCGGCAAGCGAATATATGAAGCCCAGCTCGCTGGTTCACGTCTTTCCGGTTTGACCATGAGATCCAGGTGGTTGCCATCTCGTAATACGTTGGCGGAGATTTCCTCGCCTTCTCCAACATCACTCATGATTTCGTAAACAATCTCCCTTGGCGATGTATCCGCTGATAAAGCAAGATCCTCGCCCCGAAGAGACATCAGTGTGTCTCCGCTCTGGATGCCGGCTCGCTCGGCCGGTCCATCAGGCGAGACACCAATGATTTCGATTCCCTGGTCGGTCTCATTGCCGAGAATGACGCCCAGCATGGCGCGGTCACCCAGGTTGATGGTGCGTGTGCGCATCTCGCGGTCCTCTGCAAGGCTGAGTTCGCGGTAGGCTCTGGCCACTTCCTGGGAAGCCCTTCTTAATTCGCGGTGGGTGCGACTCAGTTCTTCCCGTTCCCTGGCTAATTCTGCTCTGGCTTCTTCCCGGGCCTGTTCACTCTGGCGTGCCAGTTCGGATGTTTCAGTCCTCAGTTTTTGGGTTTCCTCTCGCAAAGCCTGGGCTTTAACGCGGGCCTCTTCAGCCACTCGCTCGATTTCATTGCGGGTCTTTTCGATGGCAGTCATCATTTCCTCGCGTTGCCTGCGAAGTTCCTGCTGCTCTGCCTCTGACAATGATTGTTGGGCATCTTGCTGCGCCAGCAGTGGCAATGGGCTCAGGAGCATCAGTATCACCAGGTTGGTGTTAAAGAAACTTCTGAAGCGGTTGTGTCGTTTGTTCATAGGAATAAATTTCATAGTGGTTATCACTTATCCATGCGTCGTTATCTAAACAGACGCCAGGCGACGGTAATCCCGTCGCAACTGATTTCGATAAAGCTTCATCAGGTCCATCTGCAGCTCGACTCTCTGGCCCCAGAGTTCACGTGAATCCGGGGAAAGACTCAGTGCATCATCAACCTGTACGATCAGGTCCTGAAGTTCGACCTGGTAAAGCACCATTTGCGAGGGCATTGAACCCACTTCAGATCGAATCACCTGGAGTTGGCGCTCCATGGACTGGGATAAGCCGATCAGTTGCCCGGTGGTTGGCTGGGCCAGGTTGGGGTCGTTTAACTCATCTGCCCCGTTGGAACTGGTTTGCGTGGTGATCGGCTGATCTATGCCGCTGGAGACCGGGGTGGGGTCTGAAAAAGTCAGCAGGGCAATCACCAGAAGAACAGAGGCAGCCGAGGCCAGAGCACCGAACACTAGATTTCGACGATTCCGGTCGCCGGATTCCAGCGCGGCTGAAACCGCCTCCCAGTCTTTCTCCATGGAGCCTTTGGCAGGCTCAAGGCTGTCGATTTCACTTAACCCCAATGGGTCAAGGTCAGTGGTTTCGGTGCTGTGAACCGACATATTCATAATGAAAATCCTTGCGCTCATTTTCAAACCTGTCCCGCCGCTTCGCTGGCCAGTGATTTCTGTTTTGGTGAATCAATCAATGTTCGAAGCCTGGCCCGAGCCCGGGACAGACGCGTTTTTGAAAAACTCTCTGTGCGTCCAAAGACAGCCGCAATCTCGGCGTGGCTGTAGCCTTCAACATCGTGCAACCAGACCACGGTCCGGTCATCCGGGCTGAGTGAAGCCAGCGCCGCTTCCAGATCCATGGACTGGCCAATTCGTTCCTGTTGCCCATCAGTATGGGCATGGTTTTCGTGAAGCTCGACGATGGTCGCTTTTGGGGCGCGTCGCATATGGCTGATGGCATGATTAATCACAACGCGCCGCAACCAGCCCCAGAATGGAGAGTCTCCGCGAAACTGTTTGAGGCGGCGAAATGCCGATATAAATGCTTCCTGAGTGACGTCATGGGCGGTGTCCTGACACTGGCATAATCTCATGGCGACACTCCATGCGGGCTGGTGAAAGTCACGAAAGATCTGCGCACGCGCCTCCCTGTCGCCCCGCTTTGCGCGAGCCATCGTCATTTCGTCCAGCTTGATATTAAAAGGGGACGTCGCCATCAGTTGTAGTGACGCAAGCGGTGGTTAAACCGTCGCAGATTTTTTTAGCCAGTTAAGAAGGATAGATTGTCGATGGCCCGTTGGAAACCGCCACCGCCCAAAAGCAGCCCATACATTACGCCGGAAGGGGCAGCTGCGCTCAATGTGGAGCTCAAGGACCTGTGGAAATTACGCCGCCAGGAAGTGGTGCCGGCATTGACTGCGGCTGCGGCCGAGGGAGACAGGTCTGAAAATGCCGAATACATCTACAGGAAGAAACAGCTTGGAGAAATAGACCGTCGGGTCCGCTACCTCTCCAGGCGACTCGACAGCGTCGAGGTGGTAGACAGGATTCCCGCAAACCAGGACAAGGTTTTCTTCGGCGCCTGGGTCACTGTCAGGACCGAATCTGATGAAACCATTGAATACCGGATTGTGGGCGCCGACGAAACGGATGCCCCAAAAGGCTATATATCGGTTGATTCTCCGCTGGCGCGTGCGCTTCTTGGTAAGTCACGCGGCGACGAGGTGGAGGTGGAATTACCAATGTCCAGGGAATCTTTCGTCCTGGACAGAATTCGGTATTCCTGAAAATCCTGCAGCGGGGCCTTGAAGTTTTTCAGTACTGTCCCTACATTTTTGGATGTGGCTGCCTGATGGAGCCACAAGCTCTCCCGGCCGTAAACGGCGGGAGTATTTAAACAAACCGATATTGCTTCAAAGGAGGATTCGGTAATGACTACTTTTGACCTTTCACCCCTATTTCGTACTTCTGTCGGATTTGACCGGCTGGCCCGTATGTTGAACACGGAAGCCAGAATGGATCAGGGTGGGGCATTCCCCCCTTACAACATCAAGTCCAGCGGTGAGGATCGTTATTCCATCACCATGGCGGTTGCAGGTTTCTCAGAAAGCGACCTGGAAATCACGTCAGAGCACAACAAACTGATTGTTTCCGGCAACATTTCCGAAGAGCAGGATGATTCTGAAGAGAATTTCCTGTATCGCGGAATTGCCACGCGTTCATTCGAGCGCCGGTTCAACCTGGCCGATCATGTTCGGGTCACCGGAGCGCGTTTGGACAATGGATTGCTTCACATTGAGCTGGAGCGTGAAATACCGGAAGCAATGAAACCAAAGTCCATTGAAATCGCGTCAGGTTCAAAACTGATCGAGAACGATAAGAAAAAAGCGGCCTGATACGCTAATCGGCTTTGGGCTTAAATGTGCAGGGGCGCCCATGCGGGCGCCCCTTTTTTTAACCTCCGAGCGCTTTGTTTGATGATGGGATATCCACTATAGTCCGCGCTACCACAACATGAGGTTTCTCAAAGGGTTGGCTCCATGAGAAAGATCCTTTTCTGGCCGTACCAGATTTACGCCTGGCTGATATTTATGCCACTGGTCCTGGTCCTCACTTTCTTTGCCAGTACGTTGTCGGTGCTGTTTGCAATAGTGGTTAATCCAAACTGGGCAAGCCGGTATATCGCTTCGCCATGGGCCAGGTTGCTGGCATTAATTACACCCGTTTTCGTTACGGTCATGGGTGAAGCCAACGCACGCAAGGATCAGAGCTACGTTGTGGTGGCCAACCACCAGAGCCAGTACGACATCCTTATCCTCTATGGCTGGCTGGACCTGGACCTGAAGTGGGTCATGAAAAAGGAACTTCGAAAGGTGCCGGGCATCGGGATTGGCTGTGAAAAAGTAGGGCACATTTTTGTCGATCGCCGTAATCCCTCGTCTGCCAAGCAGGCGATCGCCGATGCACTGAACCGTCTCGGCAATGGTGTCGGCATTCTTTTCTTTGCTGAAGGCACACGGAGTCTTGATGGCCGCCTGCTGCCATTCAAGAAAGGCGCATTTGCCACGGCAATTGAACAGGGGTTACCCGTACTGCCGGTGACCATCAATGGAACCCACGATGTCTTACCTGCCAAAACCCTTCGGATTTTTCCGGGAAAGGTAGAGCTGGTAATTCATCCGGAAATCTCCACTGTCGGTATGGGCAAGGCCGATCTGCGCCAGTTGCTGGATGAAACTTCAACCGTGATTCAGGCGGCTCAGCCCGAATCCTTACGCTGAACAATAAAAGTTAATGTCAATACAACAACCCGATCCCCGCTATACGCTGTCAAAGCGCTCCAAGGATAACTTCTCGCTCGCCCTCAGGATTTCGGTGGCATTCACTGTGTTTCTCTGGGTGATTTTTCTTGTTGACGCTTTTTTTGGATTGAGACTGGGTCGTTTTGGTCTGCAACCCGGGGCGATTTCCGGCCTGATCGGGATCGTCACTGCGCCATTGTTTCATGCCAGTGCCAGCCATATTTTTTCCAACAGCCTGCCGTTGTTGTTATCGCTGACCGCGATGTTGTTCCTTTATCCGAATTCATCATTAAGGGCGATTCCGATCATCTGGCTGGGTTCCGGGATTTTTGCCTGGTTTATCGGGCGGCCAAGTTTTCACTTTGGCGCCAGTGGGCTGGTTTATGGTTTGCTCGCCTATGTGCTTCTTAGTGGCATCATTCGCCGCGACATGCGGTCCATTGCGGCTTCGCTACTCATCTGGTTTTTGTATGGAACCATGGTCTGGGGCGTGTTGCCGATCAGGCCCAATATGTCATGGGAGTTGCATCTTGGGGGTGCGTTGATGGGCATCCTGGCGGCCATTATTTTCCGAAACTGGGACCGGCCACCCATGGTTCGGTATGAATGGGAAGACGATGACACGGTCCCCGACTGGTACCCTGAAAGCAAACAATTGGGTAAGCTAGACGACTAGGATCTGAAGTCACCGGTTGAATGATATCGGTGTTCGGATATCTCAGGCCAAAGTGAGCCACTGGATAGGGAGTTTCAGTCATGCTGGTCCGTTTCTTTATTGTCGTTTTGTTCCTGGCAGTGGTTTTGCTGGCAGGCGCTGTTCTGCTGCCTGCCAACGTGCACGTTGAGCGACACATCATCATTGAACGTCCACCTGCCATCCTGCATGGCGTGCTGAACGACCTTCACCATTTTCAGTCCTGGTCGCCTTGGTCGGAAAAGGATCCGGATGCTCGCTATTCGTATAGCGGTGCTGAGCGAGGGGTGGGTGCCCGCATGAACTGGTCTGGTGATCCACGGCAAGTGGGCACCGGCTGGCAGGAGATCACCGAGTCTCAGCCATATTCACTGGTTCGAACCCGGCTTGATCTTGGCGAACAGGGCAAGGCCCAGGCCTATTTCGAAATTCGGCCGTCAGGACGTGGTTCAAGAGTGATCTGGGGTTTCGATACCGATGTCACCGAGGATCGTGGGTTTTTCGGGGCCCTCATGGGCAAATACATGGGCCTGATGCTTGATCACTGGATTGGCAATGACTATTCGGAAGGCCTTGAGTCACTGAAACAATACGCAGAAACGCTTCCAAACGCTGACTATTCACGTATGGAAATCGAAATCGTGGACGTCCCGGCGCAATCGATTCTTTATGTTTCTTCCAGCAGCGGCAGAAGTGATGCTGCGGTTGCGGCAGCCCTTGGTGCTGCATATGGCGAGATCAGCAGATTCATGGCCGCCAGGGGGATAGACAATGCCGGACAACCCATGGCGATCAGCTATAACTCCAATCCCAACAGCTATCAGTTCGATGCGGCGATTCCCATCGACATTGCCAGTGTCAATACGCGTGGCAATATCAAGGTGGGCCAAACGCCATCCGGCAGGGCCGTGAGGGCTGTACACAAAGGTCCATACAATGAGATGGACGCAAGCTACGAGAAGATTGCTGCATTCATCGCTGTCCAGCGACTGGAACATGATGGTGTTAGTTGGGAGCACTATATTTCCGACCCCGGCTCCATACCGGAAAGTCAGCTGATTACACACGTGTATTTCATGCTTGAAGAATAATTTCTCCCGGGAGAACGATGTTAGTCCTGAATATCATTGGCTGCGGCCGCGCAGGAGGTTCTGTGGCCTCGGCATTGGCCCGGACCGGCCTGGTCACCATCGGCCAGGTACTGAACCGCTCACCTTCCAGCACACACAGAGCGGTTGCTCGCCTGGGAGCGGGAGACGCAGTCGAAACAATCGGGGCGTTTTCAAGGCCGGATGTCTGGCTGATCGCAACACCGGATGATTCTATTGGCCTGATGGCGCAAGAGCTGGCAGCCCGGAGACCCGGACTTTCGGGTCAGGCGGTATTTCATCTCAGTGGTCGTTACGGGCCAGGTGTCCTGGCAACGGCCGGCGACAGGGGTGCAGAAACTGCAGCGGTGCATCCGGTGAGATCCATGCCAGTGCATTCCACGGATGTGGACCAGTTTCGCGACACCATTTGCATCGCCGAAGGGTCCGACGCAGCACTTCGTGCTTTGCGAAGTCCGTTCGAGGCTTCAGGCGCTTGCTGGAAAGAGGTAAAAGATCTCAATCGCGGTCTTTACCATGCAGCCCTGGCCATTGTGAGCAATGTTACCAAGGGCGTGGTCTGGAAGGCGCAAAAGTGGCTGGAACAGGCCGGCCTCGAGCCTGAAGTTGCGGCACAGGCGAGCCATAGCCTGTTATCAATTACGGCGGCAGACCTGAACAGAGAGGGCGCCCGCCAGTCAATCACAGGGCCGGTCGTGAGAGGCGACACCAGCACGGTTGAGGCGCACCTTGGAGCACTACAGAGCCTGGGTGCTCATGACACAGACGTTTATCGGATACTTGCCCTTACCGTTCTTGACCTGGCCAACGAAAGAGGGAACCTGGATGATCAGACCTTGCGCAGGTTCGATGAACTCCTGGGGGGTGGGAAGTCCTGAACCTACCAATCCCGCCCGGTATTGATCCCTTGCTTCCAAAAATCATCGGGATGGTGCTGTTCGACCGCGATTTTCAAACGTGCCTCAAATTCCACACGTTCGATTTCTTTAGCTCCCATCCGCAACAAATGCGGATTGCCAACCTGGCAGTCGATCAGTTCAAAACCCCAGTCGTTTAGCTGTCGACACAGCATGATCAGCGCAGTCTTGCTGGCATCCGGCACCAGGCTGAACATTGATTCTCCAAAGAACATTTTTCCAATCGACAGGCCGTAAATACCACCCACCAGCTGACCTTCCATCCAGGTTTCGACAGAGTGGGCGATGCCGTCGTGGTACATCTGAATGTAAGCCACCTTCATATCGTCACTGATCCAGGTCGACTCACGTCCGGTATCCGGCATTGCACAGCCCTCGATCACCGCTTCGAAGGCAACATCAGAGGTAAACTGAAATGCGCCTTGTCTCAGGCGTCGCCGGGTTCTGCTGGATATGTAAACTTCTTCTGTTTCAAGTACACAACGAGGCGAGGGTGACCACCAGAGAATGGGTTCTCCTTTCGAATACCAGGGAAATATCCCGCTGCGATAAGCGCTGACCAGCCGCCTGGAGCTGAGCGTCCCTCCCCAGGCAAGCAAGCCATTGGGGTAGGGCAAAGCACAGTCTGTGTCTGGAAAATACCCTTCTTCCATTTGATCGAGGCACGGCAGTTCCAGCAACATCAGGCTAACCGCTTGCTGCCTTCCTGAAAGGCATGTGCTGATTCACCTGGCTTCGATAATCATCCAGCCATTCCATTTCGTTTGCCAGGTAATCAGAAATGGCGTCACGAAACCCGGGATGGCGGATGTGGTGATAAGAACTTGTAGCCACCGGCTCAAACCCGCGTGCAATTTTGTGTTCGCCCTGGGCGCCTGACTCGAAACGTTTGAGGCCATGTTCAATGCAATATTCAATGCCCTGGTAGTAGGCTGTCTCAAAATGCAGGCCTGGCAGATCCTGGCGCGTTCCCCAATAGCGGCCGTAAAGCGTGTCATCTCCCTTGAAATACAGGCTCATCGCCAGGGGCTCGTCGTCCATCGATGCGATCACTGCAAGGATCGACTCAGGCATCGTGGCCACCAGCATTTCAAAGCAGTCCAGTGAAAGGGCCGGCAGGTTGCCATGCTCATGAAATGTCCGGCAATAACAATCATGCATGAATCGAATATCTTCACCATCCAGTTCGCCGCCCGTCTTTCTTTCAAATCGAACACCTGCCTTTGCGACCTGAAGACGTTCGTGCCTGATGTTTTTGCGCTTCTTTGACTTTAGCGTGGAAAGGAATTCATCAAACCCGTCGAAATCATGGTTATGCCAGTGAAACTGGAAATCTTTGCGATGTAATAGATCCCTGCCACGAAACGATTCATTGTCAGCGCCCGTGGTGAAGTTGCAGTGCCACGAAGACAATTCGGCTTTTTGGCAAAACTGGAGAGCAGCGCTAACCAGGGCTTGTCGAAGAGTCTTGTGTTCAGGATGGCTTGCATCGACGAGCAGGCGCGGTCCGGCCACTGGCGTCCAGGGAATGCCAGTCAGGAGTTTGGGATAGTACGGCAGGTTGTGACGTTGATAGGCATCTGCCCACGCCCAGTCGAATACAAACTCTCCCCGGGAGTGCATCTTGACGTACGCGGGCATGGCAGCGAGTAATTGATCATCATCGTAGATGCAGAAATGACTGGGCACCCAACCGTTTTCGGCAGCAACAGATCCGGAAGCCTCCAGTGCGTTGAGAAAGTGCCAGTTAACAAAAGGATTGCCGGATGTTTCCAGCTTGTTCCAGTGATGCTCCGGTACCCGTTTAATTCCGTCTAGTATTCGGGCCTGGAGTTTCATTGCGCTATCGTGGTTCGACTCCTGCCTTCTCGTCAAGCCAGCGTTCGGCATCCAGTGCCGCCATGCAACCGAAACCGGCAGAGGTAACCGCCTGGCGATAGACATGATCGGAAACATCACCGGCAGCAAATACACCCGGGACGCTGGTTGACGTTGCATACCCTTCAATACCAGAGCGTGTCTGGATGTATCCGCCCTTCATATCCAGCTGGCCGGCAAAAATGCCCGTGTTGGGCTTGTGACCAATGGCGATGAATACACCCTCGAGATCGATTTCGGTTTTTTCATCGGTCTTGACATTCTTCACCCTCATGCCGGTAACGACATTGTCGTCGCCCAGCACCTCGTCAAGAACGTGATCCCACATGATGGTGATGTTGCCGTTTTTCTCGCGATCAAACAGGCGATCCTGCATGATTTTTTCAGCTCGTAATGCATCACGACGATGCACCAGGATGACTTCTTTCGCGATGTTGGAAAGATAAAGGGCTTCCTCCACGGCGGTGTTGCCGCCACCGATCACGGCGACGGTCTGGCCCCGGTAGAAAAAGCCATCACAGGTCGCACATGCAGAAACGCCTTTGCCCTTGTATGCCTCCTCGGAGTCCAGTCCCAGGTACATTGCACTGGCACCGGTGGCGATAATCACGGCATCCGACGTATAGGTGCCACTGTCTCCCTCGAAACGAAAAGGGCGCCGGGAAAGGTCAGCAGTATGAATGTGATCAAAAATCAGCTCGGTTTCGAATCGCTCGGCATGTTTTTGCATGCGAACCATGAGATCCGGCCCCTGAAGGCCTTCTACGTCTCCGGGCCAGTTGTCGACATCAGTCGTGGTGGTTAACTGCCCACCCTGCTCAAGGCCGGTAATGACCGCGGGTTCAAGATTAGCGCGCGCTGCATAAACAGCAGCAGTGTATCCTGCAGGGCCTGAACCAACGATGAGAAGTCGTCGATGCTGGGGTTCGCTCATGTATAATCGCTCCGGTTCGATTCTTGTAATTGGGCGCTTGACTGGCAGCTATTGTGCTTCGGGAATTCCGGCGCCGTCCAGTCAAAGTGAGGACGCTCACGGCCATATCAAGTTAGTCGCACGATATGCCTGTAGTGGTTATAATAAAAATATATATAAATCAAATCTATAACTCATAAATCTAATCAGGATTATTAGCTTGGCGCAAGCCCGAAAGAAATCGCGCGCGGTCAAAGAAAGCCGATCAGAACTCGCAAATGGATTAAGCGAGAGCTTCTTCCTGCTCACCATATTGCTGGCTGTCTACCTGGTGGCTTGCCTGGTGAGCTATGAGCCTACTGATCCCGGCCCCTTTAACACCGTTGCATCCGAACAGGTTCAGAATATCGGGCGCTTGCTCGGTGCCTGGCTGGCAAACTTTTTCCTTTTTCTCACAGGTTATATCGCTTATCTGCTGCCGGTTTTGCTGGTTTACCTGGGTTGGGTCGTCTATAGCGGCACGCGTGGCGCTGTTTCCGTGGATGCCGCTCAATGGCTGGCCAGGGTGACCGGTTTCGTTTTGTTCATCCTCTCAACAACCGGACTGGCCCATCTGCATGCCGTTGCTCCGATTGGCAGTATGCCAGCAGGGGCGGGCGGGGTTGTAGGACTACAGATTGCGACACCGCTGACAGAAGTGGCTGGTTACCTGGGTTCCACCTTGTTTTTGCTGGCCCTGATGTTGTTGGGTCTTACCCTGTTCGCCGGAATTTCCTGGTTCAGGGTGATGGACAAGACGGGACAGTTCACGCTCTCCTCAATTGCATGGATGACCACTGCTGTTGCCGGTTTGCGGGACTGGTTCGCAGGCCGCAGGGCCAAGGCCAAGCGCGAAGAAGTGCGTAAAGCCGACAGCGTCAAGCGGAAGAAGAAGCCACAAAGGCTGATTGAACCCCAGGTTGGCACTGACGAGGAAAGCAAGAGCAAACGCAAACAGCGGGAAAGCCAGCCGCCGCTGTTCAAGCATTTACCCGCAGGCAAGCTGCCTCCCAAAGATCTGCTCGATTCTCCCGAGGAACAAAAAGCGGGTTACAGCAAAGACGAACTCGAGGCTTTGTCCCGGCAGGTTGAGCTGAAGCTGGCTGACTTCGGTGTTGAGGTCGATGTCGTGGCTGTGCACCCGGGACCTGTGATCACCCGTTTCGAGTTGCAACCCGCTGCCGGTATCAAGTCTGCCCAGATCATGAACCTGGCCAAGGATCTGGCACGCGGCCTGAGCGTGATTTCTGTCAGGGTGGTCGAAGTGATACCGGGCAAGTCAACGATTGGCCTGGAAATTCCAAACGTCAACAGGCAAATCGTATTCCTGTCAGACGTTTTGAATTCAGAGCCATATGACCGCTCATCATCGCCATTGACATTGGCCCTGGGCAAAAGCATTGCAGGAAGACCCATTGTCGCAGACGTCGCACGCATGCCACATCTGCTGGTTGCCGGCACCACAGGCTCCGGTAAATCGGTCGCCATCAATGCCATGATTCTCAGCCTGATTTTCAAGGCAACTCCTGACCAGGTTCGACTGGTGATGATCGATCCTAAGATGCTGGAGTTATCCGTTTATGAAGGGATTCCGCATCTCCTGGCGCCGGTTGTAACAGACATGAAAGAGGCGGCCAATGCGCTGCGCTGGTGTGTTGCTGAAATGGAACGCCGGTATCGAATGATGGCGGCCGTTGGTGTCAGGAACATCGCCGGATTCAACAAGAAAGTACGGGAAGCCCAGGAAGCAGGTAAGCCGCTGACCGACCCGTTATGGAACCCTGAAAACGCCCTCGACGGCGAAACGGCACCTGACCTGGAGACGGTTCCATACGTCGTGGTCATCATCGATGAGTTCGCTGACATGATGATGATTGTGGGCAAGAAGATTGAGGAATTGATTGCCAGGCTCGCTCAAAAAGCACGTGCAGCGGGCATTCACCTGCTGCTTGCGACTCAGCGACCCTCGGTGGATGTGATCACAGGCCTGATCAAGGCAAACATTCCCGCGAGGATTGCCTTCCAGGTTTCCTCCAGGGTTGATTCCCGGACCATTCTCGACCAGATGGGCGCTGAGCAGCTTTTGGGCCACGGCGACATGCTGTTCCTGCCACCCGGGTCTGCGTTGCCAGAACGAATTCATGGCGCCTTCGTGGATGATCATGAAGTTCATGCAGTGGTTGGCTGGCTCAAAAAGTTCGGGGAACCGGACTACATTGAGGAAGTCTTAAACGATACACAGTTAATGGATGATGGTCGCAGCGTCGGCGCAACCGGTTTGCCGGAAGCCACCGGTGGCGAGCAGGACGAGCTTTACGACCAGGCCATCGCCTGGGTCACCAAATCAAGACGCGCCTCTATTTCCAGCGTTCAGAGGCAGCTGCGCATTGGCTACAACCGCGCAGCCAGGCTGGTTGAAGACATGGAAGCCGCCGGCGTGGTGAGTGCGCCCGAACACAACGGACAAAGGGAAGTTCTGGCCCCACCGCCTCCCGAGGATTGAAAACGTCCCGACAGAGCAGATATGCAATACATGACCAACAGATTGAACAATATGCTTGTGGCTTCGATTTTTGCGATCGGGCTTGTCTATTCAGCCACAGGTGTGGCGCAGGACTCCGTTGAGCCGCAAGCTGGTGGCCGTGCTGCACTGGAACAATTTGCATCGGAGCTGGACACCTTTCATGCCACTTTCGAGCAAGTGGTACTTAACAGTGATGGCATGGTCCAGGATGCCAATGAAGGCGAGTTGTGGCTAAGCCGCCCCTCGCTGTTTCGCTGGGAATATGGCGGTGATTTCCCGGAAACCATTGTCGCAGATGGTAAACGCATCTGGCTCTACGACGTCAGCCTTGAGCAGATCACTGTCAGGGATCAGTCCAGCCTGGCCAGTGACTCGCCGCTCACACTGCTCACCGACCTGGATCGCCTGGATGAGCAATTCGAGGTTCGTGACCTGGGAGTGGATCAGGGGCTTGCCTACGTCGAGCTCAGATCAATCGCCGAGGATGCAGAATTTGATCGCGTGCTGCTTGGTATTGCAGGGCAGGAACTGAAACTGATCGCCATGGAAGATGCATTCGGACTGAGAACAGAGATTCGCCTGAGTTCTTCTCAGCGCAATCCCGAACTTGCGCCTGACCAATTCACATTTGAGCCACCCGAAGATGTGGATATCGTCGGAGACCTGGTGCTGCTTAACGACCTGAACAGTGAGGAAGCTGAGTAATGCTTGATCCTTCGTTGTTACGCGCGAACGCAGAGGACGTTGCTGAAAAGTTGTTAACACGCGGATACCAGCTTGATGTTTCTGCCTGGAAGGATCTGGATGCGAAGCGAAAGGCCCTGCAATTGCGCGTTGAGGAGCTTCAGAACACACGTAATGTCAGCGCGAAATCCATTGGCCAGGCCAAGGCCAGGGGAGAGGACATTCAGCCATTGCTCGATGAAACCAGGAATCTTGGGGAAGAGCTTGGAAAGGCCGAGTCGGAGTTTGATGTTATCCGACAAGAACAGGCGGAAATCGCGATGGGCATTCCGAACCTGGCAGAAGAAGACGTTCCTGTCGGTAAAGATGAAAATGACAATGTCGAAATACGTCGCTGGGGTGAACCGACACAGTTTGATTTTGAACCGCTGGATCATGTGGATCTGGGTGATCAGCTTGCAATGCTCGACTCCGAGACAGCCGCCAGGCTGGCGGGTGCACGTTTTACCGTTCTTCACGGACCACTCGCAAGGCTGCACCGTGCGCTTGCCCAGTTTATGCTTGATGTTCAGACGCAGGAACATGGGTACAAGGAGGTTTATGTACCTTACCTGGTCAATGCAGAAAGCATGACCGGCACGGGCCAGCTTCCCAAGTTTGAAGAAGATGCATTTGCCAGCACTGATGATCCTCCGCGCTACCTGGTGCCGACGGCCGAAGTCCCGATGACTAATTTTGCGCGCGATCAGATCATTGATGCGGACGACCTGCCTATCAGGCTGACCTCACAGACACCCTGTTTTCGTCGTGAGGCAGGTTCTTACGGTAAAGATACGCGAGGCATGATTCGGCAACACCAGTTCGAAAAAGTGGAGTTGGTCCAGATTGTTAGGCCACAGGACTCCGCTGAAGCCCATGAGGCCCTGACCGGACATGCTGAGACTATTTTGAAGAAACTGGGTTTACCGTACCGAACAGTGGTTCTGTGTACCGGGGACATGGGTTTTGCTGCCCAGAAAACCTACGACATCGAAGTCTGGCTGCCAGGGCAGGGTACTTACCGCGAAATATCTTCATGCAGCAACTGCGGCGATTTCCAGGCAAGAAGGATGCAGGCGCGATGGCGTGATCCTGATACGGGTAAACCGAGGCTTGTTCATACCCTCAATGGTTCGGGGCTGGCAGTTGGCAGAACCCTGATTGCAGTGATGGAGAACTATCAACAAGCCGATGGCTCCATTGCGATACCCGAGGCTTTGCAGCCTTACATGGGCGGATTGGAACTGCTCAAATAACCCGGCCATTATGAAGTGCTAGAATCGTTGTGAAGGAATTCACATAACAACACGGATCGATTCGGGAGTCACTTCATGCAAAGGTTCAGGCTGCTTTTCCAGATTTTCTCTACCATTATATTTCTGCTCACTGTTTGTCTGCCCGTCCAGGCGCAAACCAACTCAATCGCTAACCCGGGTTTTGAGACTGATCTTTCAGGATGGGCAAAGGCATTTGGCCGGCCCGGAGTGTGGTCTCCCGTGGACGCCGGTGGTTCAGGAGTTTCAGGGTCCGCGCTGCTTGGAAACGAGGGCACGGGTGACGGTGTGGTGCCGTTCGTATTGGTTCAGTGTTTCGAATTCGAAGGCGCCGGACTGGTAGAGTGGGGTGGCGATCTGTTGATCCCCGGAGGACAGCCATCCGGAACTCAAGCCTTTATTTTTCTTGAGCCGTTCGATAATTCCACATGCTTTGGCAATCCAATTGATGGTCTGATCAGCACCGCCAGCAGCCAGGTTGGCGACTGGAACAGTGTCAGCAAAACGATCACCACACCATCGGAAACACTGAGTGTTCGTGTGTCGCTGGGGGTTTTGAAGCCATTTGGCGAGATGGCGGATGCCGAGGCTTACTTCGACAACATCTTTCTTGTCCTTCCCGATTCTCCCCCTGTTATTCCACCTCCCGATCCACCCCCAACAGAGGGCTTTGAAGTCAATCCCTCGATGTCTGCGTCCTGGTTCAATCCGGCCGAAAGCGGGCACGGCATCATGATTCACCTGTTCGATGAAAATACCGCCTGGATGTGCTGGTTCACCTTCGAGCTGACGGGTGAGCCCACATGGATTTGTGCCGTGGGGACCATCATTGGGGATACCATCGTTTTTGAAGACGCATTTACGGTTGAAGGCGGTGCATTCCCGCCCAATTTTGATCAGGATATGATCGTGGAGATTCCCTGGGGAACGATAGTTATCGTCTTTACGGGATGTAATGAAGGATCCATGACCTGGACAACCAGCGCCCCGGGTTTCACCTCGGGAAGCATGCCGCTGGTTCGACTGGGAACAGCATGGGGTTTAAGTTGCCCATGATTTAGAAATACACGAAAACAAAAAAGCCCGCAATTAGCGGGCTTTTTTTTATGCTCAATTTGACTATCAGTCTTCGCCGAAGGCAAAGCCCATCAGAGCGAGCAGGTTGTTAAACAGTGCAAATATGTTAACCATCAGGTTGGTTGCAGCCATGATGTAGTTGGTCTGTCCACTGCGAACAATTTGCTGCGTTTGCCAAATAATCCACATGCTGGCGAGTAATACAACCATGGTCGAAAGGGCCAGCCACAAGGCCGGAACCTGGAGGAAGTAGTTGATGACAAAAGCACCAATAATAGCCAGTGTTCCGACAGTCAGAAATCCGATCATGTTGCTGAAGTCACGCTTGGTACTCATGGCATAGGCCGAAAGACCAAGAAACATGACCGCTGTCAGCGCAAACGCGGAAACCACCAGCATGCCACCATTGCTGTAGGCACTCAGTGCAAACGCAACATTAGAGCCAGTGACGACGCCGAGAAGGCCGGCAAAGCCAAATCCAAGGACGATGCCCCATGCACTGTTTCGGGCGGCGTTAATGGCAAATGAGAAAGCAAAGATACCGATCAGGAACGGAAAAAATCCGATTTGCCATCCCTGGTTCATTGCCACCCAGGCGGTTCCTGCACCGAATAGAAACAACATCGAGAGCAATGCATATGTGTTGCGCAGCACGCGGTTGACGGTCACTGAGGGGACTGTCGATGTACGTGCTGTTCTGAGCAATTGTTCGTTCATGTTTTCAAGCATCTCCGATTGATTAAAACGAAACTGTGAATATTCAGCCGATATTGTATTCAATTCCAGCCAGTTTAGAACGTGCGGGTTGTCATGAGTTCATTCAAGATTCGAAGAAATCATACGTTATTTCCGAAACATCAGATCAGGAAAACTGATGTCAGTCCACTGAATCTGGTGGTCAATCCGGGCGATTTTGGTTATTCGTACGTTTCGGCAATCAAAAAGGCGAATTCACTCCCCGGCGCGATCTTTAGATATTCTGATCGGTTGTTCGGGAGAGAATGAGAGGTGGTGGCGAGGTCGAATGCACTGGTCAACCTCAGCTATTTTGGTTATCCTTGCGCGCCTCGGTTATTTGAACGGAGGTTTATCCTCCCGGGCGCAACCATCGAATAATCGGGTCAGGAGGAGAGGTGGCAGAGCGGTTGAATGCACTGGTCTTGAAAACCAGCATAGGTTTATAGCCTATCGTGGGTTCGAATCCCACCCTCTCCGCCAAAACGAAAGGTCCCTTTTTGGGGGCCTTTTGTTTTGTTGGGGTGGTCAATTTAAAGCCACTGTCCCGAAGGGACGTGGGTTCGACAAAATTGTCAGGAACAATTTTGGTCGTCCGAAGGACGCCCGCAGGGCCGAAACCAGGACGGTTTCGGACAATCCCACCCTCTCCACCTATCCTGCGAAGTGTGGATTCGACAAATTCGATTGGAATTGTTTTGGTCACCTACAAATCGCCTGCAGGGCCGAAACCATGGATGGTTTCGGACAATCCCACCCTTTTTGTATACGCCCAACACAATACGGTTTCGGACAATCCCACCCATTTTTTCAGACCGTTAGAGTCATCAATGGCGACTTCTCAAAATCCCCGTCACTGATCCTGGTCATACCAGACTCAACCGCTATTACCTATACTTACCTCCACGCTCAGGAAGAGGCTGCAATCAGCCTGCGCAGACTGAAAGAACCGGACCAACCCAATGAAACTCGAAACAGAATTCGTCAAACTGCCATTGCTCTTCGATGTGGCGCAACTCAGAGAAGAGGTTGCCCAGTTTTCTGAAGATGAGTGGATGGGGCATACCACGGGCTTTGCCGGAAATTTGTCCATACCACTGATTTCGCTGGATGGTGAATACAACGATGCAATGCATGGCCCGATGCGGCCCACGCCAGCCCTTGCGCGTTGCGAATACATACGTCAGATCATGACGACCTTTGGTGACGTTTTCGGGCGGTCAAGACTGATGAGGGTAGAGCCCGGGTTCACGGTGCCGCCACATGTCGATGTGAATTATCACTGGTTTAACCGCGTACGAATTCACATCCCCATTACGACGACCGGGGAAGTGCTGTTTTATACCAACGGTAAACATGTCCACATGGCGGCTGGAGAAGCCTGGATTTTTGATTCCTGGTCAGAACACACGGTCGAGAATAATAGCGACAAAACGCGGGTTCACCTGGTGCTGGATACATCAGGTTCAACACTTTTCTGGGATTTGGTTGAACGGGGCGAGTGGCCGTTCAGGGAACGCAGCACCACACCTTCCGAACCGAAATTCGTTTCTTTTGAACCCGGCAAGGCAACCAATGTACGAACCGAGACCTATAACGCCCCTGTTGTCCAGTCGCCAGGTGAACTGGAAGTTCTGATCAGGGCGCTGGTTGATTCTACAGACTGTAAAAACGACTCAGATGAACAAACCAGGGATGCCTTTGCGAAGATCACCAGGACTTTTGTCCGCTCCTGGCGGCAGGTGTGGTCAGAACATGCAATGAAACCCAGCGGCTGGCCGCATTATCATGCGCTGGTCAACCAGGTGAACCAGTTTGTTCTGTCGCTGAATCCTGAGCTGGCGTTAAAAAGTGGTGTGGACCTGATCCAGGCATTCCAGGGCCTGGTACTTTCTTCTGCCGTCAACGAGGAGTTCGCGCCTCTTTACCTGGAGAAAAGCGAGGTTCCTGGCGAACTGCAACAAGCAACCCGCAGTTACGTACCCCGGACAAAACAAGCAAAGAAGCCAATACCCCGGAACGCACCATGTCCATGCGACTCAGGGAAGCGATACAAGCAATGTTGTGGACAACTCAACGCGGGTTGAATACCGATAAATCACTGAATTGATCAGGCTTGTGTACCCGTACCTTCAGTAATGATCCAGATTCCGATCGCTATCGGGAACAACGTGATCAGACCCACAGATGTATTGCCGCTGACAAACAACGCTAATCCGGAGACCGCCAATGCTGCAACTGCCAGTATTGCGCCAGTCGCGCGAGCCATGGGAATGGCCAGCAAGACACCTCCGGTCGCCTGGATGACACCAAGAATCATGACTGCACGCTCGGTCATCCCGATGTGTTCCAAAAATCCGAGTTCCTGGGGCATCTGCATGATCTTTGCCACGCCAGCGATCAGGCTCATCAGCACAAGGATTGTGATCAGGGAAATCTTGAGAATCTGCATCAGGGGCTTATTCTCTAATGCAGAACACTCTGGGTTACTTCAGTCATTCCCTGCAACGGGAATGAACATGAAAGAATCATCAGACGCTTTCACCCAATCGCAGTCGATTGGCAAGTTCATCTGCCTCGGCAAGTTGATCAGGGCTGAGTTGTTCAGACACCCTGTCTTTCTGGCGGGCAATTCTTGCGTCGATGCTTCGATTCTCCATCGATTCCAGCTCGGCAACCCGCACATAGGCCATGGCCAGAACCGGGTCAATTTGAAAAATCACCCCGTCAATATGCGCCTGTGACATTGCAAGGTAAGCCTCGGGATGGCCTTTTTCCAGGGCACGACTCAATGCAAACCTGGCGGTCGATTTAAACTCCTGAATCAGGCCTGAATACATCATGGCGATTGGGGGTGAATTCTGCCAGCGGTCTCGCCTGAGCAGAAAACCCATGGCCTTCTCATAATATTGGACCTCTGCGATTTCATGGCCAAGACGCACCGCTTCTCCCATCCAGTTGACGGCTTCAAGGCGAGCATCGACGTCTGGAGGGATTGCCAGGCAAAGTTCATAAAAACTGAATGCCTGTTCTGCAGCACGCTCCATTCTTTCAAGGTAACGTTCATCCCGTCCGTCTGAACGAGATGTAATCTGCTTTAGACGATAATCAAGATTGGAAGCGGTGCGAGGTGCTATGGAGCAGTTTCCGTAAAACAAATAGGTCTGATAAGCCAGTTCCGCATCGACATCCGGATCCCCCCGGTCGGGGATGTCCGGCGGGTTTTTCTGGATTTCGGCCCACAGGCTAGCCTTAAAACGATCCAGTGGCACATCATGGGGTAAGGGCTCCTGTTCATTCAATCGCTTGCGTATGGATCTGGTTTCGACTTCACCAAGCGGCTGTGTCTGTTGTTGTGCAAAAGGAGGTTCAAGGGGGTCCTGTTCTGCTTCCTCGAACTCGGCAATGAGTTCTGCCTCGGTTCCAACCAGCGACTCAGAAGTCGATTCTGTCGACTGTTCTAAAGCTTGCTCTTCAGGGTGCTGACCATTTTGTCCGTGCCACAACAAATAGGCAGCACCGATGATGACTGCCAGGGACAGCAGGGAGATATTTCGTTTCGTTTTATTCATGCGGGCTTTGTTCCCAATCACATTTCCGGTTGCGCTGAGTTGTTTCTCAGACCACAAAAAGCAACCTGAGGTTCGATCATTTCCAATCGGTTCGAACTTATTACTACTCGGACCAGCGAGTATGTGTGTTTATTGCACCTCATCACGCGTCCAGGGTCATCCTTAAATGGTTCGGATTGACCGGTTACATCTTCGAGTTTGTAATCTTCACCATTGTCCGCGACGAAAGTATGCCTGGATATGGGCATATTGGTTCTCCGTCTATCAGACCCATCGCGACTGTAATGCAATCATACCCCTCAATATTCATCATGGCTGTGGCCTGATGATACGAAACAGGTCTCGTGTCTGGCACCATCATCAAAAAATACATCAATCAAATTGAAGACCAGTCCCCGCTCAAGTACAGTCGGTCACACATTCTGATATGCACATCTTCCACTCAAGGAACAAGCGATGATTTGTCTGCCACGCCTGCGATTAGCACTATTTCTGATTCCTGTTTTTTGTTTTGTTGGCACTCTGCAAGCCTGGGACGTTGTGCCCACCGAGCTTTCCGGAACGGAAAGCCAAAGTGTGGACTTCGACATTGTGATTGGCGCAGATGAATGGTCTGCTGCCGGCAATGTATGCGATGACACCGTATGGGATTTCGAATTTCAGCTCGACGGAACTCTCGTGGATGGCACCGCCGAATGGGGTGTCGACCTGTCTTCTCCATTTGTTGGTGGTGCTCTAAACGGGATTTGCAGCAACCTGGAGGAAGAGGTCACCACACCGTATACCATAGCGATCATTGAGGATTTCTCTCCGGAAAACACCGAACAGGCTGAAATCTTTTTTGAACATTGCGAAGAAGAGGGTGAGGGAACTCTTGTTTGTACAGATGAGACGCTGACAATCAGCGTGGTTGAGGTGGCTGGTGGTGGGCTCCCAGCGGTTGGCGTGGAAGAAATCAGCAATGCATCCGAGCCGTTAACCGATGGCGAATTCCTGGTTTTCCTGCAATCACCAGCTCCGGACGGGGGCGTGACCGTCCGATTGTTTATTGAGGGGACAGCAACCCCCGGAACCGATTATGTCGGGATCAGCGATACAGTCTTTATTCCGGAAGGCGACAGCGACGTCACGGTTGGCATCGAAGTGATCAACGATGGGCTTTTGGAGGGGACAGAAACTGTCAAGATCACCATACTTGAGGATACAGATTACACGGTCCTGACCCTGGCCAGGGCAACCATCCTGATTCTCGATGATGATGATGAAGGCGAGATAATCACGATCAACCAGGGCATCAGTGATGCCTGGTTTAATCCCGATACGCCAGGACAGGGCTTTTTCATCATCGTCTTTCCAAATCTCGGAAAAATTTTCCTGGCCTGGTTCACCTATGATACGGAACGCCCACCAGGCAATGTCGATGCAATCCTGGGCGATCCGGGTCATCGCTGGCTCACAGCGTTTGGAGATTATTCAGGTGATACAGCCACGCTCGATGTGGAATTCACTTCAGGCGGTGTTTTCAATGCGGTCCCGCCGCAAACCACCCAGGATATCGATGGAAGCATCATCCTTGAATTTGTGGATTGTGACACAGGGATCGTGCGATTCAATATTCCTTCACTGGGGCTCTCAGGAACCATTCCGATTGCGCGACTGACTGACGACAATGTCGCCCTGTGTGAGGAGCAAAATTCGGGCGGCTGAGTTTTGTGAAAACCAGTATCGGAAAAACTTTGTAGGAAATTTGCCCGCATTTGGCTTCACAGCCAGTTGCGGCTGGACGATCTGACGAGGGGAATCTATAGTTAATTCAGGGTCTTCGATATGAGGGTAATCGGAAAGTTCTTTAGAGGGGGGAACAATGATCCGAATAATGATCGTGGACGACCACGAGTTCGTCCGAATTGGTTTGCGTCATATTCTTGAAGAATATGCGGATTTCGAAGTGGTCGCAGAAGCAACGAACGGGGAGATGGCTCTGCGGCTGAACCATGAGTGCCGGCCAGATGTGATTCTGTTGGCCGTGGAGCTGCCAGGTTTGTCGGGTTTTGAAATTACCCGTCGACTGAGTCGATCAGGGCCGCAGCAGTTCATCATTGCATTGTCTATTCATAACCAGTCGCCTTTTCCCGAGAAGATGCTTGATGCAGGCGCATCAGGCTATCTCACAAAGGGCTGCCCGGCCGTTGAACTTGTGCAAGCAATCAGACGCGTTGTCAGCGGTGAACGCTACATCAGTGCCGACATTGCCCAACAACTGGCCCTGAGGCTGACCAGCGGCACAGGTAACTCGCCATTTGACGAGCTTTCAGCCAGGGAAATGGAGGTGTTGCTCATGGTGACGGACGGAAGACGCATCGCTGATATTGCTGACGTGATGCATCTCAGTCCTAAAACAGTGGCCACCTACAAATACAGAATCTACGACAAGCTCGAAACCCGTAACGACGTCGACGTCACCCGCATGGCGATGCGTTATGGCCTGGTGGCTACAGCCTGAAAAAACTAGTCGGAATCAGTTGACGCCGGCGAGCTTTCCTTGGGCTTTGTCAGGGTATATATGCCCTTACTGTCCTGCCTGACGTTGGGCTTGTCTGCGTCAGGTTTCGGCTTTGGTTCCGCACTGGTCTTTGTTTGATCCGATTCAGACTTGTCTGCTGCTGGCTTGTCTTTTTTGGGCTTACTGGCCTTGGGTTTATCAGATTTAGCCTTTTTTGCCCTGGGCTTTTCGCGCTTCGGTTCTTTTGACCTGTCACTGTCTGACCCGGGTTTGTCAGTCTTTTGATTATCAGCCTTTTGTTTATCATCCTTGGGCTTGTCTGCGCTGGCATCCGTTTTACGAGACTCTGCCGCATCGTCTTTTCCGGCGTTTGACTGTTGTTCACCTGGTTTTGCCGGACCCGACTCAGGTTTGCTGGCCGTATTTTCTGAAGGCTTGTCTTGTCCGCTGTTATCGCGTTTCTTCGCTCCGGCAGTCTGGTATGGCGACCGTCTGCGCCGCGGCTTTCGGGCTGGCTTGTTTTGCTGTTCCTGATTCGGCGCCTTGTTTTGATCTGCTGGTGCCGGGGAAGCTGCCTGACCTGCTGAATCAGATTTATTGGTCTCAGGCTTCGTGGCGCCTGGTGTCCCGGAAGGTTGTTGCCCTCCGTTGGCTGCATCTGCCTGAGGATTTGTTGATGTCGCTGTCTGCTTGTCCTGTTGTGGTCCCCGTTGTTCTTTCTGTCTCCTGGCCTTGGTTTTCTTTTGAGGCTGCTTTTGAGTTTGCTTTTTTGAAGTGTTGCGGGTCGCTTTTTTGGAACCGGCCTTTTTATTTGAAGTTTTACGGGCGTTGTTACCTGGCTGGCCCGCACCGGTCTTCTTGGAAGTCTTCTTGCTGCGCCGTCCGCCTCGAGACCTTCTGTTGCCCTGGCCCTGTTTGGTTTCCGTGTTTTGGCGATTGCCGGTTTTCTTGCCAACTTTCTTGCCGGTTTTTTTCTTCGCCTGCCCCTGCGTTGTGGCCTTTTTGGCTGCGGCTTTTCGCTTGGGTTGTTTTTCCTCTGGCTCAGCTTCCCTGCGCTTGTCTCCTGAGAAGATGTTGGTCAGAAACTGACTGAAGAAGCCCGTTTTGGGTTCTACAGCACGCACGGGGGCAGGGCGATCATGAGTGACACCGCTCACTGCAGCGGTGGGTGCTGCTGCTGCGGCCGGTCCTATGCTTTGTGTCACTTCCTCCAGTTCTGGCTGTTCAATTCGTGAATAGCTTATGTCGTGTGACACCTCGGATTTTCTGACGCGTTCGATTTCGAACTTGGGGTGTCTCATGTATTCATTGGCAAGCAGGATAATCGGTACGTTGTGCCGTGACTCGATCCCGCTGACCACCGCCCTTTTTTCGTTGTGCAGGAAGTTGGCAACGGCTGAGGGTGCCTGAATGACAACCTGGCCTGTGAATTCTTTCATGCATTCTTCTTCAACCAGCCGAAGGATTGACAATGCGAGCGACTCAACGCTACGAACGGTACCGTGACCTTCACACACCGGGCAGGGCTGTTCACTTGATTCTCCAAGAGATGGGCGCAGTCTCTGTCGTGACATCTCCAGGAGGCCAAAGCGTGAAATACGTCCGGTCTGAACCCTGGCCTTGTCTATCTGCAGCGCTCTGCGCAAACACTCTTCAACCTTACGCTGGTTCTTGCGGTCCATCATGTCGATGAAATCAATCACGATCAGCCCACCCAGGTCACGCAGTCGAAGTTGCCTGGCGATTTCTTCAGCTGCCTCGAGATTGGTGTTCAACGCAGTGTCTTCGATATCTGAACCCTTGGTTGCACGGGCTGAGTTGATATCAATAGACAACAGGGCTTCGGTATGGTCGATCACCAGCATGCCGCCGGAAGGAAGCTCGACCATGCGGGAGAACGCGGTTTCAATCTGGGTTTCGATCTGGAAACGATTGAAAAGTGGTACCGCATCTTCATACAACTTTAGCTTGCGCGCATTGTGCGGCATGACCTGTTCCACAAACTGCAGGGCATCGCGGTAAACAATTGGATTATCAATCAGAATTTCGGAAATATCATTGCGAAGGTGGTCGCGCAGCGCTCGAATGAACAGGTTGCTTTCCTGGTAGACCAGGAACGGCGCTTTCTTCTCTTTGGCCGCTTTTTCTATGGCGCCCCAGAGTTGTAGCAGGTAGTCAAGATCCCACTGAAGTTCTTCAGCCTCGCGACCCACACCTGCAGTCCTGACGATGATCCCGACGTTGTCAGGCGCAATGACTTTCTGCAGTTGCTCGCGCAACTCTTCCCGGTCATCACCGCTTATCCGGCGTGACACGCCGCCTGCCTTTGGATTGGTTGGCATCAGCACCAGGTAGCGCCCTGCCAGCGAAATATAGGTTGTCAGGGCTGCGCCTTTGTTTCCGCGCTCTTCTTTTTCAACCTGGACGATTATTTCCTGGCCTTCCCGGACCGCCTGCTTGATGGAAATTTTTCCTTCACCGCGCTTTGCGGAAGGCTGGTAGCACTCGGGGCTGATTTCTTTCATGGGAAGAAATCCATGACGCTCAGAGCCAAAATCTACAAAGCAGGCTTCCAGCGAGGGTTCAACCCGAGTGACACGGGCTTTGTAAACATTGGATTTTTTTTGCTCAAGGGAGGGGACTTCGATATCGAGGTCCTGCAGTTTTTGGCCTTCTGCGACGGCCACACGCAACTCTTCTGGCTGAGTCGCGTTGATCAGCATTCTTTTCATTGTAATTCCTCAGGCATCCTGCCTGAACATTTCGCAGCATCCCGACCTGGGCCAGGTGCAAGGCGTTCAGTTTCCCGGCCTGCGCTTAACAGGCGCGCCAGGATTGCCAGTTTGTTTTGTCGCCGACATACACTCTGTGTCGGTCCTGGGCCGCGTGCTCAATAGAATCTTAAAGTCATTCTGCGCGCGGCGAAATTCTATAAATCTGGGCTCTGAATCGGCCGCCGGCTTGATGTTCTGCTGCCAGGATCCGCAATGGATCTGGCAATTTGATGCCGGGGTGCCCGGCTCGATACAGGCACTATCGGATGTGCGCCTAAAGAGATTTATTTTTCTAGGAAGATCCGAAGCGCGTTAATATAGCAGCCTTTCCCCGGCTAATCAATGAGTTGCAATCTGCACTTCACTGAAAAAATGGACCTGAAACCAAAGGCTTACACCCAAAAGGCAATGCAGGTGGAAGTTTCCGACGACCGTAATGGGCAGCGTTTGGATAACTTTCTCGCCCGCCATCTGCGAGACCTGCCCAAAGGGGCGCTTTACAGGCTGATACGAACCGGCCAGGTCAGGGTCAATGGTGGGAGGGCAAAACCTGACCGAAAACTGGAGGCTGGCGATACCGTTCGGATACCACCTGTGGTGACACGAGACACTTCCGTTGCCAGGGTTTCGGATGCTGTTTGCGAACAAGTTAAAGCAGCCATTCTGTTTGAAGATGATGATTTCCTGGTGGTAGACAAGCCTTCAGGCATGGCCGTCCACGGCGGGAGCGGTCTGCCCTGGGGATTGATCGATGCGGTGCGACAGATTCGACCTGACCAGTTTATTGAGCTCGCTCATCGGATTGACAGGGAGACCAGTGGATGCCTGATCCTGGCACGTAATGGACAGGCACTGAAAAGCCTGTCGGAACAGTTTCGCCAGGGAAAGGTCGTAAAGCATTACCTTTGCCTTTTGAGCGGGAAGTTGAAACAGCGCAGCCTCACCGTTGAAGCACCGATTGCTGCCGGTCAAAAGGGCGGGGAGAAACACATGCATGCGGATGAGTCGGGCCGACGGGCCACGACACGGTTTAGCCTGCTGCACCAGTACGAGGAAGGCAGTTATGCCAAAGCTGAAATCGAGACCGGCAGAACACACCAGATCAGGGTTCATGCGGAATATCTTGGGGCAGCACTTGCAGGCGATAAAAAGTATGGCAGTGCGAAACAAAGAAGAAGATGGAGAAAGCTTGGCCTTCGCCGGTTATTCCTGCATGCCGGTGAATTGAGAGTGCAAACACCATCAGGCGACACAATGACATTCAGCGCCCCGCTTCCAGAGCCGTTACGAATCTTTCTTGACGCCCTGACAGAGCCAGCTTCATACCAGGGGAAATGAGCATGCATGTAAATCACATTCAAATTCCTACAGATGCAGCGGAAAAAGCCGCTGGTGAGCCTGTTGGGCCTGTGATCTAATGCGCGCTATGTACCATCCCCTCGAAGCATTCATTGGCCTGCGGTACTTGCGGGCCAAGCGCCGCAATCACTTCATTTCATTCATATCCCTGATTTCAATGTTGGGAATTGCATTGGGGGTGACCACGCTGATCACCGTGATTTCCGTGATGAATGGATTTGAAAAGGAATTGCGGACGAGAATTCTGGGTGCTATTTCACACGCAACCATTGAGCCTTACGAGGGTGGCTTTGACGAATGGCCTCAGCTGGTTGAACGAGTGGAATCGCATCCTGAGGTCATAGGTGCTGCACCGTACACTTCTGAAGGCGTCTGGTTGCAGGGCAGAGAGTCCTCGGGCGCCCTGGTCAGAGGAATCGATCCGGACTACGAGATTCGCGTTTCCGACGTGGAAGAAAACATGATGTCAGGAACCCTTGCCGACCTGGAGCCCGGAGAATTTGGCATCGTGCTGGGCATCGGTCTTGCCAACAAGCTGCGGGTGGGCCCTGGCGACGAGATCACCGTGATTGCGCCCCGATTGAAGGCAAGCCCGATAGGCGCCTCACCGCTGATGCGACGGTTTACCGTTGTTGGTGCTTTTGAATTCGGAGAATTTGAAAACGACAGCACCCTGGCGATGATTCATATTCAGGACGCTGCAAGGTTACTGCGCATGACCCCGGGTTCGATCGGTGGAGTCAGGCTTAAGCTCAATGATATGGATCGGGCCTGGCAGGTGGCCCGTGAAATTTCGAGTGAGCTCTCGGGGAGCTACAGGGTGCGCGACTGGACCCAGGAACGAGGAAATCTGTTCCAGGCGGTGAGAACTGAAAAAACGGTGATGTGGGTGATTCTTTCCCTGATCATCGCCGTGGCTGCTTTCAATATTATTTCCACCCTGGTGATGGTTGTGACAGACAAGCAGTCTGATATCGCCATTCTGAAAACCATGGGCGCAAAGTCTTCGACTGTCATGCGCATATTCATAATCCAGGGCAGTTTGATCGGTGTAATCGGAACAGCATTAGGCGTGATTGGAGGAATCCTTCTCGCCCAGAACATTGGTACCGTGGTTCCTTTCCTTGAACGTATTTTTGGTTTCGCCCTGTTTCCATCAGACATCTATTACATCACCGAACTTCCATCGGAGCTTCGCTCCAGTGACGTCATAAAATTTGCGTTGCTGTCATTGGGAATGTCCTTGTTTGCGACACTCTATCCCTCCTGGAGGGCATCGAGAACTCATCCCGTCGAGGCACTTCGCTATGAATAACATTGCAGTGCTGGAAGCGCGTGGCGTGCAAAAATCGTTTCACCAGGGGAGCCGTGAACTCTTGGTGCTTAAGAATGTTGACCTGAGCCTGCACCGGGGGCAATCAGTGGCGATTGTGGGGGTCTCAGGCGCAGGCAAAAGCACCCTGCTGCACATCCTGGGTGGTCTTGACGAGCCTGATGCCGGAGAGGTATTGATTGAAGGAGATTCATTGTGGGGAGTCTCATCCACCAAGCGGGGAGAATTGAGAAATCGGGCCCTGGGTTTCATCTACCAGTTCCATCATCTGCTGCCTGAATTTACTGCCTTGGAAAATGTGGCCATGCCCCTGCTGATCAGGGGAATCAGCGCCAGCGAATCAAAAAGGCAGTCAATTGAGATGCTTGAGCGTGTCGGGCTGGGTGAGCGACTGGATCACAAGCCTGGAGAGTTGTCAGGCGGTGAGCGACAAAGAGCTGCCGTTGTCAGGGCGCTGGTGGGTCATCCACGCGTCGTGCTTTGTGATGAACCGACCGGAAATCTTGACGAGAGCACATCAGACCGGGTTTATGGCGAAATGCTTGAACTTAACCAGGAGTTGGGAACCAGCATATTGCTGGTCACGCATGATCGTCGCCTGGCCAACCGCATGGACAAGCAGTACGAGCTTCAGCATGGCCGACTGGAGCAGCTATAAGGCGCTGTTTTGTCATTTTTGCATTTGCTTTCGTCGCGATCCTGTCGACATGGCACCTGGAGCTTCAGCTCGACGACCGGCTCGACTCATCGCTTGATGGCACCGAAATCCAGGTGCTGGGAAAGGTCGTGTCACTTCCGCAGGGTAACGAGGAATACACGCGGTTCCGTTTTCAACCAACTGATCGCCAGGCAGAACTGGCAGGCCTGCCATCTTTGATTCTGGTGCGCTGGTACCGTCCTGCGGAAATCCCGATTCCGGGTGAATTCTGGCAACTAAGGTTACGACTTTTGTCACCCCGTGGGCTGGTAAATTTCCAGGGATTTGACCGCGAAAGAACACTCTTTGCATCAGGTGTCGGGGCGCTTGCAACGGTGCTCGACGGAACACTGATGAATGCAGGATCTGGTCATTTCAGTGCTGGTGCCTGGCGTGCACGTTTGCGAGAAGAAATCCGGCGCGCACTTCCACCGGGAGAAGCCCGCGCACTCGTGCTTTCTCTGCTGCTTGCAGACAGAAGTGAATTGAGTAGCGACACATGGTCACTGTTGCGTGATACCGGAACCGGACACTTGCTTGCAATATCGGGAATGCACATCGGACTGGCAGCCGTCTTTGGATTCTGGCTGACACGCCTTGTGCTTCTTCCCGTGGGTTTCAGCTTTGGCACATCCGGCCGGAGTTTTACTGGATGTTGCATTGGTGCTGTCGTTGTTGCCATTTGTTACGGCTTTTTGGCTGGCTTTCCAGTTTCCACGCTGCGAGCGTTGATCATGCTGGGGCTGGCAACCTGGTTCATCAGGACATCCCGGATGGTTGCACCGATCCAGGTCTGGCTGGCGGCACTGATCCTTGTGCTTGTTATAGAGCCGCTGGCGTTCCTGACAGCAGGGTTCTGGTTATCTTTTGCAGCCGTGTTTGGCCTGATCCTGTATTTTTCCCCTCGTAAGACAACTGAGTCAAAGTGGCTTGCGCTTCCGCGAGCCCAGGTCGCAGTGATGGCCGTGACCCTGCCATTGAGTGCATTCTGGTTTCAGTCCGGAAGTGTCCTGGCACTACCTTCCAACCTTTTTGCCATTCCATGGGTGAGTTTCATTTCGGTCCCGCTGGTCCTCTCTTCGGTGATTGCCTTGCCGTCACAGTGGCTGTTCGATGCCTTGCTGACCGCCGCTGAATGGAGCTGTGCGGGGTTACTGGTGGTTTTGAAATTCATTTCAAATGCCGGAAGTGACTGGGTCAGCCTGACATCACATATAAGCCCGTTGCAGCTGCTGGTGGTGCTGGCCGGCTCACTCATCCTGCTTCTTCCTGCAGGAATTTCGATACGCTGGCTGGGGCTGTGTGTCCTGTGCACGTTGTTTCTTCCACGGGCGCCAGGTCTGGAGCGCGGGGAGTACTCCATTGAAACCCTGGATGTGGGGCAGGGCCTTGCAGTGATTGTACGGACCCGGAATCACATGCTTTTGTATGACACAGGCCCGGGCGATGGTCGTGACTGGAGCCTTGCCGGGTCGGTGATCGCTCCGGCAATTGCATCGAAAGGACACGGTTTGCCCGGCATGATGATTGTCAGTCACGCAGACCTGGACCATGCCGGTGGTCTTGCTGACTTAAGGAAGCGATATTCAGAAACGGAATTACTTTTCAACCGGGAAGAGCAGGGACTGACCATCAACGGATGCAACCAGGATCATTCCTGGACCTGGGACGATGTTTCTTTTCGTGTCCTGCATCCTTCTAAATGGCTCCCTTACCGGGGAAATGACAGCTCCTGCGTCATCAGCATAGAAAATGGTCGTCACAAATCGCTTCTCACAGGAGACATCAGCGAGGCCGTTGAAAGCCGTCTGACCAGCTCGCTGAATCAATACAGCTTCATCACCGTGCCTCATCATGGCAGCACCACATCATCCAGCCAGTCCTTTCTTGAATCTGTTCGGCCCGGCCTTGCGACAGTCTCGGCGGCGAAAGGCAACCGATTTAATTTTCCACGCGAAGAGGTCCTTCAAAAATACCGGGACCTTGAAGCCGGGGTTTTCTCGACATCTGAATGCGGTGCAGTCCGAATCGAGTTCCCAAACCACGATATCCCCCGGGTCAGCGTGGCCAGAAACCACGGATTCAGACCCTGGCGAATCAACGCCAATAGTGCCGAGTGCATGGTCAGGCCGGATTGGGCCATGTATCATTTGCAACGCCCGAAACTAAAGGAGTAAACGCCTGTGTTGGAAATCATCCTGGCGGGTGGCTGGTTGATGGTGCCGATCATTATCTGTTCCATCCTTTCCGTCACCATAATAGTTGAGCGGTTCGTTGCGCTGCGTCGGCCCAAGGTTGTTCCCAAAGGAGTTGGCGAGCAGGTTGAGAAGTGGGCGTCACGGCATGAACTTGATCGCCGGCATCTTGACCAGTTGCGCGAGGGATCGGCGCTTGGCCGAGTCCTGGCAGCTGCACTGATCAATCGTCACCGTCCCCGAGATCACATCAAGGAAGCCGTGGAGGATACTGGTCGTCATGTAGCCCATGAACTTGAACGCTTCCTCAATACGCTTGGAACCATCGCCGGAATATCGCCACTGCTGGGGTTGCTGGGCACCGTGATCGGGATGATTAAGGTGTTTACCGCCATCATCACGCACGGCGTGGGTGATGCCAACCAACTGGCGGGCGGAATATCTGAAGCTCTGATTACCACTGCGGCCGGTCTGACCGTGGCGATACCCAGCTTCTTCTTCTATCGATATTTCAAGGGTCTGGTTGAAGAGTATGTTTATTCGATGGAGGCCCAGGCGATCAATCTGATTGAAGCCATCGATCGCGGCAATACCGGCCAGGTCGGCGCCAAATCCCGCGGTGGAGTTCGAACTTGAGACTCCAGTCTCGTGTCAAGGAAGAACCGGAGATCAACCTGACTTCGTTGATCGACGTTGTATTTCTGTTGCTTATCTTTTTCATGGTCAGCACAACTTTTGAACAACAGGCTGCTTTGCAGGTGGATTTACCGGAAGCCAGCTCAGTTGAAGCAACACCAGACAGACCTGACAAGCTCGAGTTTGTGATCGACCGGGAAGGACGAATGTATCTGAATGA
>DATFLY010000077.1:0-109533 GCA_035267185.1 Lysobacterales bacterium | reverse complement strand
AACGGAGTGTTGAATGGTCAATTCCGGAAGGACCGGCGATATTGGGGTTTGCATTGCAGTTGAAATAGACTTTCGATGTCAGTTCCACATCCCGGCCTGAAACATCAGGATATCGAGTTTTCAGCGCTTCAAACGCCAACTTTGGCAGGTTTTCGGCTTCTACAGTGAATGAATCTCCACTGACAGAATAGGCCGTTGATGAAAAGACCAGCACGGCCAAAAATACAACTGTTTTGAAACGACTCTTCCAATGAAACATGAAAATCCCCGTTGCACTGTTTTAAAAATCATATTTGAACACACACTGGCGGATCATTGTTATCCAGAGTTTACACTTGTAGTGCCACACTCACGATCTAAGAACATATACTCGGTGCCCGTGAATGTGCAAAACGAACTGGCTGACCCGGTAACCAGTGATCATTCACAAATCTAAAAATGAGCGCCCCGATTCCATGGAGACAAAAGAATGAAAAAAATCGACCTGGGACAAACCATCGGCATTCTCGCGAACCTGGGTGTTATCGCCGGAATCGTTTTCCTTGCGGTAGAACTTCACCAGAACAATGAGCTTCTCGAAATGGAGGCCCAGGCGGTCATGTCCAAAGATCTGCAGGATGGATGGGACCGCATTTCAAGCGATCCCGACCTGGTCAACCTGTTTATAAAGGACCGCAATGAGGAACCGCTTACCGAAGCCGAAATGTTCCGACTGAACGCCTACTGGATGGGCTACCTGCTCAGGCAGGAGTGGCAATTCCTTCACGTACCGAATTCAGGGGGGAGAGTGACGGCTCTGCAAAGAATCCATTCTGCTTATCCTTCTTTTCGCAGGACCTGGAATGGCAACAGTGAAGGATCCCGCGCTGCGGGCAAAGACAATTTCACACCAGAATTCATCGAGTATTTCGAACAGAGCATTTCACAAAAACCGTGACTGGCAACGGCGCTTCGAAACTGGCCTGGTTTTCTTACTACTCGTATTGAAAACGGCGGGCCGCCAGCACGCCGAACACCATCGCAGCAGCCAGCAACAAAAGGACATTCGGCACCACGCTCATCGGGCCCGCCTGGAAGCTGATCAGCTTATGCAAGGCATCCATGGTCCAGCCGGTGGGCACCAGTTTCTGAATGAACTGCATCCACGCAGGTGTCACCTCGATGGGCCACCAGCAACCACCAAGCGCCGCCAGCAGGTTGGCGACCAGTACGCCAAGCCCGCCCGCCTGTGCTTCAGTTCTGGCAACCGTACCGAGCCACAGGCCGGCGGATGCACAAAAACCAGCCCAGGCAGCCAGTACGGCGAAGACTGCAGCCAGGTTGGGCCCCCAGTCCATATCGAAAAGAAGAGTGCCAACCAGCAGGGCGAACGTCACCTGGATAGCAGCCAGTATCATCCTGCCTTCCCATTTTCCGGCGATGACCTCCGTCCGGGAAATTGGCGCTGAAGCAAGACGCCTTAACAGTCCGGAATTGCGCTCCTGAACCAGCATCGTCCCGCCGCTTGTGAGCAGCACGATGATGGTAAACATCACCAGTATGCCGGGAACGGACTGCTGGAATCCGCTCGGAATCACTTTCCTTTTGCCTGCAGATGCAACATTGAGCTGCCAGACACGCGGCGCCTCGTTCAGATTCCGGAGGGCCTCACCACTCAATGCATTCGAAGAAGATTCGGCCACAACAATATCCGCCAGAACTGTGTAGAGCGCACGCTGGATCCTGATTTCCTCGAATTGACGAGTCAGCGAATTGGCTTGCGTGTCGAAAGTAGCAACAGCGGATTCACCGGCAAGCACTTTATCGCTTAAACCCGCAGCAAAAGTAAGGGTGCGATCAGGTTTCCGGGCGCCATCCGTGGTTTCGAGCGAGTCAACCCACACAGTTTCAAAATCATTGGCGAGCAATCGCAGCTCGATCTGCTCTTTAAGGAACCCGGGATCTTCTGCGACCACGGTCAGTGGTGTGCCCTGCCCCTCGCTCATGGCGGAAGAGGCGCCCCCTGTTACTGTGCCGATAAAATAGAAAAATATTGGCGGCATGATCAGTAGCCACAATAAGGTCGAACGGTCGCGCAACTGGAAACGAACGTCCTGCCAGCCAATAAAGAGTATGTTCCTCAAGGCATCATCCTCGGGCAAAACCACTTCGCAGTCGCCAGACACTCACCAGCAGGCCGCTGACGGTCATGGCCAGCAGGATGAGCCAGCTCCTGGCGCTGATGGACCAGGACGTGGCGGAGGTAAATTCAGCGGACAATTGCTCAACAATAAATCCGTTGGGCGACAGTCGACCAATATTCGCAATCCAGTCAGGTAGTGCCTCAAGAGGAAAAAAACTGCCCCCCATCATTAACAATGGAAACATCAGGATCGTCGTCACCAGGTTGGCTGACCGGCTGGACGGGAATAACATTTGCAACGCTGCAAACCAGGCAAACAAACCGATACCGCCCAGTGAAACCCACAAAAGTGATGAAAAAAGTTTTGCCCAGGACACGCCGTGATAGGTAAAGCCTGCAATCAGTACCAGCCCCGCTATGGCAACCATGATCACGAACACGGCCAGGGCCTTGCCGCCGACGAATCCAAAAAGTGCATCGGGTGCAGTAACCAGGCGTCTTAATGTGCGTTTGTTGCGCTCTGTCCAGTAGTCTCCTGCCAACGAGTTGGCCGCAAACAAAACTGCCATCAATACGATCCCGGGCAGGAAAAGCAAAGCCAGGTCAGGCCGTGGTTCTGATGGGGGTGGCTCGACGATTTCAAGTTCGATTGGGGGTGTTGTGACCCGATCAGCAATCCCGGATATCTTCTGGTTGATGCCGACAGAAATGCCGGAGATAAATGCATCACTGGGCCCATCTTCAAATTCAGAATCGACAATGGTGCGAATTTCCGGCCCAAGGAGCCGCTGGAGATAAAAACCGAGGTCCAGCAGGATCTCGGTTACATCGGTAATGATGCCCGGCAATATGATCTGCGACGGATTCGTCATCAATGTCAGGGTAATCGGCGACTCTTGCAGGAACGCATCCTGAAAGCCTTCCGGAATCGTCAGAAAGCCGCTGGCATCGCCATCATTGATGCGCTGCAATCCTTCCCCGGCATCCACCTGCTCAACCATGATCAAATCGCCAAGCTGGTCCTGGCTGAAGGCGCCAACAACAAGACCGCTGATGAACGTTTTGTCTTCGTCAGTCATCAACAGCGTGCCCGTCGGCGTTCCGCTACCACTGTCCATCATCGATGTGATCAACACGCCGATTAAGAATGGAATGCCCAGCCAGATGAACATTGCGGTTCGGTCTTTGATCCAACGCCCAAGGTCCTTGCGCATCGATGCAAACAGAAAATTCATTTCTATTCCCGCAATTCCTTGCCGGTCAGTAACAGGAACAAAGTTTCCAGGTTGGGACTGCGCAGGCTGGTTTCCGTGACCGATCCGCCGGCTTTGGAAATTTCACCAAATATTTTCGGCAGGTGATGGGAAGCGGCAGTCAATGTCAGGAGCAGTGAGTCATTGGAAAAGCTGAGAATTTCAAGATCGGGGATTTCACTTACAAGTGATTCCACAGCATTGCGCGTGGTCTCTTCCGGAAACATGCCGGTCAGTTGCAATGCATCGCGGGCACCCAGTTGTTGCTTGAGTTCTGAGACTGTCCCGGCAGCAATCAGTTTTCCATGATCAATAATCGCCAGCGAGTCGCACAGGCGTTCAGCCTCTTCCATGTAGTGGGTGGTGTAAAGGA
Source organism: Lysobacterales bacterium (assembly GCA_035267185.1). Lineage (GTDB taxonomy): Bacteria > Pseudomonadota > Gammaproteobacteria > Xanthomonadales > SZUA-36 > JAUIBE01. The sequence goes on along the minus strand of DATFLY010000077.1, from coordinate 105,785 downwards.
CGCAGGCGCCCGAATCACGTTCTGCTTCCACCAGGTCGTAAAGCCGTGCACGCGATTGTGGGTCGATTCCAACGGTGGGTTCATCGAGCAGCAAAACTTTAGGCTGATGAACGATTCCGCAACCGAAGTTCAGCCGACGCTTCATGCCACCTGAAAAATCCTTGGACACATCCTTTGCCCGGTCGGAAAGCCCGATTGTTTCGAGCACGCTGGCAACACGTTCCTCAAGTTCATTGCCGCGCAAACCATAGGCCTTACCCCAGTAGCGCAGATTCTCAATGGCCGGCAGATCTTCATATAGCGCCAGCTCCTGCGGCACAACACCCAGCGACATGCGCGCGGCTTTGCCATCACGGACGACATCGTGCCCACAAACCGAGATTCGCCCCGACGTTGGCGTCAGGAGCCCGGATATACAATTGATTGCGGTTGATTTACCCGCGCCGTTGGGCCCCAGCAGGCCAAAAACGGTTCCCCCCTTTGCCTCGAAGGACAAATCATCCACAGCAAGAAAGTCACCGTATTGCTTAACCAGGTTTTCAACAATCAGCATGGATCATCCTCAGGTCAGGAAGTACCCCTTTGATGGTGGCATAAACAGGTACCACGGTCAGGTGCCAGGAGGCCAGGTACAATTTATTCCGCAATAGCTTCAAGCGCGGGAATAAGCACTTCCAGTTCTTCTCTGATCACTCCCATGGTTCTCTCGAAATCACATACCTGCCATGCCCGCTCCGACAATGCGGCTTCAATGTTGGAGTGATTCAGAATTTTGTCGAACCAGACACCAGGCGCTTCTGACGAAGGGACGGTATTGCACGCACGTATCGCAGGCGTAAACAGGACCTCGTCTGCCTCGACAATACATTCCCTGAGCACCTGCAGGATAAATTCGGAGGGCAGTGTCTGGAGAACAGCGTCCCGGATCAACGTATCCTTGGGCGGGCGCCAGGCGGTTATATACTCAAAAAACTCCGTGTAACCCGCCACGGTCTTCTCCCGGACAACAACGTCATCGATCAGGGAAAGACTTCCTGTACCGATCAAGTCATCGTAGGTCGCCCGCTGGTACTCGGGTGCAGGAAAAATCGCGGTCGAAATCATCAGGCGAAGCATATCGGCCGGATCCGGTTCGACATCTTTCGATCTGAGTTTAGCCAATGCTGATTCAGCGGACGAACAGGCCTGCCTTGCCCACAAAAAGTCAGCCTCAAGGTGCTCCAGGTTTTTCGTCAATTCCGTGGACAGGCGTGCTGCATAGTCGCTGCCGGCTTTGCGATCCTGAAAGTCATTCCAGGCACTTTCCGCAAAAAGCGCTATCAACACACCCAACACGATGACAACGATTTCGATAACTGCCTTTTTTAGCGCTGCTGTTTCCATTTTAAATACCTAACCCGTCCCAAATGCATCCGGCATGAAACGAAGCACGAACGACGAGGCCACAATACATGTCAACAATCCGGCAGCGACAATATTTTGAACCACCCAGTTTTTGGTAACCAACCCCAGTGCAATCAGCGTCAACACGAAAACCTGGACCAGCCGCAAACGGTTCCATGCCGCCTCGGTCCCGAGCAAGAATCCATCCCAGGTCACAAGGGCTATGACGACAAACATGATGGACAGAAACGCGATCCGAATCTGCTGAAATTCCGCCATGAGGGAGACCTTTTCCACACCTGCACGTGGTTTCAGAATTGTGACCGCCAGAAACAGAAGCGTGGGTGCCAGCACAATGTAAAAGAAAGCAGGAAAGTTCCAGTTTGCTTCACGCATATCCCACAAGGACCACCAATGATTGAGGATCAGCAAAAACAGGAACAAGGCCCACAATGGGGTCACCCAGTTGAGCTCAAATCGTGACCGGTCGCGCACCACCCGGGCAACGCCGTCGAGCAGATGCGTCACCGCGATGGCCAGCACCAGTGAAACCATCACAAGAATAAATTCAAACAGGCTCAAATCGGGACTCCAGGCTGGATTGGGTAAGGCCCTGGAACTGAATACTACTTTGTTTTGAGGCCCGGTCCACTTGAATTCGGGGTAAGTCTTATGCCATTATTGACTCCAGGCTTGCCATGGAAGGCTTCCACGGCAGGCCTTTTTTTGTGTCCGCTCGATAAGGGAAATTGGGGTCGAGCGACATATTAATTCGAAATAAAGGGGATATCACAGTGTTTACTGGCAAGCTCAGTTTCTTGAGCGGGTTTTCTATGATCGAATTTCTGATCGTGCTGACCTCCGCTACAATCATGTTGTCCAGCGTAGACTCCTGGCTGGGAAGTTTTGAAGTTCGCAGCAAGGTTTCAGATGCACTTCAGGTTGCGGAATCCGCAAGAAAGGACATCCTCATTACATGCACTGCTGATTCCACCCTGGCGGAGCTGTCCAATGAAATCGTGGCATATGAGTTCAATCATTCAGAGTTCGTACGAACTCTGACCATCAGTGGCTCATGCGAGTCACCTCAAATCACTCTGGAGACTCAAAACACGGGATTGATACTCGATCCGACCATTGTGATCACCGGTGGCAGATCCGGTGCAATTTATGCGTGGACCTGCCAAAGCAATGGCGCTGATTCGGCCACGCCTAAAAGGTGTCGCGAAAGCTGAGGCCAGATTTCTCATTTCACCAATAAGATGGCCGGCAACTGTTGAGGTTGCCGGCCATTTTTTTTGATTAAAACTGTTAACTGGTTTTCGGAATAATCAGAGTTCCAGCGCTTCAGCCACACCCGGTACATATTCCGCACCGTGCGGAACCTGGATGCTGGAATTTTCGAAATCGTCACCCAGCTCCTGGTAGCGACCACCCTGGCATTCCGCCAGGAACGCTTCTGCCACCGCGAAGAAGGAGAGATTGTTCTCCGGCTTCTGGAAGCCATGGCCTTCATCCGGATACAGAACATAAGTCACCGGGATGTCCTTGGCTTTCATGGCCTCGACGATCTGGTCAGACTCCGCCTGCTTGACCCTGGGGTCGTTTGCTCCCTGGCCAATAAGAAGTGGCTTGGTGATGTTATCCACGTTGGTCAGAGGGGAGCGCTCAACCAGGAGGGACATGCCTTCCTCGGTTTCCATATCGCCAATCGCGTTGGCGAAAATTCTGCGGAATGATTCCCAGTAAGGCGGGATGGATTCCATCAGGGTCACCAGGTTGGACGGGCCCACGATGTCAACACCACAGGCGAACTCATCGGGTGTGAAGGTCAGGCCAACCAGCGTTGCATAACCGCCGTAACTGCCGCCCATGATGGCGACCTTGTCCGCTTCGGTGATGCCTTCTTCGACCGCCCAGTACTTGGCATCAAGGAGATCGTTGTGCATGGCCGCAGCCCATTCCTTGTTGCCTGCATTGAGGAAGTTCTTGCCGAAACCGGTAGAAGCCCTGAAGTTGACCTGTAAGACCGCATAACCACGGTTTGCGAGCCACTGTGCGGTGCCGTTAAAACCGTAGACATCACGTCCCCACGGGCCGCCATGAACCAGCATCACCATCGGTACTGGTTCGGCAGGCCGGGCATCTCCATCAGGATCGGACTCAACGGGTAAAGTCAGGTAACTGACAAGATCCATTCCGTCACGGGACTGGATTACCACACCGTGCATCTTCGCCAGGTTGTAGTCATTTAACGCGGAGTTGGTCACGAACAGCTCTTCGAGTTCACCAGTCGCGGTATCGAATACCTTGTAGATGGGTGAGCGATCACTCTCGTCGGTGTAGACCGTCCAGTAGCGATTGTCCAGTGACTGGGCAAGGATCTGTGAACCCCCACTCAACTGGCTGTTGAGGTTGTCGATGATATCAACCATCTCGGGGCTCAATGATTTGTAAACAGGACGAATCTGATCTTCGGCATAGGCGATGGGCATATGTGAACGCGGATCAATGATCACGCTGGTGATATCCACCTGGTCTGATTCAGCAACAACCTCGGTTGAGAGGTCTTCAAGTTTCATATGCACCAGTGCGGCCGTGTTGCGTCCACGGCTGTCGAGCATGTAGATGCCTTCATTGGCCTCATCGAATCCGAGTACGCCAGTGGTCTGGGCATCTTCCGGCGGCACTTCAAACAGCATGTTCCACTCTTCGCCGTCCTTTTGCATGATGTTGAAACCACCACTGGGTGTTGGCTGAACTGCCAACCGGACCTGTAATGCATTGTCGACCAGGATCTGTGCAAAACCAGTGGCCTCGGCCAACAGCGTGCGCTCTGCCGTTGCCAGGTCAACACTGTAGACATCGTGCCATTGAGGATCCCGGTCATTGATGCCGACCACCACGATGCCGGGGTGATCTTCACTCTGCGCAAGCACCTGTGCCTGGACGCCCGCGTAAGGTGTCAGGTCAGTAATCTCACCACTTTCGAGATCAACGGAATAAAGATGGAAGTTCTCATCTCCGCCTTCATCACGGGTGTAGAACACGTGCTTGCTGTCCAATGCCCAGAAATGAATCGGAATTCCACGGCCGGTGTCGTTGGTGATTGGCCGAACGCTGTCAAAATCACCACGTTCACCCACCCAGACATTCATGACGCCATCGAGAGGTGCGCGGAAACTCATCATCGATCCATCGGGACTCAGGCGTCCCTGGAACCGTTCCGGATTACCGAACAGGACGCTCCGATCAATCAGCTCTGGTGGTTCTGCTGTGACCTCGACCTCGGGCTCTGCGGGTGTTTCCATGGTATCGGCCTGCGCCTGGTCAGATTCTGAAGTTGTTGAGGGAGACTGGGTATCACAGGCAGTCAGTGCCAGTGACAGGAGAAGTACAAGGGTAAAAAATATGTTTCGGTTCATTATGTTGCCTGCGTTTCGCGGGGCCGCAAAAGTATCATGCAGCGGCACGGGGAACAATAGCCTATAGGTCCTGTTCGAAGCGAACTCCATTCTGCTTAAGGGTCCGATTGTGGCCAGCGCACAAATTTGAGGACAACGGAATGATGCTCGATGCCGAAGTGATCGAAGGCGAAGCCCTTGAAGGGCTGATTCAAACGCTGTTCGCTGACAAGGCCTGCAGCGATTTGCACGTTCACAACGCGGGCCAGGGCTGTTATGCAGCCAGGGTTGACCGTGCCTGACGGATTTTCATTCTGATCCGCTTATTGCGTCGCAAGCGCTTCACAACGTGCGACGTTGTCCAGTGCAATGCGGGTCATCGGTATGTCACCCATCAGCCCGAGAGACGGAATGTCGTAGCTGAGCAAAAGATTTTCACAATCTGCAAATATCGCAGTCAACGTTCCATAATTCTGAGTCTGGGTTGGTGCCGGCGTGCCCATATCGAAAACACCACCCTCGGTCAGTTCAATATCCAGCACTGCCATGTCATCTGTATAAGAGCCAAATGCTGTAAACCAGCGATGGCCCGGCTCACCCAGGATTGCCGTGACGTCCGAGGATGGCCGCTCCGTGTCATAAGTAAACACCGCAATGAAAATCTCGCCTCGGTCCGGGAAGACAGTGACAAAAGCACCCTGACCCGCCGTTGCAGCGTTAAACCAGGCATCGTTCAAGCCGGAGTTGATGTTAAAAACCGGATCCGGGTCGCCTTCCACTGTTCTGAAACGGAGACCATTTGGCGTTGCCAGGCCACCCGAACCACCAGCCACCAGGTCGCCGACATAATTACCATCTTCGTCATACTGCCTGACTGATCCAGCCGTACCGGCGCCAACAAGAAACCCACCATCATCGAGAAACTCAACGCCTTCCGGCTGCCCTACAAATGCCAGCGTCTCCTGGAAAGAACCGTTTGAATTGAATCGCTTAATGCTGTTGCCGCTCCAGTCCAGGACGATCATGTCGCCGTTGTCCTGAAAAAAGATATTGGTTGGCCCACCAAGATTGCTGGAAATAAACAGGCCCTGGTCATTGCCGTTGCTGTCATAGCGCCTGACAAGCTGGCTTTGGAACGAGGCGACATAGAGATTGCCCTGGTTGTCCCAGTCCAGGCCAATGGCGTTTGCAACTCCAACGCTTGTGAATTCACCGGCAAGGGTGCCATTGAGCTGATAGCGCAGGACCCTGCCGTTGCCATTCCACTGCAAAACGTACAGGAGTCCGTCTGGCCCGATTTCCATGCGGGTTGGTCCTCCTGGAACTGAAGCAAATGTACGGATGAATTCACCCGTTTCGGCATCGTGTTCGGTGATGTTGTTGCCACCCAGGTTGGAAACGATTGCTGTGCCACGATCCTCCAGGAAAACGATGTCCTGGGGACGATTCAGGTTGGTACTGATGAAAACTTCGGGATTGCCACCGTCAGCGTCATATTTGATGACCTGCCATGGCGGGTTCGGCCGGTTACCCACATCAACAGCATAAAGAAAGGTTTGTTCAGCCAGCACATAAGGCGCCAGCATCCAAAGGCTTAACGCCAGGATGATTTTTCTCATTCTTCTGCCCCACACAGATTGTAATAATTGATATTCAGCGTAGGGGACCGAACAACCCTCCATGTGATTGCGCAATCTGTCGCTTTTTTCTCATCTTCGGACGTCAACCCGTGAATATCCCAGGCCATCAGGCTCTTCACCGCCGCGCAAATGACCTGTGATTTCCCAGCTTTGAAGATCAACAATTGATATCAGGTCGGAATTGGCATGGGCCACGAATGCGCGTGAACTGTCGGGCGCCACGAGAACGCCTATGGGTACTGAGCTTTCGCCGAACTGATCGCCGAACAGGCGGCCCGACGCATCCTTGGCCTCGACGTTCATATTGATGCGCTTGATTTCTTCCATGGTTTTGGCATCAAACACTGCCAGTTCGTCTGATTGAGCATTGGTTACCAATACCCACTTTCCATCGGGTGTTGCCTTTGCGCGAATCGGGAAGGAAGCGCTGGGAACAGATTTGACGATTTCCAACGAATCGGTATCGATCACAGAAACGGTGTCATCGGCACGGTTGGTCACCCACACATGCTTGCCATCAGGTGTCACCGTGATGCCTTCGGCTCCTGCCCCTGTTGGAATGTTGGCCACCCGCTCGCCTTTTTCCAGGTCGATTACAGTCATTGACCCGGAGCCGATGTTTGCAACGTATGCGCGTTTTTCATCAGGCGCAAGGGCTACCATGTGTGATACCCGTTGATCTGTATCGACAGCCTGAACAACTTCAGCGGTGGTGACATCGACGACAATCAGTGCTTTTTGTGCTTCGACAGTCACTGCGACCCTGTTGCCATCACCCAGGTATTCAATTCCATGGGGCCTGGACCAGGGATCAAGTTCGATGGTCCTGATTACACTGGCTGAACCGATGTCGATGACCGTCAGGGATTTACCGGGATTTCCGTAATTGCCGACGACCGCGGTGGTGCCATCGGGTGAAACTGCAACCTCATGTGGCCCGTCGCCGGTTGGCACCCGTGCCACTTCTTCCCCGGAATCAAGGTTAATCAGTGAAGCGCTGGCACCTGATTTGTTTAGAACCACCAGCGTATCTGCATGCAAGGACATATTGATTGCTGCCACCCCAATTGCGATTAGAACAAAACTATTTTTAGTTCTGTATAGAACTTTACTAAAAAACGTCATGATCAACCTCCTCCTGGCCCGGCAACGAATTAGCAACTTGCCATGTTAGGCTAAATGAGAGTCCGATTCAGGGTGAACGAGTCAAGTCACCTTCTATTTTATTCGCACCGTCGAGGCGTTGAAAAAGCGCCCGGCTTCGGAGATTTTCCAAAGACTACTCTGACGGCCTGATGGTGATCGTCTGGATGTTCTCGTTGGGGTGAATATCAACGACCTTTGTTTCAGGATCGTAAAGGAAAATAAACTGTCCTGTCGTGCCAAGCAGCATTGCGCTTTTTGGATCGCTATCATCTGCCAATTGCACTTCTACATAGTCGCCTTTTCCTTGGATGGTTTCTTCCGCAATCCGATCCGAAAAAACCCAGAGAAACAAAACCATCATGCCAGCCGATACAAGATAATTAACAGAACGGTACCTATTGCTGCCATACCAGCGCATCCAGCGAAGCTTTCCCTTTTTCTGGTAGCGTCGGCTCATTGCATTGTCAAAGAGCATGGCAGACACCGCGGCGAATACCAGCAACCAGGTAATCGGTTCTTTCAGTGAAACCAGCAGGAAGTCACTCAGCTGGGAATAGTGGAACACGTTAACGCCAAACCGTCGCAGGAAGTCCCAGGAAAAAAACATCCCGATTGCCGAAGCGGATACGTAAAGAATAGATACAAGAAGCGCGGGGTGCTCATTGAGCAGGGTCTTCATCCAGTTCGAATTTTCTTTGTTGTCCATTAATTTATTATGCCTCACAACACCCCAGATAAACCCGGGTGTATAATAAATACCCGCCCGTCCTGATAACAAAAATAAACTCGACAAACTCAATCTGGGAGAAATTTAAATGGGAATAATGGCAATCCTTATGGGTCTGGTCATGGCGGCCGTCGGTGCAGCAATTGCCGCACTCATCGGCGCTCTGTTTCTAATGCTGGCTAACAAGTTTGTGGTCAAGACCAGCCTTGGATACGGTAAGGCCTACAAACTCACGTTCGTCGTTTACCTGGTGACGATGGTGATTGGTGCGTTGGCAGCGGTCGTGGTCGGCGTGGATGCTTCGGGAAGCATGTTCGGAATGTCCAACATCATCAGTTGGGTTGCAGGGCTTGCGTTTGGTGGCTGGTGGTATGGCAACAAGCTCACTACTGCAGACGGCACACCCATCGGATTTGGTCAGGGCGTTTTGGTTGCACTGGTCATCATTGCAATCAGCATCGTGATTGGTCTTGTGCTCACCGGAATTTTTGGTGGCGCAGCCATGATGGGCGCTGATGCAATGTCTACCGGCTAGAAATACCCGAAATAAAGCCAGAAGAAACCCAGGTCCCGAAAGGGGCCTGGGCTTTTTTTAGCCAGCCAGGAATTTGCCTGGTCACTCAGTGGTCACCCTCTCTCCACAACAAAATCGCAATCAGTGAAGGCACAATTACCCCTGCAACACTGACCCACATTGGAATCATGGTTTCATTCACAGTCACATCCGCGCTGTAGACCAACCGCGCCAGATGCGCGAATGCAACCAGCACGAAGATAACAAAAGCCAGAAGTGATCCGAGCTTCATGACATTTTCTCCGTCGGTACAATATTGGCGTTCAGCCTGAACAGGTTGGTCGGGTCATAATGGTCTTTTATAGAAAGAAGCCGATCGTAATTGACCCCGTAATTGCGTTCAGTCCTGGTCAACCCGTCTTCATTGAGATTGGTATAAAAACCCTTCATGTATGGCTGGACTGCCGAGTATATTTCCCTTATTTTGGCAATTCGCACTTCAGACTCTGACGGGTCTGTCCAGGTGGAGGTAATTCCATAGTTGCTCTGCACTTTCCGGTGTGGAAATGCAGTTGCCTGGGGGTCAATCCTTGCACTCGCGCCACCCAGGTGCTGGAACCATGTGCCTGGCAGGAATTCACCCTGGTAACTTTCAACAATGGCGTCAATGGCACCTTGTGTCAGGGCTGGCAGAAGTCCTGACTTGATGTAGTTCAGCTGCCCATGGGCAGTACCCTGGTCCCACATGGTCTGGACCTGGGCATACTTCTTTAGCCCCAGGTCGACACCATTGGGTTTGCCAACTTTTGCAAACTCTGCAAATACCCTTTCTCCCTCAGCATGATCGCCAGTGAAGTAGAGTTGCAACTCCAGCACCTGCTCGTCGCTGGATATCGGGTAAAGCTGTGGTTCCACGCTGGCACCGTCAGGCAGCGAATCGTTCACTTCGGCCCAGTTTTCAAGCACCGTTCTCAACTCGGAGACTGGATAGAAAATACTTCCACCATAAATTTCCGGGTTGAAGGGATGCAGCTGAAATTCAAATTGCGTGGTGATACCAAAATTGCCACCGCCACCGCGTATACCCCAGAACAGCTCAGTCTCGTTTTCATGATTCAACTCGCGTACCGAGCCATCAGCAGTGACCAGGGTGGCGCCAAGCACGTTGTCTACTGCCAGGCCGGTCACCCGGTCGGTTCGGCCCATTCCACCGCCCAGGGTGAAACCGCCTACCCCGGTATGCGAAACAACACCCGTGGTTGTAATCAGGTTGTGAGGCAAAGCTGCACTGTCGAGATGGCCCAGCAGAGCACCACCCTGTGCGGTGGCTGTCTTATTTGCAGCGTCAACGGTGACTTGTTGCATCGCACCGAGGTCAATCATCAGACCATTATCTGCAACACATTTCCCCGGATAGCTGTGTCCCCCGCCTTTCACCGATAGCAATAACCCTCTGTCGGCTGCAAAAGTGACAGCATTGACGACGTCCTGGGTGTTTTGGCATTGAACGATCAATGATGGCCGTTTGTCGACCATGCCGTTCCATACCTGGCGGGCCAGTTCATAACCCTGATCACCACGGAGTAAAAGCAATCCATCAAGGCTGTCCCGAAGCTCCCTGACAGCAGCGCCTTCAAGAGCAACTTCCTCGCCCGTCCCGCTCACCGCCAGCACCTCTGCCGGGACCGGGGATGTAGCATTGGCCAATGCCAGTTTTGCCGTCACCGGAAGCGCAGCAACAACGCTCGCGCTGATTGCGTTTGTGCAGAAAGCTCTTCTTCTCATAATAATTTCCCTGACTGGAAAACCGGGGGCCGCCTTGACGGTATCACTTCACTAACTATAGCGAAAAATTTAAAGGTTTCAGCTAAAAACCTTACCCGGATTCATCAGTCCACCAGGGTCGAAGGACTTCTTGATGGTTCGCATCAGTTCTATTTCTGATTCTGAGCGGGTGCTGCCCAGGTGACTTTTCTTGAGCAGGCCAACGCCATGCTCAGCTGAAATGCTGCCTTTGAATTCTGCTACGACAGAAAAAATCTGCTCACTGACCTGGGCACAATGTGCCTTGAAGGCTTCCAGGTCCATTCCATCGGGTTTGAGAATGTTGAGATGCACATTGCCATCACCAATATGGCCATACCAGAGCACCTCAAAATCCGGGTAGTCGCGTGCGACCAAATTGGAGACTTGCTTCAGAAAATCAGGCACCCGGGAAATTTTCACTGACAGGTCATTCTTGTAGGGATGCCACCGGGCAAGCGTTCCGGAAATGTCATCACGTAACCGCCACAGGTCAGCAGCCTGTTTATTGCTTTGACTCACCACGCCATCAATCACCCACCCTTTTTCAGAGCAGGTTTTAAATGCAGACAACGCAGACTGAATTTCCCGCCCTGATCCTGAACCTGACTGGAATTCAATCAACGCGTACACCGCAGCATCTGCATCGAATGGCCTTTGCAAACCATGTCTTTCAATCACGCGGACCAGCGTGTGCCTGGTGAAGAACTCAAATGCGTTGACGGTGACGGTTGCCTGAAACCGTTCCAATACCGGCAACAGGCTCTCGATCGTTTCAAGACCCAGCACCATGACGCTGACCTCACCGGGAGGCCTTGTCAGCCGCATGGTGGCTTCGGTAATAAACCCAAGCGTTCCCTCGGAACCGATCAACAATTGCTGCAGCTCATAGCCACTGTTGTCCTTCATCAGTCCGCGACCCAATTGCAAAACCTCGCCCCTTCCCGTGACCACCTCGAGCCCTGCCACCCAATTGCGAGTCATGCCATAGCGAATCACCCGGTTGCCTCCGGCATTGGTGGCAATGTTGCCACCGATATGACTGGAACCGGTGGCTGCATAATCAACCGGGTAGTAAAGGCCCATTTCTTCTGCCTGCTGGTGAATCCGGCCTGTAACAACGCCGGCCTGGCAGCGAATGGTTCGGTTGGCAACATCGCAGTCAATGATTCTGTTCAGGCGCTCCATGGATACCACGACTTCCCCGTTTGAAGCGGTGGCCCCGCCGCTGAGCCCGGTCCGGCCTCCCGATGGCACCAGTGGAAAAGACTTCTGATTTGCGAGCAGGACAATCTGCCTGATCTCTTCAGTACTCGATGGAAAGACAACCAGCGAGGGCGCCGCATCGAACATGTCGCAGGTATCACGGCCGTAATGCAACAGTGAATCGGGGTCGGATTTCACCCGTCCTGCGCCAACGATATTTTTCAGAGCCAACCCGATTTCTGATTGATGCGTCATCAGCGGGCGTATCGCTCCAGTACTTGTTTCGAGCGCGAATAATAGGCGCTGCCAAACAGGTTTAAATGGTTGAGCAGGTGATAAAGCTGATAAATCTGTAAGCGCTCCTGCCATTCAGACTCCAATGGCCAGGCTTCCTCATACGCCGAATAAAATGAAGCATCGAATCCGCCAAACAGGCGGGTCATGGCAAGGTCAGCCTCCCGATGCCCGTAATAGACTGCCGGGTCGATCAAACAGGCCCTGCCTTGTTCATCCGCCATGAAATTGCCGCCCCAAAGATCGCCATGCAGCAGGCTGGGTGATTCACAGTTTGGCTCAAGAATTTCCAGGATGGTGGCTTCACCCTGATCCAGTAATCGTGAAAGCTCGAATCCATGGCCATTTTGTTCGGCAAGCTCAACCTGGTAACGAAGCCTGCGCGTCACAAAAAAGTCTGTCCACTCGGAGCCTTCATGGTTTTCGGCTGATTCCCAACTGCCATCCAAAGGTTCGTTCAGTTGTGGTGTGGAACCGATAAAGTTATCAGCGGCGAAACCACATGCCCTGCTTCGGGTTTGATGCATTTTCGCGAAACGACGCCCAAAATTTGAAAAGAATTCCGGCTCATGTTGCCCGGATTCGATGTATTCCAGAACAAGCGCCTGGTCGGAAACAGCGATAACTTTTGGTACACGCAATGCATCAGCTTTAGCCAGTTCACGCAATCCGTCTGCCTCACAACGGAACATCTTCGGATCACCCGCAGCGCGTTTGACGAATACCCTTGTGCCATCATCAAACGTGGCAACGCCTGCCTGGGCAATACAGCCACCCCCGACTGAGGCGATTTCGACCGGCGGACCGAGATCAAGCTGATCGAGAATCTCAGGATAGTCGCCCATTTTCGAATGTTTGCCTTCAGATCTTTTTCAGCAGATTTGCACACGCATCTTCAAGAATATCGATCACAGTGAAGAAGCCTTGCTCACCACCATAATACGGATCCGGGACCTCGCTGTAGTCATCCGTGCTCAGGTAGGAACACATTCGAACGACCTGTGCGCGACCGCCCGAATGCTGTGCGCTTACATTTTGGTGATTGTCTTCGTCCATGACCACGATGTAATCGAATTGGTCAAAATCGTCGTGATCGATGCGACGGGCGCGGCTATCGAGTTGATAGCCTCTTTGCAACGCTGCTGCCCGCATCCTCGGGTCGGCACGATTGCCAACGTGATAGCTGTGGGTTCCGGCAGAGTCGATTTCGAATTCATCCGTGCGTCCCGCATCTTCAACCAGCTTGCGGAAAACACCTTCAGCGGTGGGGGAGCGGCAGATGTTGCCCATGCATACAAAAAGAACAGAAGTCATCGACAAAGGCTAACGAATTCGAGTGGCAGAGTAAAAAACCTTTTAAAATTGGCCTGCGTCAATTTTGCCAACAATCATCGATCAAATCTCAAACCATTTTCGAACCAAGGTCGAACCAAGGGGTACCCGGAAGAAAAAATGGAGTTACTGGACAATCAAGAATGGCCCCTGTGTGCGCTGCTGGTATCGACAAAGCACCGTGCGATCTTCACGCCCATCGCAAAAAACGCGAACACCTCGCTGAAAAGGCTGTTTGTTCGCCTCAGCGGTCACCCTCTGAGTGAACAGATTCTTAGTGACAATATCCACATTCACCTGACCTCGAATCCCACGGGACTGAGTTTGTGTGACTATAGCCGGGAAGAGGCCACCCAGATCCTCAACGATCCGGAATATTTCAGGTTCGTTGTGTTTCGCAATCCACTCGTGCGTGCGGTGAGTGGCTACCTGGACAAGTTTGTTCGCAATCCACAACCGGCTGAGGGTCCAGGTGAAGCACCCATCGTCACTGGTGCTGCCATCAGTTGGGTGTATCAGCAGAGGGATGAAACACCCGACTTTGATCGCTCAATCACTTTCCGGGAATTTTCTGAATTCCTGGCCCGAAATGATGACGCGCAACTGGATACCCACTTCAAATCCCAGGAGTCCTGCCTGGTCAGGCAGACTTTTGATTTTGTCGGAACAGTGGAGAAGATGAAGAATCTTCCACAAGTACTGGAACCAGTATTTGGCCAGAAAGTTGAAATTGAACACAGTCATCGGGTTCCCAGGCGAAGACTCTTTCTGCGCCGGGGCAGAAAGGAAGACTACTTACCTGGCCAGTTGCGAACCCAGCGCTCGCTTCCGCACACCAGCGAACTTCTGAACGATGAGATTTCAGCCGAATTGAAACGCCGTTTTGCAAAGGATTACGAACGCTGGCTCAAGGCCTCCTGATGCAGGCTACTCAGTTTGCCAAGATCCATAAATGAATCCTGCAGAACGGGATCTTGCAAAACGTCCGTAAAACCACCGATCAGTCGATTTCCTCCTGCAACCATTTGCGCGGATCATCGTTCCAGGTGAGCATTCGAATGCGCCACTCCTCGTTAAGTCGTACGGCGATGATCACGTAGTTGGCTTCCGGGATCGTGGTCCTGGTTCCGTCATACTCCCAGACCAGCCGCGAGCGTCCACGAACCACGCCCATGTCACCCATCACGAATACTTCCCCGGCCTCCCTGCTCCACTCCGGCACCACGGTTGGCGGGTAGGCCGGATCGAACCAGAATTTCGTGATCGCTTCTTTGCCCTTGATGGGTGCATCACCATGATGCGGAACCAGCGTGGCATCTGCCGTGAACAGTGCCATGACACCTGCTGGATCGCCTTCCAGCCATTCAGTGGCATATGCCTGATCGAGTGCACGCAGCGCATCCAGATCCTCCTGCTCGCCAGCAAATACAATGCCACTGGTTGCAGCGAATAAAAATAATGACAAAGCAATGGATTTCATTCTGGTTTCCTTTTAAACGCGATTAGCGCCGGCGGAACCGGAAATACGGATGCCGACAGAAACCTCGGACCCCGAATCGAACGGTTGGGTTCAAATCACTGATCAGGAGTTAGCGGGGGATATGATCACGTCTGCAAATCTGTCAATCTGCTTTCCAGCCGCACCGCTGGTTACTTGCTTCGGCTGCCCCGTCACGTCGAACGGTCTGCGAAGTGCAAACATTCGAAACGCTGCAGGCACCAGGAAGAAACTCAGTACTGACGTCAGCACAGTGCCACCGGCAATGGCCATGGCGAATGGCGGCCAGAATCCACCGCCGGCCAGGATAAGGGGCATGAATCCTCCAAGGGTTGTCAGCGTGGTTGAACCGATATGTCGCGTGCAGTTCATCACACCTTCACGAATCGCGATGGCATCACCGCGGGCCGCACCTTCATCACTTTTGAGCTCAGCCATGATGACAATGGCAGCATTGATGGCCAGGCCCATCAGGCCCATCAGGCCGACGATCACCAGGAATCCGAACGGATAACCAAATGCCCACACGGTCAACAGACCTGGCCCCATCGATAAGCCAGCCACTGCAAAGACAATCAGGCTGAGCCGGAAGGAATTGAAGCTGAGTACGATGGTGATCACCAGCAGAACCAGGATCAGGCCAATATTGGCCATCAGGTTACCCACTGCATTGTCACGCTCAGCGCCTTCTCCGCCAAATTCCAAACGATAGCCGGGCGGAATCTCAAAACCTTCATTTGCCAGTGCGGCTTCTACCCGTGCCTGGACCACGGCGGGCAGGATCCCTGCACGCAAATAAACCTCGACTGTATTGATGCGTTCACCCTGGCGGCGCGTAATGGCGCCGGCTGCAGGTACATAACTGATTTCACCCAGGCTGGTGAGATTCACGACGGGCTGATCGCCGGTTGCTGCAAGATGCAAACGATCGAGGTCCTCAGGCGAATCACCACTGCCTTCATTCAATCGCAACCGAACCGGCAGTTCCTCGGTCGATTCCATGATTGAACCGCCTTCGACACCATCCAGGACAGCCTGCAACTGCGAGGCGAGGTCCACAGGCGCGAGCCCGGCACGCCGAACCTGGCTTTCATCCACCTTCAGCCTTGCTTTTGGTCGACCACCTGCCTGGGAAGTCTGGACGTGAATCACATCCTGGGTCATCAGCGCCATGCGCTTGACTGACTGACCCAGCGAACCAAGCGTGTCGAGATTTGGACCAAAAATACGGACTTCCACCGGAGCCGCGAATGGCGGTCCCTGCTCCAGCATGCGGACCAGGATTTGGGCATCAGGAAACTGTCTGTCAAGCTGATCCTGCAGCAAGGGAATCACCCGATTGGCTGATTCGAAATCGGTCGTGGTCACCATGGCCTGGGCGAAATTGGGGGTCGCATCGTTACTGGCAACCAGGTTGTAGTAAAACGATGGCGCACTGCCACCCAGAAACCAGTCAACCCGTTCAATGCCATCGGCTGACTCGATTTCAGGCGTCATCCGATCAACAAGCGCTCTTGTGGCCGAAAGGCTGGCAGCCGGCTCAAGGTAGACCTCGATGTTAAACATATCGCGATCCGAGGGCGGGAAGAACTGCTCTTCCATCTGGGTCAGCGCAATGAATCCCATGATGGGCAATACCAGGGCCACCGCGATGCTGGTCTTCGGTCGTCTCAGTCCAAGATCCAGCATGGCTGAAAAGCGCGAGGCAAGAGGCGCCAGGCGAATACCGGTATGCGAATCATGCGCCCTGAGGAAACGGCCTGCGATTCCGGCGATCAGGGTATGCGAAATGATGTAGGAGCCGATCAATGCGAAAATCACGGAGATTGCGATTCCGCCGACAAACTCGCCGGCAGGACCGGGCATGATCGCGATGGGCATGAAGGCCAGGATTGTGGTCATGGTGGAACCCGCCAGGGGTACCCACAAATGACCAACTGCACGTTTAATCGCCTCGAGACGGCTGGCGCCTTCCTTCATCAATCTCTGGATGGTGTCGGTCATCACGATGGCGTTATCGACCATGATGCCCAGCGCGACCACCAGGCCAGTGACTGACATCTGGTGAATCGGCATTCCGAAAAAACGCATGCAGGCCAGGGTGAAACCAACGGTCAATGGCAGCGTCAGTGCAACCACCAATGCAGCGCGCCACCCCAGGGTGACGAACAGCACCGACAGAATAACCACGAACCCGGCCAGTACGTTTTTCAGCAGTCCACCAAGACGTTCGTTGGTATAAAGCTGCTGATCAAAGATGATCTGTAACTGGATATTGGCTGGCAGGGAATCCTTAAAATTCTCCAGTACCGCATCCACACCTTGTGTCCATTCGCTGATCCGGATATCGGGCAGCATTCTTGCAGCGACCACAACAGAGCGCTGGCCATCGACCAGTGTCATCTCTGAAACCGGCTGACGAATTGAGCGACTCACATCTGCGATATCAAGCAGGCGCAGCACCGAACCATCTTCATCACGGCGAATCACGGTAGCGGCCAGGTCATTGACTGAATCCAGCTCGCCGGACACTTCCATCAACCACTCATGATGACCGCCGCGTAACTGGCCGGCTGATACCTTGGCATCCCGTTCACGAATGGCGTCGGCAATTTCGGCGACACCCAATCCTGCACTTGCCGCTTCTGCGAGATCAACATCAACCAGGATTTCTTCTTCACCTTCTCCGTAGAGGCGGACAAGGTCCATGCCCTTGACTGCTCTTAGTTGTTTGGCAAGGGCTTCCGAGTATCGGCCAAGCACACCCAGGTCGAGTTGTTCGTTAGGGTCCCAGGTCAGAGAGATGAGGCGGGTGTAAGCGTACCCGCGATCGTCATCCAGGCGGGGCGGTAACGCTCCAGAAGGCATTTGTGATTGGACCTCGGCCAGTTTGTCGCGGACCTCGGCCCAGACCGGCGTTACCTCGTTAATGGTGTCCTTGAGTTCGATCCGAATCACCGAGATTCCGGCCTGCGAACTCGAGGCAATCACATCCACTTCGGGCAGTGTCCGGACGACATCCTCGATTGGCTCGGTAACAAGTGCTTCAACCCGCTCGGCTGTGGAGCCCGGAAACGGTGTTAATACAGTTGCCACGCGGTTCATGACCCTTGGATCTTCAGTGGTGGGAAGCGCCGAATAGGAGGCAAGACCTGCAACGATCAGCAAGGCACTGAAAAGCGCAATCATTCTTTGATTCTGGAGGGTCCGGGCCAGCATTATTGCGTACTCTTAAGGAGCGACCGCGAGGGTTTCTGTCCCGGCAGGTTCTGGCTTGACCGCCTGGCCAGGCGCAAAACGATGTAAGCCGGTGGAAACAACCAGGTCACCTTCACTCACCGCTCCGCTGACAAAAAGCTGGTCAGCGGTTGCGTGGTGAATCACGACGGATCGTGCTTCCAGGACCGCCTGGCCATCACCCTCTGGAACGGCAGCGTAGACCACCCAGGTTCCGCGCAGGCCTTCAGTGACCGCCGTATCAGGCAGCCACGAACCAGCAACTTCCATGGCAACCCCCAGGCGCAAATAGGCGATTTCTCCGGGCGCCCGGTTTTCAGGTACCGAAACTCGCACCGCCCTGGTCCTTGTTGCACGATTCACCACCGCACCCACCTGGACAACCAGCCCGGTTGTCAATTGTTGGCCAACTCTGACATCAACCAGGTCTCCGGGGCTGAGCGTCTCCGCCAGTTGCAATGGCACACCGGCACGCAATTCGTTCTGGCCTGTCTCGACCAGGCTGAAAACCGGAGCGCCAGCATTGACCACCATGCCGGAGTCAATATGTCTGCGGGCAATGCGCGAATCGAAAGGTGCTCTGAGAACGGATTTTTCCAGGCGAATATCATTGGCTTTGAGCAAGGCGTTGATGCGATCGACAGATGCCTCAAGAACCTGGACCTGGCCTGCCAGGCTATCGCGCTCCCTTTCGCTGGCCAGATTGCCTGCCTGCAATGACTCAATGCGCTGGAGATCGCGCCTGGTGGTTGCCAATTCCGCCTGGAGCTCGGCTGACTGTGCATTCAGTTCATTGCGTTCGGCTTTCAGCAATTTGTTGTCAAGGTTCCCCAGCACCTGGCCGGCATAAATCTCTTCGCCCTCGTCCACCAGCAATTCTGTCACCTGGCCCGCAAGCTCAAAACCGAGTTCACTGCTTTGTCCCGCACGAATCTCTCCGGCAAACTCCCTTTCCAGCAGGTAACTTTCCTGCATACGAACCTCGAGGGTACGCGCGGTGTGAAGATATGGCTCAGTCGTTTGTGCAGCGTGAATACCGGATCCACAACCCTGGATCACGGCGGCTCCGATGAGCGTTGCCAGGGTCGTCATTCCTATGACTGAAAGCAGTTTGAGGGACTTCATTTCCATCTTCTCTTTTCTGTACTGTTGAGTCCAGTATATAATTACTAGACTTGCAAGTCTACATTCACTCTGTGAAGATGCGGTGAAATGAGACGAGCAGCCGATACAGCGCGATCGCCAGGTCGCCCCAAAAGCGAGAGAAAACGCAAGGAAATCCTCACCGCTGCTGTCAGTCTATTTACGGAGAAGGGCTACGAGGGCACAAGCGTCGACGATATTGCCCGGGAAGCCGGGGTTTCCAAGCAAACCGTTTATTCGCACTACAACAACAAGCAAACCCTGTTCGCCCTGGCGGTCGAAAAGAAGTGCCGTGAATCCGGAATGGATCCCGAATTTATTGATCCGGAAGAAGAGCCTGGAATCATGTTGCTGGAACTGGGTCGTCGCTTCGTGGGGCTTCTCATCTCACCAGGGGCTGTAAGAGTTCACTCCGTATGCACCAGCAGTGCCGATTCGCATCCCGAGCTGGGTCGACTGTTTTTTGAGCATGGTCCATTACAGGCGGTTGAAGTGGTTTCCAATTATCTCGCCATGCTGGACAAAAAAGGAAAGCTGGAAATTGAGGAACCGGACAGGGCTGCCTGGCAATTTTTTGGAATGCTGAAAGCCGAAGCCCAGATGCGCGCCCAGTTCAACCTCGAACGGCAATCAAAATCAGACCTCGAACATTATATTCAGTCGTGCGTTGACATGTTCCTGCGCGCCTACGCCCCACGAGGCGCGTGATCCAGGGGCAATACCGTTGTGCTTTTGAGTTGCTTGAGCACGAAGCTGGTATTGACTGTACGAACCACACCCAGCGTCAGAATATATTCACTTAGAAAGTCCTGGTAGGCCGCCATATCCGGCGCAACGACTTTCAACATGTAGTCGTGCTCACCGCTTGTGGAATGACATTCCAGCACCTGGTCGGCATTCATGATGGCCTCATCAAATTTCGCCACGGTTTCGCTGTTATGGTCATGCAGGGAAACATGCGCAAAGCCGAGAATAGAAAGCCCAACCGATTCCCTTTTGACCACCGCGGCGTAATGATCGATGACACCAGCATCTTCCATTGCGCGAAGGCGTCGCCAGCTGGGAGAAGGTGAAAGTGAGACCGCACGAGCGAGGTCTCGATTGGAGATTCGACCGTCCTTTTGCAGTACTTTCAGGATCGACAAGTCCTGTTTTCCAAACTTCACAGCAATTTCCTTAATGATTAATTCCAATAATCGAAATTATATACCCTTTTATTGGATTCAGACGGTCTATTGGAAAGATAATTTCGAGCAAACAGGTATATTATTTCCTGTTCTAACAATGATATGGAAATTGTCGACCATGAGCGCTCTCAACTCAATCCAGGAACAACCAGCCCAAAACCCTCACGATCAGGCTGAAATCGACTGGCAACAGGTTGCATACCTCACCCTGCTTTCGCGCGCGATTGACGATCTCGAAGAAACTGAATTACTCAAAACCCGTGAGCTTCTTTACCAGTTTTCGTCACGTGGTCACGATATGGCCCAGATCATCCTGGGTTCGATGCTGACTCATGCCAACGATGGGGCATGCGGCTACTATCGTTCACGCGCATTTATTCTCTCGCTGGGATTGCCCCTGGAAGATGCAATTGCCGGCCCGATGATGAAGAAAGGCGGCATCAGTGACGGCCGTGACATCGGCGTTGTTTTTAATATGCCCTCCCGTGATTCAGCGAGCTTCCTGCCCATGAGTGGCGGGGTTGGAACGCAGTTCACCCCGGTTTCAGGCTGGGCCGAGGCAATTCGATACAAACAGGACGTGCTGGAAGATCAATCTGCGAACGGCGCCATTGCAGTCGCCCTGGGTGGTGATGCGTCCACGGCAACCAATGGATTCTGGGCCGCACTAAACTCTGCCACCACCCGCAAACTGCCAATGTTGTTTTACATAGAGGACAACGGTTACGGCATCTCCGTGCCTTCTGTGGCACAAACGCCGGGTGGCAACATCGCGGAGAACCTGGCTTCCTTTAAAAACCTGATGATCCTGGATGGCGACGGATGTGATCCGACTGATGCTGCCGAGAAGCTGCAGGCCGGCGTGGCACATGTGCGTTCAGGTGAAGGCCCGGCACTGGTCCGACTGACCGTTCCGCGCCTCGCTGGCCATTCCGGCCAGGACACCCAGAAATACAAGAGCCCCGAATTTGTACGCGAGGAACGGAAGCGAGATCCACTGCCAAGACTGAAGCAATTCCTGGAAGACAAAGACATCATGTCTGCAACCGAATGGGAACAAACGGCACAAAGGGCAGAAACGGACGTCCGCCAGGCGCTCAGGGCCGTTCGAGGACGAGACCTGCCGGATCCTGGGCAGATTACGCGTCACGTGTTCAGCGAAACAGATCAAAACGGCCAGCCACTTCTGCAGGAACAGGGTGGACTCTGGCCGCAGCGCCACCAGTTCCCGACATCCTCAATGTCGTCAAACCCGGAAAGCGAGCGCATCAACATGGTCACGGCCATCCGGCGCACGCTGGATCATGAATTGTCGACAAATCCAAAACTAACGGTTTTCGGTGAGGATATCGGCCCCAAAGGCGGCGTCCATGCAGCAACGCTGGGGTTACAGGACAAGCACGGTGAGTCTCGCGTGTTCGACACCAGCCTCTCTGAGGAAGGCATCATTGGTCGCGCGGTTGGCATGGCGTGCGCAGGACTGATGCCGGTGCCGGAGATCCAGTTCAGAAAATATGCGGACCCTGCAGAAGAACAACTCAATGACTGCGGCACCATGCGCTGGCGCACCAACAACAGATTTGCATCACCCATGGTGGTGCGCATGCCTGGCGGCTATTTCAAATGCGGCGACCCCTGGCACAGCCAGAGCAATGAAGTGAAGTGGGTGCACGGCATCGGCTGGCATGTTGCCATGCCCTCGAATGCCGAGGATGCTGTCGGGCTTCTTCGTTATGCCATGCGTGGCAACAACCCCACCATCTTTTTTGAACACCGGGCAATGCTGGACGCGTCGTGGGCACGACGCCCCTACCCTGGCGACGAATATGTCATCCCGTTCGGAAAAGCCAGCAAGATCCGACAGGGTGATTCCCTGACCGTGGTCACCTGGGGCGCCATGGTTGAGCGTTGCGAGAGCGCAGCTGACCAGGTTGGTGATGACATTGAGATCATCGACCTGCGCACGGTCTCGCCCTGGGACAAGGAATGCGTCCTGGAGTCCGTCATGCGCACCAATCGCTGCCTGGTGGTCCACGAGGACAACATCACAGCCGGTTTTGGCGCTGAAATCACTGCCACCATCGCGGTTGATGCTTTTCTTGACCTTGATGCCCCGCCCCGCCGACTTGCGATGCCAGATGTTCCCAGCCCGCACAGCCCGGTACTGCTCGATGCAGTTGTGCCCGCAGTGGATGAGATTGCGCGGACCATGACTGATCTTCTTGAATACTGAGCCGGAGTTAGCGAATGACTGAAGTCAGGTTTCCTGAAGATCAACAGGAAGGTACAGAGGCCACGCTTGCATCGTGGTTAAAGGCCCCCGGTGATGTCGTCAAGGCTCATGAACCGCTGGCCGAAATCGAGACCGACAAGGTCATGGTTGAAGTGGCAGCGCCGGAAGACGGCGCCATCATCGAGATCAACATCAAGGAGGGCGAAGCAGTCAACCCCGGCGATGTGTTGTGCACATTTGGCGATTCCGGGTCGGCGACAGAAAACGATGACCCGGCCCAATCAGCTGAGGTTGAGGAAACACCAACCACTGAAGAGACAACCACAGAATCGGATGGTCGCTTAAGACTCAGCCCGGCCGTGCGCCACCGCCTCAAAAAACATGGAATCAGCCCGGCCGCCATCAACGGGACAGGCCGAAACGGAAGAATCACACTCAGTGATGTAAAGGATCATCTTGCCAGGGGCGACAGCGAGCCTGCCCCGAACCCGCAGTTACCGGAACCGGATCACGACACCACCACCCTGAATGCTGGCGAGTCACTGACTGTGCCACATGACAAGATGCGGAAACGAATTGCCGCGCACATGGTGGAAAGCCTTTTACACACCGCGCCTCATGTCACATCTGTATTTGAGGTCGACCTGACTGCTGTGATGCGACATCGGGCCGCGCACAAGGAAGAGTTTGCACGTCGTGGCAGGCCCTTAACGCTGACGGTCTACTTCATCGCCGCGGCCGTTGCCGCGATTCGGCGGGTGCCGCAGGTCAACAGCAAGTGGCACGAAGAACACCTTGAGATTTTTGCCGATATGAACATCGGAATTGCGACAGCCCTTGGCGATGAAGGCCTGATCGTCCCGGTCTTACACCAGGCAAATGACAAGAGCCTCTCGCGCATCGCCGCTGACCTGAATGACCTGACCAGCCGGGCCCGCGACGGAAAACTCGTGCCTGAAGATGTGCGCGGCGGCACCTTTACAATCTCCAATCACGGCGTTTCCGGCAGCCTGGTGGCCACCCCGATCATCATCAACCAGCCGCAATCAGCCATCCTGGGCGTGGGCAAGATCGAGAAACGCGTCAGGATCAGGGAGGTTGACGGTGATGATGTGATGATGATTCGGCCCATGGTCTACGTAAGCCTGACCATTGATCACCGCGTTCTGGATGGATTCCAGACCAATACTTTTCTCGCGGAATTTTGTCGTACCCTTGAATCCTGGTCGAAATAATCGTGTGTTGTAGGAGCGGCTTTAGCCGCGACCGTCGCGGCTAAAGCCGCTCCTACAAGTCTTGGGAGATTAAATGAAAATTGAAAGTTACGTTTGCGGCGCCTGGCATTCCGGACAGGATGATGGCGTCGAAGTCAGAAACGCCATTACAGGCGAGCCCATCGGCAATGTAAGCAGCGCCGGTATCGATTTCGCCGATGTCCACCGGCATGGCCGCGAAGTGGGCGGGCCCGCACTGCGCAAGCTGACCATTCACGACCGCGCCAATATGCTCAAGGCGATGGCGAAGCATCTTTTAGGTCACAAGGAAAAGTTCTACGAAATATCTGCCATGACCGGCGCAACCCGCGGAGATGGCTGGGTCGATATCGAAGGCGGCATTGGCACCGTATTCAGTTATTCCGGCATCGCGCGTCGCGAACTTTCCAATGAAGCCTTTTCAGTTGAAGGAGACGTTGAGCGCCTGTCAGCCAATGGAACCTTCCTGGGCCGTCACATCCTGGTGCCAAAGGAAGGCGTTTCAGTCCATATCAATGCATTCAATTTCCCCTGCTGGGGCATGCTTGAAAAAATCGCGCCCAGCCTGGTTGCAGGTGTGCCGGTGATCGTCAAACCAGCCACGCCTTCGTGCTACCTCACAGAAGCCATGGTCCGTGAAATGATCGCCAGCGAGGTCTTTCCTGAAGGTTCGATTCAGCTGATTTGTGGGCGCACTGGCGATCTGCTCGACCAGTTGGATGAGCAGGATTGCGTGACATTCACCGGTTCGGCCTGGACGGGTCGTAAGCTCAAGACCACGCCAAGCATCGTTGAAAACTCTGTGCCATTTAACATGGAGGCTGATTCGCTCAACTACTCCATCCTGGGCGAAAACGCTGAACCAGGCACCCCGATATTCGATTTGTTCATCAAAGGGGTCGCCCAGGAAATGACCGTCAAGGCGGGCCAGAAGTGCACCGCCATCCGCCGCACCATCGTTCCGGCTGACAAGCTGAATGCCGTGATCGAGGCCCTTGCAACAAGGCTCGATAAAACCACGGTTGGCGACCCGGCAACGGAAGGCGTGCGCATGGGCGCCCTTGTGGGTACCGACCAACGCGAAGATGTCTGGGAAGCGGTTTGCAAACTCAGTGCAAACAGCGACATTGTGCACGGAGGCTCGCGCGAGTTCGACGTGGTTGGTGCCGATATAGAAAAAGGCGCGTTCTTCCCTGCCACCGTCCTTTGCAGCAAGAATCCGCTCGAAGACAGCAACGCCCATTCCATCGAGGCTTTCGGCCCCGTCACCACCCTGATGCCCTACTCCGATCGGGATGAGGCCATTCATCTCGCCAAACTGGGACGCGGCAGCCTGGTGGGTTCAGTGGTTACCAATGACGACGAAGAGGCTACAGCCATGGTTCTGGGAACGGCTGCCTATCATGGTCGCATCCTGGTACTGAACGAGGAATGTGCGGGCGAATCGACCGGCCACGGCTCCCCTTTAGCACCCCTGGTTCATGGCGGACCCGGTCGTGCCGGCGGCGGTGAGGAACTTGGCGGTGCAAGAGCCATCAAGCACTACATGCAACGAACCGCAGTCCAGGGCTCACCAACCACGCTGACCGCTGTAACAAGGGAATTCACACCGGGATCAAAACCCATCACCGACGTGGTTCACCCCTTCAGGAAGTACTTTGAGGAATTGCAGATCGGCGAGACACGGATCACGCACAGGCGCACGGTGACAGAAGCCGATATCGTTAATTTCGGCTGCCTGTCTGGTGATCACTTTTATGCCCACTTTGACGAGATTGCAGCCGCCGACTCACTTTTCGAAAAACGTGTCGCGCATGGTTACTTTGTACTCTCAGCAGCAGCCGGCATGTTTGTTGATCCCGCACCCGGTCCGGTTCTGGCCAATTACGGCCTCGACAACCTGCGGTTTATCGAACCCGTCTACATTGGCGACACCATCCAGGCCAAATTGAGCGTGAAACAGAAAATTGCGAAAGAGAAAAAACCGGATGACAAATTCCATACCGGCGTGGTGGTCTGGGCTGTTGAAATCGTCAACCAGGAAGATGAGCCGGTCGCTATTTATGACATCCTGACCCTGGTCCAGATGAAAAGCGACAAGGTTGCTGCGTGAATTCAGGACTCCTGCTTGGGACTGAAACCACTCGACTGCACGCGCGGACGGTTGAGGTCATCGCTTTCCAGAGGAGTCACCTGCCTGAGCGACTCATTGCTGCGTACAACAAGGTCCTGGTATTCCTGTGTGCCCCGCTTTTTCCAGTTGACTTCTTTTTGCGCGAGTCCACGAATCACCTTGGCAGGCGCACCCACCACCAGGCTGCGGGGGGGACAACTGAAGCCATGACGCACAAAGGCCATGGCGCCGACAATCGATTCCTCGCCGATAACAACTTCGTCCATCAGGACGGAGTTCATGCCAACCAGTGCATCGCTTTGGATGGTGCAACCGTGAAGCACTGTGCCATGCCCGATATGCCCGCCGTCCTCGACAATGCAATCCCGACCCGGAAACGAATGCGCAACACAGGTGTCCTGGAAATTGGCACCGTTGCCAAGAGTGACGCGGCCAAAATCACCGCGAAGCACCGCATTGGGACCGATGTAACAACCTTCACCAATCCAGACATCACCGATCAGTACAGCTGTTTCATGAACGAAAGCAGTGGCGTGAACCACCGGCGTGAGGCCTTCAAAACTGTAAGCGGGCATTTCCGCTCCTTCCTTGATGATAAATTCGGGCAAAATTGTTCAGGGGTTGATCATAGCACCGCACTATCAGGAACCACGGGATTAAGTCCATGAGCTTTGAAACCATCGAAACCTCTGTCGAAAACGGCGTTTTTACTCTGGCGCTGAACCGTCCGGAATCACTTAACAGTTTTACAACACAGATGCATGACGAGGTTCGCGAGGCCATGCAGCAGGTGACGAACGATCCTGAAATTCGCTGTTTGCTGTTAACCGGAAATGGTCGCGGCTTTTGCGCCGGTCAGGATCTGAATGACCGCGCAGTTACTGCTGATGATGGACCGCCTGACCTTGGTGAGTCGGTGGAAAAAAACTACAACCCACTGATTCGCAGCATCATGAACCTGCCCAAGCCGGTGGTGTGTGCCGTGAATGGCGTCGCCGCAGGCGCAGGCGCCAGCATTGCACTGGCCTGCGACATTGTCCTGGCCGCGCGTTCTGCAAGCTTTATCCAGGTTTTCAGTAAAATCGGGCTGGTTCCTGATTCCGGCGGAACCTGGAACCTGCCGCGCGCCGTGGGACTGCCACGTGCTAAAGGGCTTGCGCTTCTTGGAGACAAGCTGCCTGCTGAAAAAGCCGAGGCGTGGGGCATGATCTGGCAATGCGTCGATGACGAAGAACTGATGAACGAAGCGCGCAGGTTAACCGAATATCTCGCCACCCAGCCAACTCGCGGGCTTGGTCGCATCAAGCAACTGGTTAATGCTTCCACGGCCCGTGACCTGGATGAAGAGCTTGAGCATGAACGCCAGGCGATGCAGGAACTTGGCCAGAGTGACGACTACGCTGAAGGTGTCGCTGCGTTCATGGAAAAACGCAAACCGAACTTCACAGGCAAGTGATGAAAGCAGACGAAACAAATGCTGCTCAACTCCTGGCCGAGCGATGTGCCGAGGCCATGTGGAATGGCGATGAAGCCTCCCGAAAACTGGGAATGAAAATCATCAGTGTTGGCGAAGGTTGTTCCATTGTCACCATGCCGGTGCGCAAAGACATGCTCAATGGCCACCAGACCATTCACGGCGGCATCATATTCACTCTGGCAGACTCGGCTTTCGCTTTTGCATGCAACTCACGAAACAGCACGTCGTATGCAATGAGTTGCGGAATCGATTTCATTCGCCCTGCATTTCTGGGAGACATGCTCACCGCACGCGCCGAAGAGCAGAGCCTGACCCGGAGCTCGGGTTATTACGAAGTCGCCGTGACCAACCAGGACAACAAGATTGTTGCTCATTTTCATGGTCGCTCCCATACCCGGGGCGAACCTTTAATTGAACACCAGGATCAAAAATGACAAGAATGCATGAAGCCTTTATCTGCGACGCTGTTCGAACGCCCATTGGCCGCTACGGCGGTGCATTGTCAACAGTGCGGGCCGATGACCTGGGCGCAATCCCCATGCGGGCGCTCATGGAGCGCAATCCCAGTGTCGATTGGGCACAACTCGATGACGTTTACTACGGCTGCGCCAACCAGGCCGGCGAAGACAACCGTAACGTGGCGCGAATGAGCAGCCTGCTTGCCGGTCTCCCAGAAACCGCGGGCGCCGTGACCCTCAATCGCCTGTGCGGGTCGGGCATGGACGCGATCGGTTCTGCGGCCCGTGCAATTCGGTGTGGCGAGGCCAGCCTGGTGGTTGCCGGTGGAGTTGAATCAATGAGTCGCGCACCTTTCGTGACCGCCAAGGCGACCAGCGCCTTCAGCCGCAAAGTGGAAACGTTCGATACCACCATGGGCTGGCGCTTCGTCAATCGCGCCCTTGAAGCACAATATGGCGTCGACTCGATGCCTGATACAGCTGAAAACGTGGCCGGGGAATTTGGAATCAGTCGCGAAGACCAGGATGCCTTTGCCCTGCGCAGCCAGCAACGCACGACCGCTGCCCAGGAGGCTGGCCGGTTGGCGGAAGAAATCACGCCAGTCAGCGTTCCGCGTCGCAAGCAGGATCCATTGATTGTCGATACTGACGAGCATCCTCGTGCCAGCACAAGCCTGGAGGGTCTTGCAAAATTACCCACGCCTTTCAAAGCAGACGGCACAGTGACAGCAGGCAACGCCTCCGGAATCAATGACGGGGCTGCGGCGCTGATCATTGCATCGGAAGCCGCGGTCGAATATCACGATGCAAAACCATTGGCCAGAGTGGTGGCAATGACGGTTGAAGGCGTCGCCCCGAGAATCATGGGCATGGGCCCGGTGCCGGCCACGCGCAGCGTTCTGAAGCTCGCAAACCTTGAACTGTCCGACATGGATGTTATCGAACTCAACGAGGCATTTGCAGCACAATCATTGGCTTGCCTGAGAAAATTGGGGCTTGCGGATGATGCAGAGCAGGTCAATCCCAACGGCGGCGCGATAGCATTGGGGCATCCGCTGGGAATGAGCGGTGCACGCCTGGTCACGACTGCGGCTTATCAGCTGCAACGCGCCGGCGGTCGCTATGCGCTGTGCACCATGTGCATCGGCGTTGGCCAGGGCATTGCCATGATCATTGAAAGAGTTTAATCCGGAGCAAATCGCTACCAGATATCAGGTATTGAACGTGGTGAAAAATATGAGCAAACAGAAAATCGAAAATCTCCAGGAAACCTTCGACAATAAGGTCTCCGAGGAAAGCAAAATCGAGCCGGGCGACTGGATGCCGGACGATTTCAGGAAAAGTGTCCTGCGGCAGATGTCGCAGCATGCGCATTCCGAGGTGATCGGCATGCAACCCGAGGGTACCTGGATCTCGCGTGCACCGACCCTGCATCGCAAAACCATCCTGATGGCCAAAGTTCAGGATGAGGGTGGTCATGGCCTTTATCTCTACAGCGCTGCCGAAACACTGGGCACTACCAGGGATGACATGGTCGCTGCATTGCATTCGGGAAAAGCCAAGTACGCCTCGATCTTCAACTACCCGTCACTGACCTGGGCCGATGTAGGTGCCATCGGCTGGCTGGTTGATGGCGCCGCCATCGTCAACCAGGTTTCACTGCAGCGTACCTCCTACGGCCCGTATTCGAGGGCTATGATCCGAATCTGCAAGGAAGAAAGTTTCCACCAGCGCCAGGGTTACCAGATCATGCTGGTCCTGGCCCGGGGCAGCGACGAACAAAAAGCCATGGCCCAGGATGCACTTGACCGCTGGTGGTGGCCCTCGCTGATGATGTTCGGCCCACATGACGGCGAATCAGCACACTCTGCCAAATCGATGCAATGGAAATTGAAGCGCGAAAGCAACGACACGCTGCGCCAGCGCTTCGTAGACCAGACTGTACCGCAGGCCGAACTGATTGGACTGAAAATTCCTGATCCGGAGCTGAAATGGAATGAAGAGCGCGGTCAGTATGATTTCGGCGAAATTGACTGGGACGAATTCATGCAGGTGATCGCTGGCAACGGACCTTGCAACAAGCAACGTCTTGACCATCACGTACGTGCCCAGGATGAAGGCGAATGGGTGCGCGAGGCCATGCACGCCTATGAAGAAAAACGCAGATCGCGGCGCGAAGCAGCCTGACAGGAGGCAAGACACATGGAACACCGGGGATTAACACTTTTCGAGGTTTTCATTCGCTCCAAGCGCGGCCTGGATCACCGGCATGTGGGCAGTCTGCATGCAGAAGACCATGAACAGGCGCTGGAGTATGCGCGAGACGTATACATGCGTCGCAGTGAGGGCGTGAGCATCTGGGTGGTTCGCTCAGGCGATATTCTGGCCTCACAGGAAAGTGACGTGGAAACGTTTTACGACCCGATGGAAGACAAGGGTTATCGCCATGCGCTGGCCTACGAACTACCCAAGGAAATAAAGAACATGTAGGAGCGGCTTCAGCCGCGACCGTCGCGGCTGAAGCCGCTCCTACATCAATTTGTGGCATTTTCGTCATCCCGGTTTCGCGAATAGCGGACGTCATCCCGGAAATGCGAATAGCATTATCCGGGACCAGGACCCACAAATATTAATCGGCGCACAAAACAGCAGATTGCAATGAAAACCGTTAAAAACACTGATAAAACCAGGTTCGCACTAGCCCTCGGCGACGATGCCCTGGTCATGGGTCAACGCTTGTCTGAGTGGGTCAGCAACGGGCCTTTCCTCGAAGAAGACCTGGCACTGACCAACGTGGCGCTCGATTACATTGGCCGTTCGCGTATGTTCCTGACTTATGCCGGTGAACTGGAAGGCGAAGGCCGTGGCGAGGATGACCTGGCCTTTTATCGCGATTGTCGCGAATTCACAAACCTGCTGATATTTGAGCTGCCCATTGGGGACTTCGGCAACACCATGGCTCGCCAGTATCTGATTGACGAGTTTGAGGTGGCCTACTTCGAAGCACTTTGCAAATCCAGTGACGAAACCATCGCGGCCATTGCCGCAAAAACCCTCAAGGAGTGCCGGTATCACCTGCGTCGCAGCCGGGAGTGGATCCTGAGGCTCGGCGATGGCACTGAAGAAAGCCATCAGCGTATCCAGGCTGCATTCGATGAGATCTGGCCCTATGTGCAAGAGTTGTTTGAAATGCCCGAATACGAGACCGGCTTACTGGAAGATGGCGTCGCGGTTGACCGTGCATCCCTGAAACCAGACTGGGATGCAGAAGTTGGCAACACATTGCGCGAGGCAACACTGAACGTTCCGGAGACAACCCATGTCATACGCGGAGGCCGAGATGGTGTTCACACCGAGCACATGGGCTTCCTGTTGGCCGACATGCAATTCATGCAGCGTGCCTACCCCGGGCTTGAATGGTAATTCAGATATGAACACATCGGCTACTGTCATCAGTATCAGCGAACCGGTTCCTGAAAACGTTTTGCAGGCCCTGGAATCGGTTTGCGACCCGGAAATACCGGTGCTGACCATTCGCGACCTCGGAATCCTGCGGGGCGTTCGAATGAAGAACGGTGAAGTGGTCGTCACGATCACTCCCACCTATTCCGGCTGCCCGGCGATGGTCGATATCCGCGATTCGATTGAAACAGCCCTGGAAGACGCAGGCGTCGAACAATTCAGCATCGAAACCAGCCTGTCGCCCGCGTGGACGACCGACTGGATGAGCGAGGAGGGACGGAAAAAGCTGAACGAATACGGCATAGCGCCACCCAGCCAAAATAACCAGGTTGCCTGCCCACAATGCGGCAGCGACGACACCCGGCTGATCAGCGAATTTGCTTCAACCGCCTGCAAGTCGCTGCACCAGTGCAATTCCTGCAAAGAGCCTTTCGATTACTTCAAATGTCATTGAGATCAAGATTCCATTCTCTGAAGGTCAGCAGCATTCAGAAAGACACCAAAAAGGCGGTTATCGTCAATTTCGAGGTGCCCCCTGAGCTGCAGGACAGTTTCAGGTTTATCCAGGGCCAATACCTGACTCTGCGCAGGGAATTTGACGGCGAAGAAGTCCGCCGATCCTATTCAATCTGTGCCGGACTGGACGATGATCAGCTTCGGGTTGGGGTCAAGCTGGTCGAAGGTGGCGTATTTTCGACCTGGGTACACAAGGAACTGAAAAAGGGTGATTTCATTGACGTGATGCCGCCTCAGGGGAATTTCTTCAGTGAGCTCGATCCGATGCGTGAACGCTGGTACATGTGTATTTGCGCCGGCAGTGGCATTACACCCGTGTTATCCATCGTCAAGACGGTACTGGCCAGAGAACCCAAAAGTCGGGTCACCCTTTTATATGGAAACCAGCGCACTGCCAGCATGATGTTTCGCAATGAACTGGCATTTCTCAAGAACAAATACCTGGAGCGGCTTCACTGGGTCAACATATTCAGCCGTGAACCACAGGAAAGCGATCTGTTCACAGGACACCTGGATAACCGCAAGGGCGGAAAACTCAATCGGCGCCTGATCAGCATCAAGGAGCATGATGAATTTTTCCTGTGCGGTCCCGAGGCCATGATTTCGGAGGTTTCACGTGGTCTGCGTGGTGAGGGCATCGCCGAAGAAAACATTCACTACGAATTGTTTGGTTCCTCGGCCGAGGCTGCCAGCAAGGCAGCCGATAAAATTCATGCCCGTGCGGTTGAGCACAAGGGCCTGGTCAGTGATGTCACCCTGATTTCGGATGGCCGCGAATATCGTTTCGAACTCAGCGCAGACGGCGGCAATATCCTCGATGCAGGCCTTGAAAACGGCGTCGACCTGCCGTTTTCGTGCAAAGGCGGAGTATGTGCAACCTGCAAGGCCAAGCTGGTCGAAGGTAAGGTCGACATGGATCGCAACCAGGCCCTGCAGGCTGACGAAATTGAGCGGGGCTACATACTGACCTGCCAGTCACACCCCATCAGCAAGCGCGTCGTGGTCGATTACGACCAGCACTGACTTCCATCCTGAAAATTTCCCCGGCTGTACTAGAATGAAATAAGAACTAAAAAACCGAGGGAGAACAAAAATGACAACGGAACTCTGTTATCTGACCGCCGCAGCCGTCCTGACTGCGCTGTTATGGGTCCCATACATTCTTGATGTCATCATGAGGAACTCAATCAGCGAAGCCGTCGGCTATGGCGAACTGAACCGGTCGCCATGGGGTGAGCGCATGAGAAAGGCGCACTACAATGCCGTTGAAAACCTTGTGCCGTTTGCCGTGGTGGTGCTGGTTGCCCATGCAATTGGCATCAGTGACCCGGCAACCACGATGAGTGCCGCAGTATTTTTCTGGGCAAGGGTGGTTCACGCCATTTCTTACACGTTCGCCATTCCCTGGATCCGCACCTTGTCATTCGTGGCCGGTTGGGGTGCTATTTTGTGCATCGCCTGGCAGATTTACGCCGCCAGCTAGAAGCTCATTTACTGGTGCGCTTCGTACCAGGCAACGATTGCCGGGTGCGAGTTGGTCCGCTCAAAATGCGCCACCAGGTTCGGGGCGATATTGTCGACAATATCCGTGGGAACGTAGTCGAGCAATCCTGATCTCAGGTAGCGAACCCACAGAAACACCTTGAGGTCTGCGACCGTGAGTTTTCCGCCGGCAAAATACTCACCGCCACGTCGATCAAGCATTTCACCCATTCGTCGGACAACCAGGGGTATCGGGCCTTCTGCAAGCGCCTCGCGGGCTTTGCGCTTTTCATCTTCATCTTCCATGAAGAGCGTGGGAACAATGGCGAACATCACATCCTCAACCGCCGACATCACTTCATCGCAACGGGCTGCATCAAGGTCGTCTTGCGGATACAAGCCGGCAAGTTTGCCGACATAGCGGTTGATGGTGTTGGTCTGGGTAATCTCTTCACCATCAACGTGCAGAACGGGCAATTGGCCAAAAGGTGTTGAATTCTTGTAAGCAGGCCAGGCTTCAACGCCAATTCGTTCATCGTCAAACGCCACGTTACCTATGGCCATTGCCAGGCGCGCAGCTTCGCCACGACCACCATTAAAATCAAAGTAGATCAGTTTCAAATCAGGCATTTTCGTCTCCGTATTCGTCATGTCGGCGGACCCAGGCCATTGGAAATGGCAAACCGCCCTCGTTTCGTCCCAATGGCGTCAGGTCCAGTATCTGGTATGCGCCCATGATGATGTCCAATCCACGTGCGTAGCACGAGTAACTGTGTGCGATCCGGCCATCTGCCGTGCGTACAAAAACACTCAGGCCAGGGTACTCGTTGCCCATTGGTTTTTGATGTTCAAAGTTATGCTCTACTTCACCCGAGTCGATTTCCTGCTGAGAATAGGTCACGTGAAAATCACTGTTGAAATCGGTTCCAAGTGAAGAAAGCCACCTGAACTGCCAACCCATTCGTTTTCGATAGGCCTCGATCTTGTCAACTGAGGTGTTCGAAATGGCAACGAATGCGGTATCCCGCGCAGCAAGGTGAGCATCAGCACCATTGAACTGATCGGCCACATAGGAACAGCTGGGGCAACCAGCCTCCCAGTCAGGCCCGTACATAAAGTGATAGACAACCAATTGCTTTTTGCCCGCAAACAGATCGACCAGGGATTGCTGTCCATCGGGGCCTTCAAAAACGTAATCCTTGTCTATCCTCACCCATGGCAATTCGCGCCGTTTTTGCGCGACTGCATCCAGCGCTTCGGTCAGTGCTTTTTCCGCCAGCAACAACGCCTTTCTGGCTACCTTCCATTCCGATTGCGGCACCAGGGGCCGGTCTGAAGAATCACTCATGGCCTATTTCTCATGTCTTGTTTCCCATGACTCGTTGACCAGGGGAAAACTTCCATCCGATTGTATTTGAGGGGAAGGCAGAGTATCCTACTAACTTGTATATTGCAAGTTACAAGTGATAAAACGAATTTATGACCCGACGAAGCAAACTTGATGCCCGTTCAGCCTGCCCTCTCAGCTGCGCCCTGGAGCTGATTGGCGACCGCTGGACAATACTCGTTTTGCGCGACCTGTTCGTGGGCAAGAAGCGATTTTCAGAGTTTTTGGAATCACCCGAAAAAATTTCCACCAATATTTTGAGTGACCGATTGTCAATGATGGAGGAAAAGGGGCTTGTCAAAGCAGTTGCCTATTCAGAAAGACCGAGAAGATTCGAGTATGAGCTGACAGAAAAAGGAGATGGCCTGTTACCGACTCTTCAGGAACTGTGTAAATGGGGCAATCGCTTTATGCCCGACACCTTTGTGCCGCCGGATTCCTTTATGAAGCGGAAGGTGCAGTCTGGCTGAACCAGGCCTCAAGGACCAAAACCGAAAAAACGACACGCCCCGTATTGCACTCCGGTTGCTTTGATGTTCTGCTATGCAATCCATGAGTATTCACGCCATATTTGTCGCACCCTTTTTCCTCGAAACCACATTGCGTTTCGTGGCTGGCGCTGCGGGATTGCCAGGTCTCAGGCTGAGCCTGATCAGCCAGGATCCTGCAGAGCGCCTGCCCCCTCGGCTGAAAGCCTCACTCGCTGGTCATTGGCAGGTTGAAGACGCACTCGACGCGGGGCAGCTCGCAGTTGCAGCCAAAGGCCTGATGCAGCAACTTGGCCCGGCAAAACGCATGGTTGGAGCACTTGAACAATTGCAGGTGCCTCTCGCTCAGGCGCGTGAAGCACTGGGAATGGAAGGCCTTAGTGCATTTGCTGCCAATAATTTTCGGGATAAGGCACAGATGAAAGATGTGCTGACAGCCGCAGACGTTCCATGTGCGCGGCACATCCTTGCAGAGTCAGCAGATCAGGCCATCAGTTTTGCACAAACAGCAGGCTTTCCGATGGTCGCCAAGCCGCCGGCGGGCGCTGGAGGCAAACGCACTTTTCGGATTAACACGGCTGACGAGCTCAATACCATGTTGCGCCGTTATCCACCCAATCGGTTCAACCCGACCCTGCTGGAGGAATTTGTTACAGGCCAGGAACACTCCTTTGACAGTGTCATGATCAATGGCAAACCGATCTGGTGGTCAGTTTCCCGCTACATGCCCTCACCATTGGAAGTACTGGAAAACCCCTGGATTCAGTGGTCGGTTTTCCTGCCTCGCGATGTCAGTGGTGAAGAATTCATTCCAATTCGCGATGCCGGCTTCAAAGCGCTCAAAGCACTGGGCATGACCACGGGACTGAGTCACATGGAGTGGTTCAGGCTCAAGGGCGGTCGCATTGCAATCTCGGAAGTTGGCGCAAGACCACCCGGCGCCCAGATCACCAGCCTGCTGTCATGGGCACATGATGTTGATTTCTACCGTGCCTGGCCAAGATTGATGATCTTTGATGATTTTGATCCTCCGCCGCGACGCTATGCTGTCGGCGCTGCCTACTTCCGCGGCCAGGGGCGCGGTCGTGTCAAAGCCATCCATGGACTTGGCGAGGCGCAAAAACGTTACGGCCACATGGTGGTCGAATCTCGTTTGCCGCGCGCCGGCCAGTCACCTTCGGACAGCTACGAGGGCGACGGCTATGTGATTCTCAGGCACCCCGATTCTGACGCCGTTGAAGACGCTCTGCAAAATATTGTCAGCCTGGTCAGGGTTGAACTCGCATAAAATCATGAGTGTCCAGATTATGATAGGGCCTCAGACGCCCCACCCCAACCTTGCATCTGCACTCGAGCAGGTCAGCTTCGAAGGACCGATCGTAACCATCACCGCCGGATGGCAGGATTCAGAAGGTGAAGTGGAGGAATTACAAAACGACATCGGCAGGCCAGTGCAGGATCTGGGCCTGTATCACCTCGCTGAAACTGTCTGTGCCCGCGAACCTCAACTCCTGGAGCTAAAACGAGAACGGCAGTACAAGCTCAAGGCGCTTCAGAAGCTTTATAGAATCCGCCTGGAAGCAACGCTTTCAGCTGCCCGCACACTGTTGAATTCCGATGGTGACGCCGAACTGTTACGCCTGGAACAGCGTGCTGCGATTACCCAGGTGCGTGCCCTTGACCGACACCATCTGAAACGAATCGCAGCAATACACGAGGATTTCGCCACCAGGCGCAGCCAAATGGAGTTGCCGTTTGCAACCAGCAAACGCAATGAAATCTGGCAACGGGTGCAGGATGCAGGACTAATCCTGGTCGCTGGTGGTCATGTCGCAGTGTTGTTGAACCGAATACGCTTGTTCCGACTGGAGCCGTTACTGGCCGACAAACCAATCATTGCCTGGTCGGCCGGCGCGATGGTCCTGGGTGAGAGAATCGTATTGTTTCATGACAATGCACCGCAAGGTCGACGCAATGCCGAAGTTCTCGATTCTGGTCTCGGCATCGTCCCGAAGCTTGTGCCTTTGCCGCATGCAAAAACCCGGCTGGACTGGTCTATTCCAACCCGCATGGCCTTGTTCGCAAGAAGATTCGCGCCATCTCGCTGCTGCACACTGGATTTCGGGTCACTTATCAGGACCGAGAACGGAATCATCACGGCTGCCAAAGATTCATCAGTGATGAAACGCACCGGTGGCAAGAAAAGGCTGGTCGCGAAATGACCCAGTTGATCAATGAGTTGTTCGCCGATAAGGAGCCTTCAAAAGAGAGTATAGATTCATTCATCGAGGCGCACGAATTTCCACTTGTTGAGCCAGGGCGGGTCACATTTGTTTACCGGGGAGCGGGCGATGAGGTAATCCTGCGCCGCTGGATCTCCGGCCACAGTACTGCACGACCAATGACACGCATGGGGCAGTCAGACTTATGGGCCCTGACCATGGCACTGCCGGACTTATCCCGATTCGAATACAAGTTCGAAGTCGTCAGTCAGGGTAACCGACACCTGATACTGGACGAACTCAACGACGTACTGGCGCATGACCCGTTCGGTGCAAACTCGGTTTGCCAGGGTTTTGGATATGAGCGCCCGGACTGGACATTCAACGATGAGGAAAGCCGCAGCGGCACAGTGGAAGATTACAGGTTCCACAGCCCCGCCTTTGGGGAAGAACGCGACATCCAGGTATATCTGCCGGCGCGGTTCCGACCAAGCCGACAGTATCCATTACTGATCGTCCACGACGGCTCCGATTTCGTCCGGTTTGCTGAACTCAAGACAGTGCTGGACAACCTGATCCATCGTCTCGAAGTACCACCAATGATCGTGGCACTTACCAACTCAGCCGATCGCCTTGGCGAGTACACCTGCAATGACAAACACGCGCAATTCCTGGCTGAAGACCTGCTGGGATTCATGGAGTCCAGCTTTCCGCTGATGGGTGAGCCGACGGCCAGGGCTGTCATGGGTGCCAGCCTGGGCGCGGTGGCATCGTTCCATGCGGCTGCAAAATACCCCGACAAATTTGGAAGATTGCTGCTGCAATCCGGTACATTTTTATTTACCGATCTTGGCCGAAACAACAAGGGTGAGGCGCTGGATCCCATTGTCAGCTTCATCAACAAGTATCGATCGGACCCCTGGAAAATTGCAGAACGTATTTACGTGAGTTGTGGCGTTTATGAATCACTGATTTACGAGAACCGCTCACTCATTCCGGTTCTTCAAAGCCAGGAAACCCTGATAAATTTCGAGGAAGCACGCGATGCGCATAACTGGGAAAACTGGCGTGATCGTCTTCGGTCAGGTCTGACCTGGCTATTACCCGGCCCTCTATGGATGGTCTACGAGTAGAATAGGACAATGACTCAAATTACCCGAAAAATCGGCCTCTCTCTGGGTGCCGACATTTGCTGGCCCGTCTGTTATGAGGCCCTGCTGAAAAAGCTCGATCTTGATCTGAAAATCGACGGCGACAATGTTCGCATCGATTGCGACAGGGTCATGATTGAACCATTTTCCCTGACATCTGAATGCCGATACGATGTTGTGATTGACCGGGTCACCCATTGGTACAACACCTCGCGTGAGTGGATCAAGAAGTCCATTCTGATGAATGACCTGTACGTCTTCAACAACCCATGGGCTATTCAGTCCATGGAAAAACAGACCACGTATGCCGCCATGTTGCGCTTGGGTTTCCCGATTCCGGAAACCTGGATGATTCCACCCAAGGAATACGAGGAATACGCAGACCTTAAACCCACCCTGGAAAAATACGCCAAGCTGTTTGACCTGCGCGCCATCGGCGACAAGATGGGTTACCCCTCATTCATGAAACCCTATGACGGTGGTGCCTGGGTGGGTGTGACCGCCATCAAAAATTCTGACGACCTGGCTGCAGCATATGAAATCAGCGGCAAACGCGTGATGAACCTGCAAAAAGGCATTATTCCTAACGATTCTTTTGTACGTTGTGTCGGCCTGGGTCCACAATTCCGACCTGTAAACTATGATCCGGACGCACCTTTGCATGACCGTTACCGGATGGACTACGACTTCCTGCCGGATGACGAGCGCCAGATGCTGGAAGACATGACCATGGTGATCAATGCCTTCTTTGGTTGGGATTTCAATTCATGTGAAGCGCTGCGACAGGATGGTAACTGGTATCCAATCGACTTTGCCAATGCCTGCCCGGATTCACAGGTCACTTCCCTGCACTATCACTTTCCGTGGCTGATCAAGGCAAACCTGCGATGGTCAATTTACTGCGCAGCCACTGATCGGCCCATGAAGACCGATCTTGACTGGCATGAATATTTTGAAATCTCAGACAAGGACATCCCTTTCGAGGAAAAGATGAAGGGGTACCTGGCCATCGCCAGAAAAAGGTTCGAAGTAGAAGCTTTTGAGGAATTCTGCGACACCCACCTTTCACACCTGGATGAAGTGGCGCATGAATTTTTTGCCAGCGACACGGTGCATGATGCGATCCACCAGAAGGTCACCTCCTTGTTCCCTGCACATGAAATCGATTCCTTTACAGAATTGTTCTGGAACAGGGTGCAGGAATGGCGCAGGGTTGAGGGTCCCGGATCTTGAAGGAAACTTTTCGGTGGGTTTCCGCCCATCTGGAAAAGGAAGTACAACTGGTCCGCTGGGGTGAATCCGGCAGCCCTGTCCTGCTGTTTCCCACTGCCGGAGGCGATGCCGAAGAAGTGGAGCGATTCAACCTGATCAAGGCGCTTGAGCCATTAACCAACGCCGGCAAAATCAAGGTTTATTCAACCGACTCAATTGCAGGTAAAGCATGGATATCCGGGCAGCACTCCGGAAAATACTGTTCCAGGCTGCAAAACCTGTTTGACGCGGTTGTGTACAACGAAATTGTGCCGCTGATACGAGCTGACTGTAATTCCGATGACATCGAGATCATCACCGCGGGCGCATCAATCGGCGCATTTAACGCAATGGCATCCGTATGCCGCCACCCCGATGCATTCAGGCTGGCAATCGGAATGAGCGGTACCTACGACCTGACCAAATATCTGGACGGGCAGTTCAACCAGGAATTTTACTTTTGCTCGCCATTGCAATTCCTTCCAGGTCTTGAAGGTCAAATACTTGAGCAATTACAAGAGCGAATGATCGTGATGCCGTGCGGCCAGGGAGACTACGAAGACATTGGCGAGTCGTGGCGACTGGCCAAAACTCTGGGCGAGAAGGGGATTCCAAACCGGGTTGAGCCCTGGGGGGCTGAATGGCATCACAACTGGGTGACCTGGCGGGAAATGCTTCCCAGGTACCTTTCGGAGCATGCCTGACACTGACAAAGTAAAAATCACCGCGCCACTCACGATAAAGATTGTGGCCTGGATGTCCATTGCGCTGGGGGCGTTCTTTCTGATTACCTATGGCCTGTCCGGCTACCTGCTGGTGACCAGCCCCGCAGTCGAGGAAGGGCAAAATTTTAACCCGGGCGCTTTTCTTGGCTGGTCAGTCTCACCGGCGGCGTTCTGGACATTGGTCATGGCCGTGCCACTGGTCCTGGTCGTGGATGGCATTTTCCTTCTCAAAGGCAAGAACTGGGCCCGGATGCTGGCCGTATTCTGGTGGACCTTCAGTTTCCTGTCACTGCTATACACCTATGGTTTCAACTCCATGACCATGATTCAGTCTGCGTTTTGTTTGCTGGTGATATATTTTCTCAACACCAGACCAGCGGTCGTTTTTTTCAAAGGTAAACCAGGAACATGATGAAATCAGGCATTCAGTACCTTCTCCTAATTTTTGTTTTCGCCATCTCAGGGTGTACCACTCAGCACGAAAACGATGCGACGCCTGGAGCAGATGCAATGACTGATTCTGCCCCAACGTCTGAACCCGCAACGCAGCCCCGGGAACTGAACATGGAAACTGCCGCTCAACAAGCCAATGATTTCGCAGCAAATTTTTACGGTGAAGTGGCCAAGGAAGAGGCAGGCAACCTGTTTTTCTCTCCTTTGAGTATCCATTCCGCGCTCTCCATGACATTTGCAGGCTCGGCTGGCGAAACAGCCAAACAAATGGGCAGTGTGTTGTCTTTCGATTACTCACCTACTGAAGGAATTGAGCATCATGCCTACTCGCTGATGCTCCAGGCAATCAACACGGTGCCCGTGGTCAGGTTTGAATCTTTTGAAAGTGAAAAGCGCAGAACCGTCGAGCGACCGGCGTTTGATCTTGTCCTGGCAAATCGCCTGTG
This sequence comes from Lysobacterales bacterium, assembly GCA_035267185.1. Lineage (GTDB taxonomy): Bacteria > Pseudomonadota > Gammaproteobacteria > Xanthomonadales > SZUA-36 > JAUIBE01. The sequence goes on along the minus strand of DATFLY010000077.1, from coordinate 64,133 downwards.
GGGACAGGAAGGGTTTCCATGGAACCCCGGCTACCTGCAAACGGCCAAGCGCCAGTACATGGCCGGACTTGAGGAAGTTGGTTTTAGATCTGATCCTGACAGCGCGCGCAAAATCATCAACGCCTGGGTTGAAGAAACCACCCGGGACAGAATCAAGGACCTTATTCCTTCGGGAGCCTTGAACGAGCTGACGCGCCTTGTACTGACCAATGCCATCTACTTCAAGGCCAACTGGAATGAGTCATTTGCAGAAAATGACACGACCAATCAGCCATTTTTCCTCAGCGATGGCGGCCAGGTTGATGTTCCACTAATGACCCAGACTGATCACCTGAACTATCACGAGTCGGATGACTGGCAGATGGTCGAATTGCCCTACGAATTGAAAGCACTCTCGATGCTGTTGGTATTGCCGGAAGACAATGAAGGGTCAATGGCCAGGGTTGAAGCCCAGCTTGCATCGGGCCAACTCCTGGAAGAACTGAAGGCGCTCGAACGAACCAGGGTCGAGCTTTGGATGCCAAAATTCAGCCAGACCCAGGAGCTGGATCTTAATTCGACATTGAGCGCCATGGGAATGCCGGTGGCTTTTACCGACCGGGCAGATTTCAGTGGCATGTCGCCGGATTCAAATCTGTACCTGTCAAAGGCCTTACATAAAGCATTTATTGAAGTTGACGAAAAGGGTACAGAAGCGGCAGCCGCAACAGCGGCAATTGTTTCATTCACCTCTGCACCTCCACCGGAAACACCGAAAGTTTTCCGCGCCGACCGGCCATTCCTGTACATAATCCATCACAACGCGACTGGCGCAATATTGTTTATGGGGCGGGTGACGGACCCACGGTGAGCCTCGAGAATGGAAGACAGCAGAAAATCCATCGTTGCCAGGGCTGAAAAAGTTTTTTCTGCGGTTGAGCGCCCGCAACACTTCACCGATCACATGCACTGCTGTGAATGCCAGGATCATGATGATGAGCTTCAGCCGTTCACGCCTGCAACTGTGACGAGGGAAGCCCTTGGCCACATGGGTTGGGATCCAATTACATTTTGTACGAATCATGGATTCCGGTATTTCCTGCCAGGAATGATTCGCATTGTCATGACCGAGACGGGCGATGACAACTACTACGAGCAATTTCTGTGGCACCTGAACTGGGACGGCGACGAAAACGACCGAATCAAAGTCTGTACGCCCAGGGAAAGAGAAATTGTTCACCAGTCACTGCTTTGGCTGCTTGAAAACCGGGTGGAGGAAATTGAGGAAGACATGGTTTCGAATGAGCTGCTGATGGCTATTGAGCGTTGGGGCAACCAGGAAGAGGCCTGAACAAACCTTCTTTGCATCCAGGATGTTTCACCTGATTTCCTGCAATCAGATACCCAACTGACAACCCATGCATTTTCCTCATCCAAAATAGCGGGCACAGACCCTCATAACGATGGGGAATTTCGATTAACGAGAACACCCTAATTACGAAAACTGGTGCTTGAGCTCGCAGACAAACTCAAATGTTCGTAAAACCGTCTAGAATTAAAGCCGGAATACTAATCAGGAATGGGAAACAAGCGTGGCTTCAGAATTCGCTAACATTATTTTTTCACCCCCTGAAGACTGATTGTTAGTCAGGCCACACCGAGAAACGCCATGACAATGCAATCCACGATTAGCATCCGCCCAGCTATACCTGCGGACGCGACGGCATGCCTCGAACTACGTGCGAAGACCCGCGAAAACGCGGTCTCTGCCCAACGACTTGCCGAGTATGGCATCACTGCAGAATCGTGGCACGACGACATTGCGTCAGGAGCGCTGCCAGGCCACGTCGTTCTTGATGAGGGTGAAATCGTCGGCTACTGCTTCGCGAACAAGGACACGGGAGAGATTGTCGTGCTCGCCACACTACCAAACTATGAGGGCAAGGGTATTGGCAGAGAGCTACTCGGCCGTATGATCGGGGAACTACGGTTACTTCGGTTCAAGCGACTGTTCCTCGGCTGTTCGCCAGACCCGGCCTCGCGCTCGTACGGTTTCTATCGGCACCTGGGATGGAAGTCCACGGGCACATTCGATACCCACGGTGACGAAGTGCTGGAACTCCAGTTGGAGATCCGAAATTGACCAACAAGCAAATGATCCAATGGAAACGCATTTCAGTCGAGGCAGCAGCGATTGTCGCCAGTATTCTTCTGGCTTTTGCAATTGACGCCTGGTGGGCGGAGCAGGCTGAAGAACGCGACGAGCACGAGTCACTGGCCCTGATTCACCGGGATTTGTTAGAAGCCGAGGACCAACTAAGCAACTACGTCGCCTATGCAAAGTCCGCATCCGAGTCAGGAATTAATGCTTATGTCGCGCTTTCAAGGCCCGGCCCCTATGATCGGGAGTTCATAAAAACGGAGTTGCTCAGGGTGGATCGGCGCACAGTGCGGATACCCAGAGCCGCATATCAGGATCTATTGAGTACTGGAAATCTTCGGATCATTGAAGAACGTCAATTACGAGACAGCATCATTCGATTCTATGAGCTTATGGAGCGTACGGAATTGATCATACGGACCAGCAATGAATCCATCTTGGACGGATTGGTGGTTGATATTTATTATGGTGAGGGGTTGCTTCTGCCGGTGATTTCAAATGATGTCGGTCAGGAAACGGTCAATGCAGCGAACAAGAGTATTTTTGAAAAACTCCCCGCGGATGTTCGAGCGATGCAGGATCCCCTGTGGCAGTTGGACTCGGACTCCAGAGAGTGGCAACGGCTTCGTGCAGCCGTGCTTTATGCGGCTACTGTTCACAGCATCGGCGCAGAATTGGCTGGAGACTTGTTGAATCGCGCATCTTTACTTGCCGACGCTATAAATAGCGCCCCTTAATTCCGACGTTAGATGTCAGTCCAACCCGGCCTCCCACTCTTAAGAAAGGATCGTTCAAATAGGCATAGAAAAGCCCAGCAATAGCAACCCCTGTATTACGCGCCGGGAGCTTCTGGCGGCGTTCGGTGGTGGTGCAATGCTCGTATCCGGAACGGATCTGTGGGGTGGAACATCATCAGCACAGCCACCGGCGGCTACTGAGGGTTGGCACTATAAGAGCCTCACCGACGTTGTAAAACTGGTCGAGGAGAAAACCGACGGCCTTCTGCCGTTGCTGAGCGGATGGTTGTTATGTGTGCTCTTAAGTAGCCCCTGATGGATTGGAAAATTTTTCTAACGGTTTTTGCTACAGTCTTCATTGCCGAGCTTGGCGATAAGACTCAGCTGGCGACTATGCTCTTTGCGGCCGATAAGGAGATTAGTAAATACACAGTCTTCATAGCTGCGTCAGCTGCACTGATTGTTGCTGCTGCGATTGGTGTCCTGGCGGGCAGTCTGTTATCGGAATACATTGATGAGAAGTACCTGCACTATGTTGCTGGAGTGGGATTCATACTCATCGGGGTCTTTACATTGGTGAGGGCTTGAGACACATAACAAATCATTCAAGTCGGACGCCATAAATGGCACGCGCAATGGCTTCATTCGGCCACTGCTTTGGCTCTGCCAAAGTCGCAACCTCATACTCGCCTGCGCTGCTTAATTCAAACGTTGTACAGTCTCATGGTTGTGGCGAAAAGCATCGGGACCCTCCAAAATTCAGATAGGAGCGCACACAGTTGAATCACGTAGAACTCAATGGCGGAAAGATCGAATATCAAGTGCAAGGATCTGGAGATCCGCTACTACTGATCCATGGTGGCATTCTCGCGGATTCAAACGCACCTTTGTGTGTCGAGCCGGCTATTTCCAACTCGTATTGCGTGATCTCCTATCACCGCCGGGGCTTCGCGAACAGTGCCCGCGTCAGCGCTCCCTACACGATCGCGCAGCAGGCTGCCGATGGGCGCGCCTTGCTTTATCACCTCGAGATACCACGAGCCCATATCCTTGGGCACTCCTACGGCGCTGCTGTCGCGCTGCAATGGGCTTTGGATTCTCCAGCGGAGGTGCATAGCCTGGCGCTCCTCGAGCCTCCTATACCATCGGTTCCGTCATGGCCGATGTTCCTGGAAGGAGTGGAAGCAATCCGCAAAGAAATGTACGAGTGCGGCCATCGTGTTGCTGCGGTCGAAGCTTTCCTCACAGCTGTAGTGGGGCCGGAATTTCATCAGTACCTTGATAAATACTTGCCAAGTGGTGCCTTTGACATGGCGGTGTCCGACCTCGATGCCTTGTTTCAGAATGAGTTTCCATCACTGATGGGCTGGCGCTTCACCGCCAACGAGGCCGGGAGAATTCAACAGCCGGTGCTGGCGGTTGTCGGCAGCGAGTCAACTCCCATGTTTCAAGAAGGTCACACCATACTCAGGCAATGGATTGCGCACTCTGAAGAACTGATCGTTCCTGAGGCAAACCACGGGCTTCCGTACGTGAATCCAGGCGCCCTTGCCAAGGGACTCGCTCGGTTCTTCGCTGCACACAAGCTGTAGGGTATCGGGGGTGGTGGATAAGCGCTCGACGCACAAAAGCCCAGGAAGCACGCGGCCGTCATGTTCGATTTTGTCGGCATAGTAAATATATGAAAGCAGTGCTGTACAACAAATCATTCAGGACGGACGCGCCATAAATGGCACGCGCAACGGCTTCATTCGGCCACTGCTTTGGTTCCGCCAAAGTCGTAACCTCATTCTCGCCTGCGCTGGTTAACTCCAACGTTAGGCAATTCAAGCAAGCACAGAGAGAAACATGAGACAAACTTCCTGGATTTTCACTGCGGCACTACTCTCCCTCACCATTGCCGCTTCGCCAGCGGCCCTGGCCCAGGCTCCTCCGCCCACTGGGGTGGTGTTCGAGAATGTCCGCGTTTTTGACGGAACCTCGGATAGGCTTTCGGCTCCGACAAACGTTTTGGTGGTGGGCAATACCATCAAGGTGATCTCCAGTGCTCCCATTGCTGACCCGCCCGCGATGTCGCTGACACGGCTGCAAGGCGGCGGACGCACGCTCATGCCTGGCCTGATCGATGCGCACACCCACATCATGTTCGAGTCAGTATCACAGGTAACAGTGCTCACCGGCGACATTGGTTTTATTAACGTCGCTGCCGTGAAGGCTGCAAAGGACATGTTGCTGCGCGGCTTCACCAGCATCCGGGATTTGGGCGGTCCGGCATTTGGCCTGAAGCGAGGCATTGACGCAGGACTGGTGCCTGGGCCACGAATCTGGCCGTCGGGCGCCTTCATCTCACAGAGTGGCGGCCACGGCGACTTTCGATTGCCGAATGACCTCCCGGCGCGTCCGGGCGACTTTACGTACAGCGAACGGGTTGGCGGCTCGGCAATCGCCGATAGTCCCGACGCCGTGAGGTTGCGAGCGCGCGAGCAACTCGCACTGGGGGCGTCGCAGATCAAGTTGATGGCGGGCGGCGGCGTATCGTCCAGCTTCGATCCGCTCGACGTGACGCAATATACGGTTCCCGAGATCCGCGCCGCGGTGGAGGCTGCCGAGAACTGGGGTACCTACGTCACCGTCCACGCATACACTCCACGCGCTGTGCGGCAGGCGATTGAGGCCGGGGTCAAGTGCATCGACCATGGCCAGCTGCTCGATGAACCGACCGCCAAACTGATGGCTGAGAAGGGCGTGTGGTGGAGCTTGCAGCCGTTCACGGACGACGGCAAGTCGCGGTTCCCTGAAGGTTCACCGAACCGCGCCAAGCAGCTTGAGATGTATTCCGGCACAAACACCGCCTACAGCTTCGCCAGGAAATTCAATATCAAGACGGCGTGGGGTACCGATATTCTGTTCAGCGCGGAGGCTGCGACCAGACAAGGCGAGCTACTTGCGAAAATGGTTCGTTGGTATTCGCCTGCTGAGGTGCTGAGGATGGCGACGGCTGGCAATGCCGAATTGCTCACGCTGTCCGGACTTCGAAGTCCCTATACCGGCAAGCTCGGCATCGTACAGGAAGATGCTTTAGCTGACCTGCTGCTCGTGGACGGTGACCCCCTGACCGACATCAATCTGGTCGCGGATCCAGCCAGGAACTTCGTCGTGATCATGAAGGACGGGGCAATTTACAAGAATCTCCTCCCGTGACTGGGCAAATGCCTGGCAACCGGTTGCAGCGGACGTGGACGGTGCCCCGCCGCTGAACCGAAACGTTATATTCAATCCGGGACTTTTCTACCATGACTCGTAAATTTATCGAAACCGGGCCAGGACTGCCCAGATGGTCCAACCCAATAAGTCATGCTGCTGTAGTGGGTAATATGTGCTTTGTTAGTGGGCAGCTGTCTGTCAATGAGAAGGGCGACTATGTGGAAGGCACTATTTCTGAAGAAGCAGCTTTAGCGTTTAAAAATGTATTTGCTGCTTTGGATGCTGCTGGCTTCGCTAAAACAGAGATTGCCTATATTGATATTGCATTTTCCGACTTGTCTGAACTGGATGAAGTAAATGACCTGTATATTTCACTATTCCCGAAAGGCAGAAGACCTGCCAGAACTGTGTATGAAGCCGCCAGGTTACCGTTCAATGGAAAAGTAAAAATTGTTGCTACAGCAGTTAAAGATTGCACATAACAAGCTTGTCAATAGGACGGCTCCTGCTCTCAACGAATGGCTCAATCTACTGAACGGGATCCTCAACGCAGGGGACGTAATCCCGGTTCGAAGTGGGTGCCTTCGGCAGGGTCAGCCGCCTATCAACTCATTACAGGGAGATGCCATAAATGGCGTCCCTTAATCAGACGTTATGTGAAATTCATAAGGAGCGATAAGTGACCTCCAAAGCCACGTTCCAAAGCATTTGGGAATACGAAGTCCAGGAAGATTACCAGGGTGATTTTATTCGCGCTTACGGCTCGAATGGATTATGGGTCAAGCTATTTAGCAAATGTCATGGCTTTATCAAAACGGATCTCATACAAGATGTTGATCATCCGAACAGATTTGTCACAATTGATTTTTGGCAATCATCATCTGCATTTTCTGCGATGAAAAAGGTGATAGGTCGTCAATACGAGGAATTAGACAGCAATTGTGAGGCTTATACCGTGTCTGAAAATCATATTGGTTTTTTCAGCGGCAAGTAACAGGGACGTATTTTTCTTGTTTCACATAGCAAAACTTTTAAGGACAGCAGCCGCAAAGTCTCTGCCGGGGACGCCCTGAAGGCCACAGGCGGCTTCACTCGGCCGTTTTTTCGCCAGGCGAAATCTGCAATCCTGATTCCGCCTGCCCTGCTTAATTCAGACGTCAGGTAGACGCAACCCGTGTCATTGCCCTATACAATCGCCTGGTTCGCATTAGCCGTGATCGCCATTGTCAATGGGGTCATTCGACAATTTACCTACGGCAGGTTTGTATCTGAGCTGGCCGCTCATCAAATATCAACCGTCACTGCAGTTATCCTCAGTGGACTGTTTGTTGCATTTCTTCATCGGTTTTGGCCGATCGAATCGTCTCATCAAGCCTGGATTATCGGTGGCGCATGGCTGTTAATGACGATCATTTTCGAATTTGGGTTTGGCCATTTTGTGGTTGGACATACATGGAGCAGGTTGTTCGCGGATTATAATTTGCTGACCGGTCATATTTGGATGCTGTTTTTGCTCTGGATCTTCTTGTTGCCAAACGTGGTTTACAAATATGCGTAGGTCGCTGCATGATCAATCATGTAAGGCGAACCCCATAAAGAGCGCCGCTAAAATCCGCGTTAAACATTTTTTGGAATTTTTCAGATATGAAATTCGAAACCAGCAAAGCCGACATTGAGTTTAAAAACCAAGTCGAATCATGTGAGCTATCAGCTTCCGATTTTAATCATCGCGCTCATTTGCGCCTGGCTTATATTTACCTGGCAGAAACCAATCCTGATCAATCTGCAGAACTGATGCGAGAAACCTTGAATCGATTTCTTATTCATAATGGTGTCGATCCCTCGAAATATCATGAGACGATAACAAAGGCATGGATCCTGGCCGTTCATCATTTCATGAATAAAACCGGAAATTCGAATTCAGCGGACGATTTCATCGATAGAAACCCGGAAATGCTCGATAAAAACATAATGATGACTCATTACTCAGCTGAGGTTTTGTTCTCTGATCAGGCGCGCGCTGAGTTTGTTCAGCCTGATCTTGACCCAATTCCAAAGCATGGAGAATAAATTCCTGGCGTGTGCATGCAGGCAATTCAATTGAAGAATTGGACCCAATTCGCAGCATGGGGTTTGTCATCAGGGTTCCTGGCTGCGTTATTGGTGTCTGCGGTGCCAACTTTCTGGGATTGGTGGGAAAATCCAGCCGGTATATTTCGTAGCGGCGCAGGCACAAACTGGAATATTGTCTTTGAAACTCTCTTCAGTTGGCTTTGGCCTTTGTTCTTGCTCTTCGCACCCGTGTCAATTGCGGCCATGGCCTGGGTATCTGCGACAAAATTAAAGCGTGCTTCATGATGCGCCATTCAAGGCGGACGCCGTGATTTGCACCCTTTAATTCAGACGATGGACGGGATTTGGCGGGTTTTTCAATTCACGAGGTAACAAAAATGCGGAAAGTTCTTTTTTTCCTTCTAATCACGGCCGCAATAACTGACCACGCGTTTTCCATGGAGGTTAGCATTCCAGAGGGAGAACACGAGGCAGTGCTCAGGACTATTCAATCATGGAACGAGGGGTGGATGGCCCGGGATGCTGCTCTTGCTGTCGCTGACTACGCTGAGGATACCGACTGGACTAACGCGTTCGGGGATCGCTTCCAGGGCCGGGATGAGCTTCAACAAGGGCTGGAGTTTATCTTTAGCCTGGATTTCGTGATGGCCGGTTCATCAGCGGGCAATACGTATGAAGATGTCACCTTCCTCACCCCTGAAGTGGCAGTTATCCGGAGCCAACTGGTAAGAGCCGGACAGCAGACTGATTCAGGTGAAACAATGCGCGACCGGCACATCGACCACCTGCGAGTGCTTCAAAAGCGCAATGGGCGATGGGTCATTGTTAGTCACCTTATATCGCAGGCAAAAGAAAAAGGCAGCTTATAGAATCATGACTGTTATCCAAACAGCAATTATTCGACGGGATCAAATTCAATGAATCTCAGGCAATGCTCAATCCTTGTCTGGTTGCTGCTGGTGTTCTGGGCAACAGCAGCACAAGCCAAACCACTTCAAATTCCGGCAATCCAGGTTGTGCCCATTGAAGAAAGCGCAACAGGTCGTGATTTCGAGCTATACATAAAACTGCCTGAAGACTACGACCCCGAAGGTGATAAAACATATCCGGTTATCTACATCGCTGATGCGCTCTGGCACATTGAAGTCATTTCAGGCTCCATCGAATACCTGGTCAGCGACGCGATCCTGGTTGGTGTTTCCTGGGAGAAGGACATACCGACACAGCAGAGCCGGATGCGTGATTACATGCCGAATAAATACACTGGTGAGAATTACGAGCACCCGACCGGAATGGCCAGTGAACACCTGGCGTTCTTTCAAAATGACGTGTTTAGGTATGTGGAATCTGAATACAAGGCTGACCCGGCCCGGCGCAGCTATTTTGGTTATTCAGTGAGTGGTACCTTCGGCAGTTACATACTATTAACCCGGCCCGAAACATTTAAGAACTACATCATAGGTAGCCCGGCCACTTTGTTTGGTGAACAATTCGCCCATGAGTATGAGCCCATCGCGAAAGTAATTCCCGAATCGATAGATGCCAATGTCTTCGTGTCTGTAGGTGCAGATGAAGAACCAGAATTTATCGAAAATGCGATCAGCCTGGTGCATTTTCTAAAAACCAGGAAAACAGACACCTCGCAGGTGGAATTCAGGGTTATTGAAGCAGCCGACCATGGCAAGGCTTTTCCTGCTTCAGCCATGCACAGCCTTTATTGGCTGTCGGGAGTCCCCGATTAATCGAAACGAGTTCGAACCAAAGCTTGCAGCCTTGCACGGGGTTCGAATTGCCTCGAGCGGGTGTGGAGGTCACGGGCTGGTCATTAAGTTTGAGACCAGTATTGAATGGTCCAGGTGAGCAACATGAAAGCGTTGGCAATCTTTGTGCTATCAGTTTTTACAACAAACCTGTTTGCTTCGGACGAAGCAGCCCCATTCAACATTGATGCAGAAAAGATGATGGAGCTGTTTCTGGCCGCGGTCGTAGAACAGTACCCCGATATTCCACAGCAGGACCTGATGCTGGATCATGGAATTACCGTGTTGTGTTTCTCAACGAACCCAGGTAAACGCATCCCAAGCAATGAAGAGTTCAGACCATGTTGGGCAAGCATCGAATTTGAACCTGGCTCAAAACCTTTTACGTCCAGGTACAGTGATCGGGAAGGAGAATGCAAAATTCACCGGGGCATCGAGATTGTATCGGCTCGCCTTGAGTCTGACGGAATCATAAGAGTGGGGTCGAGATCGCATCCTGACAATCCGGAAACAGTTCTACCTTGTGAAAACGATGCTGTTGTCCCTCCGAATCAATCGACACTGCGCCAGGAGGAGCTAAGGTTTTCCGTGAACTCGAAAAGGCTTGTGGCAATTTCATTGGCGGCAGTGCGACAGGCACTCCCGGACATTCCAGTTGAGGATCTGATTCTCAGCAGTGTCATCTACTTGTGGTGCAGACCCGATTCGCAGGACAAGGGAATCCCCGGGATTCATATGAAGCTGAAACCTTGCTACGCCAAAATTCCATTTGAAAACAACTCAGACATTACCGAGTGGAAAGAGGTGGATTCGGAAGGCAATTGCACAATCACAACTCGAATCGGCAAAGTCAAAGTAATGATCATGCAAAATGGAGACGTGAGCGTTAATGATTCCGGCTGGGGTGAAACAGAGCCGCAAGTGGTTGAGTGCACACCAGAGTTTCTGGAATCGCTTGATTCACGCGCCTGAGCATCCAATAAGAAGCGATGCTTGAAAAGGTTGCGGTGAAGCTTCCTGTTGTCCTGGCAACATCTTTTTTGATCATAATATTTCTATCGAACAAGGAAAAAGCTGATGTACTACGTTGTAAACACGGACAAGTCGTTTGAACAGGCGTCCAGAGACCTTGAAGTCGAAGTTGGAAACCTCGGGTTCGGGGTGCTTCACGTGCACGATCTTGGCAATACCCTTCGAAGCAAGGGCGTTGATTTCGAAGAAGAGTGCAAGGTGTTTGAAGTGTGTAACCCGGTTCAGGCGGCCAGGGTGCTGTCTGTCGACATGCAGCTCAACATGGCTTTGCCTTGTCGTATTTCTGTGTATACAGAAAAGGGTCAGACCAAAATCGGATTGATAAAGCCGGCACAAATGCTTTCCGCATTGTCCGATGACTCCACTCTGCTGGCGGTTGCAAATGAAGTCGAGGACAAGACCATTCAGATGATAGACAATTCAAGGTAGCCAGAACACAATCTTGCAGCCATCTTCGAAAGAGAACAGCACTCATGACCCACATGGCTAAGCATGCACTTTTTCTCAGGAGAATAATCTGATGTCCTATGTAGATGGATATGTGTTGGCAGTACCAATAGAAAATAAGTCGAAATACCTTAAGCTCGCCGAAGAGGCAGCTGCTGTGTTTAAAGACCACGGTGCTTTGTCGGTTGTAGAAAATTGGGCAGACGATGTTCCCGAAGGTAAAGAAACCTCACTGCCGATGGCTGTCAAATGCAGGGAAGACGAGGTCGTGGTGTTCTCATGGATCATGTGGCCATCGCGGGAAGCGCGTGATGCGGGCAACAAATCCGCCATGGAAGACCCTCGATTTGCGAGCTGGGATCCGAAGAACATGCCCTTTGATGGCAAGCGCATGATATTCGGCGGGTTTAAGACGATTGTTGAGCAGTAGGTCCCAGGCAAGTATGGAGAGAAGTTGTGAAATAACGCGATTGTAGATGTGGTTGCCAGCCTGGCCCCTGTGATTGCGTCTGTATCTGTTTATCGAAAATCCAATGCCAAGAGAACCAGACAAATTGCATAGCGAGCGAATGAGGTTGCTGGTGGATTTCACCGCTTCGTCATTCTCGCATCATCCTTCGCCATTCGGCGCATCTGTCTATGAGACTAGCAGCGGGAAGCTGGTTTCACAGGCTTACGACACGGTTCTGCAGGAATCAGACCCTACAAAGCACGGCGAGATTAACGCCATCAGCATCGCGACCCGGAATTTACAAAGGATTTCCTTGAGTGGCTGCGTCCTCTACAGCACCTGTGAACCATGCCCCATGTGCATGTCTGCCTGCATCTGGGCTGAGCTTGATACCATCGTATTCGGGGCATCCACGATGGAAGATGCAAACCGATACTGGCCGCAGTCGTCTGATGTCACACCGCGAGAACTCACAGACCGCATGCTACTTGACTCAAAGTGCACCCTGATCCCGCACATCGAGCGCCAGCTTTGCCGGGAACTGTTCAGAAAATGTGAAGAAATCAGGCAAAATCAAAATCTTAACCTGCCTCCGCATCGGTGAATGGTAACCAAAACAAACCGGGTCATGACATGAAAAAGAATACCGATCAGATTGAAGTTGAAAACATCAATGTCCCTGTAAATTGGATCTTGAGGCCAAAGGTGTTGTCACAAGAGAGTCCTGCAAGCCACTCAGGTGGCACAAAACCTGACTGGTAAGCTGTAATATTCATCACCGGGTAGTCAAAGAGGGTTCTTAAAAATGCGCAAAATTTCATTGATGGTCGTTTTCCTGATGCTGTTTGCAAGCTTTTCAGCTAGTGCAGATACAGAAGAAGAGGGTTCGGAGGCGGCAGAGCAATGGCTGGTGCTGGTCGATGCCCATCAATATGCCGAAAGCTGGGATGAAGCTGCCTCCCTTTTCCAGGGCAATGTGCCAAAGGAAGACTGGGTGCTGGCACTTGAGAACGTTCATACCCCCCTGGGCGGTGTCGAAAGTCGCTCACTGGAGTCGACAGAATTTACATCTACCCTCCCTGGCGTACCGGATGGCGAGTATGTTGTCATCAAGTTCAGTACGTCTTTCGCAGAAAAAGCAGGCGCCACAGAGACTGTGACCGTGATGAAGACGGACGATGGCAACTGGAGAGCCGCCGGTTATTTCATTCAGTAACGCTGCCCTCGGCGCCTCGCAGTTGACAAGCAGACAAAAACAGCCAGGAAAGCAGGACCAAATATGCTTAATAAGCCCATTTTATTGGTTGCAACCGCTGATGCTGAGCGATCCCGCGCGTTTTATGAGAAGGCGCTTCAGCTGAAATTCGTTGCGGATGAGCATTTTGCCCTGGTCTTCGATGTTGACGGGACGCCGCTGAGAATTCAAAAGGTCGAGGCGCTCACTCCAGCCAACCACACCGTGCTGGGCTGGAACGTCGACAGCATTCACGAAACGATGAGTTCACTTGCAAATCGGGGCGTGGTTTTTGAACGCTACCCTCACTTTGATCAGGACGAGAAAGGCGTCTGGGAAATTCCCGGCGTTGTTAAAGTTGCCTGGTTCAGGGATCCTGACGGGAATATCCTGTCATTGACCGAAGAATTTTCTGTCACCTGAGTAAAGAACACCGGAGGCTGCATGGAAGTTCAATACCTGGAGATCGTCACCCCGGATGTCGACGCTGTTTGTGGAACGTTCGAAAAAGCAGATGGTGTGAGTTTTGGTGAGCCCCAACCGGGTCTGGGCCAGGCTGTAAATTACTCAGCGTAAAGCTGTAACTCCGACCCCACCTTGTCTGCCATATCCATGGTGGTCTGCAGATCAGGGTGGCGTAGCATGATGAAGCCGTCGGAAACCAGCGTCTTGCGCCAGTCACGGCGCCGAGCACCAACGGGTGAAAGGGTATTCCAGACCACGTGCTTGCCAAATTCGCGTTGCAGCTTTTCGGCACCTTCAATGGCTGTAATGCGCCCTACTCCGCGGGCGCGTTTGTAGATGTTGGCAACGTTGTACTTCGGCCTGATACCGCTGCTGATGACACCATTGGTCACTGCGTTGGCCCATTCACGAAATACATCGAAATCACAGACATATTTCATCTGGTCAACCTGGTGTGCACCGGGTGGGCGGGCCCCGATTTCACCAAAAACGACTTCTCCGTCAGCTTTGCGATACCACTCCATGTGAGTAAAACCGGTATCAAAACCCAGCGCCCTGATGACATCAAATCCCATTTTGACACCACCCTGCAGGTCCGGTTGATCGATGTTCCTTAGCGCAATCACCTGCGGAGATATCCATTCGTTGCTGCGCGCCACCAGGGGGCGCGGACGATACCAGGCAATGTTGTAATAGGCGATCTCGCCATTGACGGTGATGGTATCGAAAGTGAATTCTTCGCCCTCGACAAATTCCTCGACGCTGACAGCTGGTACGTGCCGAAGTCTCGGCAATACGTCGCGCAGCTCATTTCGGTCCCGAACACGGTACGTATCGGCTGAGCCTGCACCCGATATGGGTTTGATGATCACCGGGAAACCGATGTTCTCGGCGGCTTCCCAGACTGTCGACACACTTGAAGCCGCAATATGCCTTGGTGTCCTGATACCTGCCCGGTCCAACACCTGTTTCATCTGCTCCTTGTCACGAAAAGGAGTCGCCTGGTCAACGGAAAGACCCGAAACACCGAAGGCCTCCCTTAATCGCGCTGCCAGGATGATGCCCGGCTCCCACAGGCACTCGATCCGGTCAAGGCTGTGCCCCCTGAGCCGCTCCCTCAGGGTTGCGATCACTGCAGCTTCGTCCCACAAGGAACGGACATGAATGTATTCATCCAGGCTGCGGCGAACCAGGTCGGGCATGCTCTGGGGATGGGAATCGCCCACACCAAAGACTTTTGCGCCCGTTTGGGCCAAACCACGCGTGAACTCAGGCATATCAGCCGGGTAGCCAGGAGATAAAATCAGAACATTCATGCTGTAAGTCACATTGTTTGCCTTTGATATCGGTAGAATAACCCACCTGCATCTGCCCGAATGATTTTAGGGCCAAAGAAGTGATGATATGGCTGCCAAACCCCTGAAAATTTTTCTAACCGCTTCTGAGTTCGCACCGCTTGCCAAGACGGGCGGGCTTGCCGATGTCGCATCTGCCCTGTCAGAAAACCTCGATGGCCAGGGGCACGATATTCGGGTTCTCCTGCCTTTTTATTCATCCATCGACACCTCGGAGCTGGACATCCAGCCTGTTGAATTTATGCAGGACCTTGTCATGCAGTGCGGGCCGCACCAGATTCGTTGGTCGGTTGATACCGCACAGTTGAAAGACAAGGCCCTGAAAATTTACCTGCTTCGCTGTCCGGCATTATTCAATCGCGAAGGCATTTATACATCGGGTGCAGATGAACACCTGCGCTTCATCATGCTAACGCGTGCCAGCATCGAGATGTGCCAGCAGATGGGCTTTGCACCTGACATCTTTCATTGTCATGACTGGCATACCGCGCTGGCGCCGTTGTACCTCAAAACCTACTACGCCTGGGACAAACTTTTTGAAAACACCAGGTCTGTACTCACCATTCACAACATCGGTTACCAGGGCATTTTCAATTCAGACATTCTGCCCGACACCGGGATGGCTGATTCTGCAGACGCTTTTCACCAGGAAGACCTGGGGTTGGGCCGCATCAGCTTTCTCAAAACCGGCGTTCTGTACGCTGACCTGATTACCACGGTAAGCCCGACTTACGCACAGGAAATTCTGCGTCCGGAATACGGAATGGGTCTTCAGGATCTTCTCAAACAACGCCCGGAATCCCTGGTCGGCATTCTCAATGGCGTTGACTACGGGGAGTGGAACCCGGAGACAGACAAGCTCATTCCATACAACTACACCTCGGCCAAGATGGCAGGGAAAAAGAAGAACAAGCTGGCGCTGATGAAAGAGCTGGAACTGGACAGCTCTGATGATATGCCGTTGGTGGGAATGGTGACCCGCCTCACGTATCAGAAAGGCATCGAACTGGTCCAGAAGGTGGTTCCGAACCTTTTGCAAGAGCGCAGGTTCGCGCTGGCGGTGCTGGGTAGCGGCGAGCCCCGCTATGAGCATTTTTTCACCTGGCTGCAAAACAACCTGCGTGATCGAGTTTGTTTCTATCGTGGTTTCAACAACAAGCTGGCGCACCAGATCGAAGCCGGAAGTGACATATTCCTGATGCCATCGCGCTTTGAACCCTGCGGACTGAACCAGATGTACAGCCTTAAATACGGAACGGTGCCCGTGGTCAGGAATACCGGTGGGCTGGCCGATTCGGTACAGCTCTTCAATCCAGCAACTGGCGAAGGCACGGGCCTGGTTTTTGACGACTTCAATGCACAGGCATTCGGCTGGGGCCTGAACACTGCGCTGGATCTTTATACTCAGAAAAAATCCTGGAACAAACTCAGGCGCAATGGCATGGCCATGGATTATTCCTGGGATCGCCAGGGTGAAATTTATGTTGACACTTTTCGCAAATTGATTGCCCGGCGATAACGGGCAGCGAACAACCAGAATCGAGCAAAGAACATGAACATTATCTTTATTGAGCCATCATTTCCCTACAACCAGCGTGAGTTCGTACGCGGACTGGCAAAGGCCGGCGCCAATGTCATTGGCATCGGTGAAAGACCGCCGGAATACCTGAGCGAGGAAGTTGCCGGATACCTTTCGCACTATGAACAGGTGCAGTCGGTCGTCCATGAACCTTCTTTGCTGGCAGCAGTTCGCAAGCTTCAGGGTAAGGTCTGGATTGACCGCATGGAAGCCACGGTCGAGGCGCACATCATGGCAGCTGCCCGGGTTCGTGAAGCCTGCGGCATCCCGGGAACCTCGGTCCACACTGCCTATCTGTGTCGCGACAAACCAGCGATGAAGGAGATTCTGCGCAAGGCCGGGATCCCCTGTGCTTTGTCTACCCGTGCTGATGACCCTAAAGCTGCACGTGCGTTCGCTGAAGAAGTTGGTTTTCCCCTGATCATCAAGCCACCTGCCGGCGCTGGTGCCTCAGGCACCTGGAAGGTTCGCAACGGTCGCGAACTGGAGCAGGTCATGGTCGAATCCCGTCTGGCTGATGGTGCCGAGATGGCGATCGAGGAATTCATCGAAGGTCATGAAGGCTACCTCGATACCCTGGCCATCAATGGCGAGGTCGCGCACGAGTTCATCACGCACTACTACCCCAATGTATTGACCGCCATGCGCGAACGCTGGATTTCTCCCCAGATGGTGACCACCAACCGCATCAATGCCTCTGGTTACGACGAGGTTCGTAGAATGGCTCGCGATGTCATCAAGATCCTGGATATCGGAACATCAGCCACGCACATGGAGTGGTTTGCCGGGCCGAAGGGTCTGAAATTCTCTGAAATCGGGTGTCGGCCACCCGGAGTGGGCCAATGGGATGTCTACAATGCAGCCAACGAGTTCGACCTATACCACGAATGGGGAAATGCGCTGGTTCACGGCCAGCCGGGCGACAAACCATCACGAAAGTATGCGGCCGGCATGATTGCACTGAGGCCAACCCAGGATGGTCGAATTACCGGCTACTCCGGCGTCAGGGCAATACAGTCCCGCTATGGTGATTGCATCGTGGCATCACATCTGCCGCAGGTGGGGTCATCCACCCAACCGGTTGAGGGCGGCTACATGGCCAACGCATGGATGCGGGTGCGCCATCCTGACTACGATTCGCTGCGGCAAATCATGGATACCATCGGGGAGACGGTGAAAGTCCACGCGGCCTGAACAAACGGGGCACAAGCCACCCGCAATTAACGGCTTAAAAATCAGATGGCACCAAATTTCCGATTTGTGCGTTAAGCACTATGAGAACCACAATCGGAGAAAATTCATGTCATCTGCAAAACGCTGGCCTGCGGTGCTGGCCATACTCACCCTTTGCATCCTGATTCCCGGACGCGGGATCGCTTCAGAAAATATCGTCAGTTCGCACAACGTTGCAATTGACCCGAACGCTCCCTTTCCTTCGGTCATGTACAGCGACATTCTCAAGTCGATGTCCGACCAGGTATTTTGGGAAAAGGGCCAGCTACGATTCTTTGAACGTGTCCGCCTGACATTTCTGCCGGACTTTAACGACCCGCAGAACATCGCCGCCTATAACCCCGATACCGGCGCATTCATTGTCACCGAGCTCAAAGACGAGTCCGGTGGCGAGGCACGAAACATCTTCTGGGAAGCACGCCAGGAGAGCTTCCCTTACTGGAATGCCAATGTGCGGAACAATTCAGATCCCGCGCCGCTCAAGGCAGGTAAGTACATCGTCACCTGGAAGATCGACGGAACACCATTTTGGAAACTGCCGTTTGAAGTCACATCACAGCCCGCTGCGAATGCCTACGACCAACCCAACATGTACCTGGAAGGTCCGTGGCAGGAATGGGCTTACCTCTATGTGCCCAATGGCAACCTCAGCCAGAACCCGACTTTCAACTTCTTTTTGCGCGACACGGATGCAAAACCGGGCAATTGGGTAGAGAAAAACATCACGCTGGAATTAAAACGCAACGGAACCCTGGTTGCGCAATACGGCAAGGAGGGCGCGACCCGGCAAATGGCCAAGCCGTGGTGGGAAGCCTTTGAGTTCGCTCTCCGCAATCCCGATGACAGTGGATTCGTCTCTGCCGCCGACATTGTCGCTGAAGGCGAGTACACGCTAACGCTTCTTAATAATGGAGAGGTGTATGCCGAGTACAGCTATGAGGCCAACGGGGAAATTCCCTTTACCGGCAGGCAGGACCGTGAAAGCGCAGATCCCATGACCTACCTGGAAGGTGCGCGGGATCGGTTTTTCATCAAGCGCCAATAAGGGGAACAACCATGAAGAAGATTTTCTGCGCCATTGCGCTGTTATTACTATTTTCACCCACGTTCTCCGTGCAGGCATCGCTGATTTTTATCAACACGGCAGATGATGAACTCAACAACGATGGTGATTGTTCACTGCGTGAAGCCGTCGAGGCAGCCAATACCAACAGTGCGGTGGACAACTGCACCACCGGCCAGTCTGTTGTGATCGATGCCATATTTTTTGTGGTGAGTGATGACATCGTACTCGACCCTGCCCTGGGACCCCTGGTGATCACCGACCGTGTCAACCTGGAAGGATCGGGCCGCGATGTCACTGTGATCAGGCAGGAGTCAAACATCCAGTTGTTTAACGTCCAAATGACCGATACCTCACACGATGTTGAATTCAAAAATATGACACTGCGCGACGGTCATGCAGCAGATGGTGTTAAGGGCGGGGCCGTGCAGTTGGGCGAGGGTGATCAGTTTAAATTCACCAATGTCGCTTTTATTGAAAATATCAGTGTTATCCGCGACAGCCAGTATTGGGCAGGCGGCGGCGCGGTTTTTGCTGGCCCGCTACTCGATAGCCCTGACCCGAGTCTTGTGATTGAAGATTGCCTGTTCCAGGGCAACTCTGCCATCCCGGAAGCTGGCAGCACGGGGAATGGGTTCGGCGGCGCCATTCATACTACTTATTTTCAACAGGGCGAGGTGATTGTTAATCAGACACTCAACTCATTAGTTATCACTGACAGCGAGTTTGCAGACAACTCGTCTGAACGTTCAGGTTCAGCCGTGTATGCCTACAAGGTATCGACAGTCATTGTCGAAGGCAGCCAGTTCATTGGCAACTCACTCCTTCCAGGGCCATTCGCAGGTAACGGCGCATTGGCAGTTGCCGGTGGGGGATCGGAGCTTTTTTTTCTCAGTGATTCAACTTTTGTCGACAACATAGCTTCGTCGGCAACGGACGGTAGCGCTTTGTGGGTTAGCAGATCAATCGCTGCAATCACCAACACAACTTTTACCCAACACATCAGACCGCCTGTCACATTTAGCTTTACGGCCACCGGGACTATTCAGTATTCAACAATTGTCGACAACGGGACGGGAGACGCACTCGATACCGCCATAAACATCTGCGCCGACTGCGATGTGAGCCTCAGGGCCAGCATCGTATGGAATGCCTGGGACACTGACAACCTGTGTGATGTCGCTGCAGGTGGAACATTCAATTCGTTGGGGTACAACATTGACAGTGACGGCAGTTGCACAGCCCACGGCTCGGACATGCCATCGACCGATCCGGGCCTGGTACCCCTGGATGCCTGGGGCGATGACATTGCCAATTTCGACCTGCTGACTTTCCTGCCCGCCGGTCCTGCACTTGATGCAGCCTATCTTGATGATTGCCCCGGTCCATTGGGTGGCAATATCACCAGCGACGCACGAGGCGAACCGAAACCGGTGGATGGTTCAGAGACCGGCTCCAATCTTTGCGATATCGGTGCAGTTGAATACCAGTTCGAGGAAGATCCAGCCGTGAGTCGCCTCACGGTCAACCTGCAGGACAGCAGCCAGGGATCTGTGAGCAGCACAAACTTCGACAACATCGATTGTTCCTCGGATACCTGCACCGCTTTTTACTCAGCATTCTCACAGGTCAGGCTTGTAGCCGAGCCGGAACCTGGTTTTCAGTTTGACGGATGGAGCGGCGCCTGCTCGGGCACAGGCCAATGCATGGTCAACATGAGTCTGAATCGCAGCGTCACGGCAACGTTCACCTCTTCTGACTTTACCCTGGAAGTCATTCTTGATGGCAACGGAATGGGTTCTGTCAGTAGCAATCCCGCAGGTATTTCCTGCCCCGGTCAGTGCGAAGCAGCTTTTGATGAAAACACCATGGTCACGCTGACCGCGTCACCACATGGCGGACAGACTTTCCAGGGCTGGAGCGGTGACTGCAGCGGTACAGGCACCTGCCAGGTCACCATAGACCAGGCACGCACGGTACGAGCCACTTTCTTAAACAGCGACACCGTTTTCTCAGGCGGTTTTGAGTAGGTCGCGGATTTCTCACAAGCAGCCGCAGCGAGAGCATCACCAGGACATATATTCATGAACGGATTCTCAGAAACAATATTTTTGAACACCCGCACCATTCGGACCGCGACCCTTGTTGCAGGCCTGATGCTGGCAACGCAACTGCAAGCCCTGACCTTCGTGGTCAACTACAACAGCGACGACCTTAGCGATCCTTTTCCGGATGACGGCGTTTGTGAAACCAGCCTGGGTAGTGGTCAGTGCACCGTGCGGGCAGCCATCGAATCGGCCAATGACACACCAGACGGACCGCACACGGTCGAAATTCCGTACTTGCCAGGCGACAGCTACCCCGTTTGGTCTGCTACAGGATTACAGGCATTCCGGGTCATGACGATTCGCGGCACCGGTGCCGGGCGTGCGGTCATCCAGGGCGGCTTGTTTCTCGATGGTGGCATGATTCAGGCCGGCGAGGCCATGACGATTGAAAACCTGGAACTGCGGCCGGACACCACGTCAGGCACCAGTGTGTCCGGATTGCTTGTTAACAGCCCCAACACGGTCCAGGCAAGTGACCTGACCATCATTCCTGGCCCGGGCGGGATCGGTCCTGGTATATACGTGACCGGCGCCGGCTACCTGACCTGCCGGCGCTGTGTGATCCGCGATGGCGGGTCTGTCGGCGTACGTGTGGTGAATTTCGGTAATCTCAACCTGATTGACTCAAGGATCACAAACAACGTCAACATCGAAGGCAACCAGGGCGCCGGGATTCGACTGGATTCAGGTAATTTACTGATCCGGGACTCTCTGATCGACAATAACTACGCGTCAGGATTTGCACCACTCTTCCGTGGCTCCGGCGGCGGCATCTACACTCAGCCCGGATCAAACCTGCACGTGATAAACAGCACGATCAGCGGGAACAGGGCCAACACTGATGGTGGAGGCATTTACGCAAACGGTAGTGTGCTTCTGGAGAATGCGACGATCACCAGGAACACGGCAAATGCCGATGACGACATCACCCCTGGCAGCGGCGGAGGCATTTACATCAATGACTTCACCGTGGTTGAGGCGCGCAACTCCATCATTCATGGCAATTTCTTGCCCTGCCCGCCGGGGGTTCCCTTCTGTGTTCCGGATGGCCGAAATTGCGGTGACGAACAGGGCGGCACCATTGGCCTCGCAAGTTTCGGCTGGGTGATGGTGGGTACTGACGCCCATTGCCCGATCATGGACCTGACACTCGAGCCAAACTACACCAGCACCAACTTTCCTAACCTGGGGCCTTTGACCCAATTGGGCGGCCTGCATCCTGTCCACCCGATCGACAGCACTGGCTTAGAGGCCGATGGCGGCAACCCGGATGGCTGCACTTTTGAACTGGTTACAAGCGGCGGCACCGTCGACTTTCCATTGATAGAGGACCAGCGTGGAGCACCACGGCCGATGGATAGTGACCCGAATCCTTCTGATGGCAATTCCTGCGACATTGGCGCCTATGAGGCCAAGTGCTTTGGTGATGATCCGGATGGCGACTACGTGGGCAGCCAGTGTGACGTCTGTCCCAATGATTTCGACCCGCTCCAGGAAGACAGCAATGGCAACGGCATCGGTGATGTTTGTGAGGGACCGAGCGACGTATTCTTCTTCAGCGGATTCGATAACCAGTAAGCAATTACCTCAGGTAGAGCGGCGCATGGTGCCCGAAGGGCCTGCGTCGCTCGTCACACCATCCTGCTTGCCAGCGATGGCGCTGCTGAGAATGTCTGGCGGGGCCATGCCGATCAGCGTATAAAGCCGAGCCAATTGGTCGCGGAAAAGAGAATCGAACGCGGCCTCATCCACCGTCTGGTCACCTTCACCCAACCACCAGAACCAGTCTGATGCTTCGCAGATTGCCAATTGGCGCAGCACATCGGAAACCCACTCCGGCCGCTCCCTTTTTTCCTTGTATGGCTCAAGCGCGGCATCCACAGCACGCTTGGCCCTGACCAGCACATCCCACGCGCGATTCTTGGCCGGGCTGCCAATCCAGGTTGAAAAAGTGCCATAAACCCAACTGCCAGAACAGAGCACCGGTAGTGTCCTTTGTGATGCACGATTCAACACTTCGGTGAAAGTGGTCAGCCTGATTTCCGGGTGACTGACCAGTTCAGTGTAAAGCGTTTGCAAAAAGCCCCAGCCATTTTGGTGGTAGTACTCCCATGCGTTTTCGCCATCCATGATGATGCTAAGCACCGGGGTGCCCTGGCCGCTGCGCATACATTCATCACGAAGACCAACAATGCGCGATTTGAAATCAGCCACAGCTTTTTCGGCAGGCCACTTTGAATATTCAAACCCGATCAGGTCGGACATTCCATCATCCCGAAAGAAACAGGCTGGAGACTCCTCGCCCTTCAGGCGCCATGGCCCGAGTTGCGGATGCATAGGTTGCGGGGCTTCAGACTGTCCCAGGCTGTTGTTCAAAACCTGGCTGCCGCTGGCGGTCCAGCGAAATTCATGTCGTCCAAGAAGATCCATTGTTGCCGGGCTCAATGAGCCCTCTGATGGCCAGCAGCCTGATGGGTCTTTTCCAAAAACGTCCCTGAATACCCGCTTTGATTCAGCGACATGCCATTCACATCGTGGCTCTCCACCTGGATACTTTTCGGCCGGCAGGGGTGCGCCGGGCATTGCCTCATGGGCTGATTCGAAATCAAGCAGCAAAGGCAGGATCGGATGTGAATAAGGGGTAGTTGAAAGTTCAACTGAACCAGAATCTGCAAGGCGCCGGTAGCGGGGCAGAATGTCGCCCAGGACCCGCGCGAGAAAATCCAGCAGACGGTGATGATCATTGGTTTCAAATCCGACAGCTTTTTCGCTCAACTCGCAGATGAGCGGGTCCTGTCTCATTGACTCTCCCATCCAGGCGATAAAGTACCAGGCCAGCAGGTCACCAGTTTCTTCCTTGCTGAGTGTGTCTCCACTGGCCAATGCTGCCCGGGTCTTGTCGAAAAGCCGGGCATAGGGCGGGAATCGATCCTTTATTCGCACCTCGTTGACACGCAACAACTGTTCAAGCAGTGGTTTTTGCTCCACCGAGGTGTTGTCAAAAAGCGCGTCCAGAAGGAAATCGCCTGACGACTGTCCGTTTTCAAGAAGCCCCTGGATTCTTATGGGGTAGTCCTTTAGTTGCTCGATCAGGACCGAAGAGAAGTTAACCACCGCACAGGCATTCTCGACCGTCTCCAGGTGGGCGGCCATGTCGGTATAGTCCTTGAGCGCGTGCAGCAGGGTCCAGGGTTTTTGATAGATACCCTTCAGGCGGTAATCCGGTTGGTGCATGTGCCAGCACAGCACCACTTCGATGGGCCGTTTTTCCATCGAAGACGAATTCAAAGCATGTCGGGACAAACCAGCACGACACCCTGTTCACTGACGGCATACTTTTTACGGTCGGCTTCGATGTCTTCGCCAATCACGGTGCCGTCGGGAATTTCGGTGTATTCATCAATGATGGCGCGTGTGATTCGGCAGTCCCGCCCGATCCGAACATGAGGCAACACCACGGTCCGCTGAAGACTGGAGCCCACTTCGATATGAACATCTGAACACAGCAATGACTGGTTCACGCTTGCGCCCGCGACGATGCACCCCCCTGAAACCATCGAGTTGATGGCCTGGCCAGTGTGGCCATCGCCGTCCAGCACAAATTTTGCAGGTGCCGCCTGCTCCTGGTAAGTCCAGATGGGCCACTCCACGTCGTAAAGATTCAGCTCAGGATTGACATGCACAAGTTCGAGATTGGCCTGGAAGAAAGCATCAATGGTGCCGACATCGCGCCAGTAGCTCTGGGCCTGGGTCCGTACGTCGTTGAACGGATATGCAAATACCCTGAATTTTTCTACGCTGCCCGGAATGATGTCTTTTCCGAAATCATGGCTGGAATCCGGATCAAAGGCATCCTCGTTAAGGATGTCGATCAGGAATTCACGATTGAAAACGTAAATGCCCATGGAAGCCAGTGAAATGTCCGGATTTCCGGGCTTGTGTTGCGGCTTTTCCGGTTTCTCGTCAAACCGGATAACGCGGTCTTCATTATCAACGGTCATCACGCCGAAACCGGATGCATCTTCAACCGGCACCTGCACCACTCCGACCGTGATGTCCGCTTTTTTGTCGAGGTGAAAAGCGATCATCGGCCCGTAGTCCATCTTGTAGATATGATCACCTGCCAGGATGATCACATGTTCAGGCATGTGTTCACGGATCAGGGACAGATTCTGGTAAACCGAGTCAGCCGTGCCCTCGTACCAGTGCTCGCCCATCTGCTGTTGCGCCGGAACAATCTGGATAAATTCGCCGAATTCGCCTCGCAGGTAACCCCAGCCGCGATTGACATGCTGGATCAGGGTGTGCGCTTTGTACTGGGTCAGCACGTAAACCTGGCGAATACCCGAATTCACGCAGTTGGACAAAGGGAAATCGATAATGCGGTATTTGCCGGCAAAAGGGGCCGCAGGTTTGGCTCGAGTGGCGGTCAGTTCGCCAAGACGACTGCCCCTGCCACCGGCCATGATGATTGCCATGGTGCTTCGGGTCAGTCGGCTGACGAAGCGGCCGGATTTTCTGGGGATCATCATAACGTTTTGCTCTTCATAGTCTGCTCAGTGGGTCTGCTCAGCGGGTCTGTTCAGCGGGTCTGTTTTTTGGCGAATGCGGCGAGCCAATCTTAATCATACGGCCTTGCAACGCCGGGTGCAGCCCCGATTCAGGTCTGCCTGGTCTCTTCCCTGACCCACGTCATATATGCCTCCAGACCTGCAACTGTCGGCACCATCAAAATCTCCGGCATGTCATATGGGTGGTTGGCCTGCAACCAGGTTTCAAGCGCTCCGAAACGCGAACGGGTCGTTTTCGCAATCAGCAGGAATTCAGTCTCGTCCTGTATTTCACCCTGCCAGCGAAACACCGAGGTGATATTCGGAACAATATTGACACAAGCGGCCATCCGCGTTTCGACCAGCCCCCTGGAAAGTTGCCTTGCAGTCCCGCCGTCCGGACAGGTGCACAGGACAATACAAACTTCCAGGCTTTGATTGGTATCTGCTTGTTCCATACCAACCGGATTCTAACGTAAAGTGGAAGGATGAATGAGGCTCATGACAGCAGCGTGAATCCGGACCTGGAAATGCTCGCCCAGGGTCGTCATGGCGATCCTTTTGCTTTCCTTGGGCGTCAGGAGCAGGGCAAGGGCGAGGTCTACCGATGTTTCATGCCGCGCGTCAGGGAAGCCTGGCTGGATAACGACAAGGTGTTTTTCAACCGGGTCCCTGGTTCGGATCTGTTTGAACTGCCGCTGGACAACCTGGAAATTTCTGCTCACCCAATGGTGATCTGGGAGGATGAAAACGGTGAGAAGCACAAAGTAGCAGACCCATACAGTTTCGATTCGGTCCTGGATTACGACGCCATGCGCGCCTTCCAGGCAGGCAAGAATTATCGCGCCCAGGACCTGCTCGGTGCCCGCCGGTCAATCATCGGTGGATTCGAAGGCACCTTGTTTTCAGTATGGGCGCCCAATGCAGAGCGCGTCAGCGTGGTCGGCGATTTCAACAGCTGGGACGGTCGCTATCACCCAATGCGGTTTCATGCAGAGTTCGGAATCTGGGAGCTGTTTATTCCCGGCGTGCTCCAGAGCACCTACAAATTCGAGCTTCGAAATCGGGAGAGTGGCGAAGTTCTCCTGAAGGCGGATCCTTTTGGCCTTTGGAGCGAGCAAAGACCGGCCACGGCCAACATTATTTCTCCCGCTTCAGGACACCGGTGGCAGGATGAGAACTGGAAGCAACGCAGGCACCAGGTTAATTCCCTGGAGCAACCCATTTCGGTGTACGAGGTTCACCTGGGTTCCTGGCAACGCAAAGAAGATGGCTCGTTCCTGGATTACCAAAGCCTTGCAATAAAATTGTGCGAGCACATCAGGCCACTTGGGTTTACGCACATCGAACTGCTGCCGATGAAGGAACACCCACTGGATGAATCGTGGGGTTACCAGTCCACGGGCTATTTCGCACCCACCAGCCGCCATGGCACTCCGGATGATTTCAGGGAATTCGTCGACCACTGCCATCAACAAGGCATCGCTGTCATCCTCGACTGGGTGCCGGCACATTTTCCCCGTGATGAGCACGCCCTGGCTCGTTTCGATGGCACCCGGCTTTTCGAGTACAAGGATCAGTGGAAAGCCGAACACCAGGATTGGGGCACCCTGATTTTCAATTATGAACGCAACGAGGTGCGCAGCTTCCTGATTTCCAGTGCGCTTTACTGGCTTGATGAATTTCACCTTGATGGGCTGCGTGTCGATGCGGTCGCCTCGATGCTTTATCTCAATTTCTCGCGCCAGGCTGAACGATGGGTACCGAATAAGTATGGCGGACACCACAACCTGGAGGCCATCGAGTTTATTCGTGAGCTGAACGCAGCAGTGAAACAACAGCATCCGGCCTGTCTCATGATTGCCGAGGAATCCAGCGACTGGCATGGCGTGACTCACACCATCGAGTCCGGAGGATTGGGCTTCACACTTAAATGGAACATGGGCTGGATGCATGACACGCTCAACTACCTGAGTGAAGACCCGATTCATCGCAAGCACCACCAGGACTGGCTGACTTTCGGTCCGGTCTACGCATTCAACGAGCACTACCTGCTGCCGCTGTCTCACGATGAAGTGGTTCACCTGAAAAAGTCCCTGTTCGGACGCATGCCGGGCGATGAATGGCAACAATTCGCCAACCTGCGCCTGTTGTATTGCTACCAATGGTTTTACCCGGGTAAACAGCTGCTTTTCATGGGCGGTGAGTTTGCACAAACGACCGAATGGAATGCATCCGGGGAATTACCATGGGATCGTGAGAAGGACACTCTCGCCAGAGGCGTCAAACAGCTGATTTCATCCTTGAATCGCCTGCAGCGGGAGAATCCGGCCCTTGCTCAATGGGATTGCGACCGAAGAGGGTTTGAGTGGCTGGATGGTGACGATTCAGAATATTCTGTTCTGAGTTTCCTGAGGCACAGCGAGAACGAATCACTGGTGGTGGTATTTAATTTCACGCCCAAAGAACGACCGGGATATCGCATCCCGATTCACAAACCAGGTCGCTACCAGGTGGTTTTCAACTCAGATGAAAAGGCCTTTGGCGGCACCGGCGGCGCGGAAAAACAAACGTTTGAAACAGAATCGAAGGGGCTCAAGGGGCGCGATCAGAGCCTGCTGGTTGATTTACCGCCGCTCGCGGCCGTGGTCTTCAGGCGGGACGCCTAGATGGCTTTGCAATGCCATATTTTTTCGTTGTAAGTCCTGATCGAACGATCTGAAGAGAAAAACCCCACCCCTGCGGTATTCAGAACCGCAGAACGCACCCAGGTGTCCTGGTCCCTGAACGCTTCTTCCACTTTTTTCTGGGTCTCGTTATATGCCTCGAAATCGGCTGCAACCATGAAATAGTCACTGTGCATCAGGCTGTCAACGATGGAACTGAACCGCCCGGTATCACCATCGGAAAACTCACCGTCCCGAATGGCGCCAATGGCCCGCGATAGTTCCGGACAGCCATCAATCACTTCAGAAGGATTGTAGTTGTTGCGCTGTTCGAAAACCTCTTCGGCGGTCAGGCCAAATATAAACATGTTTTCCTCACCGACACGTTCCCGGATTTCCACGTTTGCGCCATCCAGGGTGCCCAGCGTCAATGCACCATTGAGGGCAAGCTTCATATTACCCGTGCCTGAAGCTTCCATGCCAGCCGTGGATATCTGTTCCGAAAGGTCAGCGGCAGGAATCAGTGCCTCTGCTTCGGAAACATTGTAGTTCGGCATATAGACAACCTTGAACCGATCTCCTGCAACCGGGTCATGGTTGATCTTTTTGGCGATGTCATTGATCAGCTTGATGATCAGCTTCGCCATGGTGTAAGCAGGTGCTGCCTTGCCAGCGAAAATCTTGACCACCGGCAACCAGTCGCGATCGGGATCATCCAGGATGGCCTGGTAGCGGGCAACGCACTGCAATGCGTTCATCAGTTGTCGCTTGTACTCATGTATTCGCTTGATCTGAACATCGAACATCGCTTCCGGACTGACCAGAACACCGGTGCGTTCAAAAATTCGTCCGGCATAAGCCTTCTTGTTTTCCATCTTGGCGGCAGCGTACTTTTCCCTGAACCCGGGTTCATCAGCGAAGGGCTTCAGGTCTGCAATCTTCTCAAGATCTGCCACCCAGTCACTTCCAATGGTTTCGCAAATCAGGGTGGCCAGCGGTGAATTGCAGTAGTACAACCAGCGCCTGGGCGTGACACCATTGGTGACATTCACTATTCGGTCCGGGTAAACCCGGGCCAGATCGCGAAAAACTGACTTGCTCATCAGGCTGGTATGCAAAGCGGAAACGCCGTTGACCCGGTTACTGCCAACAAAAGCAAGGTTGCCCATTCGGACAGAGCCGCCATTGTCTGCATCATGTACAACCTCGATGGCAGATGTATCTGGCAGGGATTCACCTTCAGGCGTGCCAGCCACGATTTCGTCTGAAACCAGGTTGTCAATTTTGCGAATAATCTGAAGGTGGCGTGGAAGGACCCTGGCGAACATGTCGAGCGACCAGTTTTCCAGGGCCTCAGGAAGCAATGTGTGATTTGTATAGGAAACGCATGAGCGGGTCAGATCAAAGGCCTTCTCAGGTCCCACGCCGTGCTCATCCATCAGCAGGCGCATCAGCTCCGGCACCATGATGGCCGGATGAGTGTCATTGAGCTGGATGGCAACCAGGTCTGGCAGCTTATCGAGGTCGTCGTTGTCTGCGAGAAAGCGCCTGAGCAGGTCCTGTGCAGAAGCCGAAGTGAAAAAATACTCCTGCTTTAGCCTCAACTCGCGACCTGTGTCGGTTGAATCATCCGGGTACAGAACCCGCGTCAGTGTCTCTGCAAGCACCTCGTGCTCTGCAGCCTGAAGGTAATCCCCGCGATTGAACCTGGACAGGTCAAAGGTCTCGGCCGGATTGGCAGCCCACAGACGTAGGGTATTGACGTGTTCGCCCTGCCAGCCCGCGATGGGCATATCCTGCGCGCAGGCCACCACTTGTTCAGCAGGCGTCCAGATTCCGTTTTCCTGGTCGATTCCGCCGCCGAAGGAAACCAGGTATTGCCATTCCGAGCGTTCAAAGCGCCAGGGGTTGCCACCCTGCGTCAGCCAGTCTTCCGCTTCTTCAATTTGCCAGCCGTCACCCAGACGTTGACGAAACAATCCCTGCTCGTAGTAAATGCCATAACCAATGCCGGGAATTCCAAGCGACGCCATGGAATCCATGTAGCAGGCCGCCAATCGACCCAGGCCGCCATTGCCAAGGGCTGCATCGGGCTCTTCGGTGATGACCTGGTCAAAATCAATGCCCAGCTCCGCCATCAACTCCCTGCAAACTTCGGTCAGGCCCAGGTTGGAAATCGTGTCGCCCAATAAACGCCCGATCAGAAACTCCATGGACAGGTAATAAACGCGCTTGTGCTGTTCTTCGTATATTCGGCGCGTGGTTTCCAGCCAGTTATCAATCAGGCGATCCCTGATCGCAAGGGTCAGGGCAACACACCAGTCACGTGGGACTGCCCGGTCGATGTCTTTACCGACTGAGTAAACGAGGCGCTCAAGAATTCGTCTCTTGAGATCTTCTTTATAGAGAATTGGAACCATTAAAAGGCGATCGAACGAGCGGGCATCGAGGCATTCAACTACAAATGACGGATAATGGCAACGAACTTGGTGATGTATCTGATGTTTAATGCACCCCGCTGCTGCGGGATGAACGAGTTCCGGCCACTAGAAGTTTTCGAAACCATCCCTGAAAATATACCCGACCAGGAAACTGACGAATGCGGCATCCATGTCCCCGGCAACCCATTCAGGATGCCGAGTGGAACCATCATAAGCCATGGACCAGTTGTCGCTTTCAGGATTGTACTTGAGCAGGTCTTCATCACTGAAGACCTGGTTTTCGATTTCGCCCCCGGTATCAAATGAAAAGTAAAATTCGTTGCTGTCCGGTGCAAAATGCATTGCATCGATATCCAGGGAGGTTGCAATCCCCGTCGTCGATCCGTCAAAAGCAAGGCTGAAATCGTTGCCGTCAAACTGAATGATATCCTCGTCAGTGGCAACCAACCCCCCGAAATCAACAGTGCCATCAATAGACAGGAGCAGATCCCCATCGCCAGCAATGCTTGCCGCATCGATTCCGACTCCGGCGGGAATACCTTCAGACAAGCCGTCAAGCTCAATGCTGTAATTGACACCATCGTATCGAACGACATCCTGAGGCCTTGCAATCACTGCACCAGGCAATTCGATGGTGATGTCAAAACTCAGCAGTGCATCACCATTGGCAAGCATGTGATAAACGGTTATGTCAGCGTTTGGTGGAATGGCCCCAACCGGAATATCAAAAACGTTGGCGAAATCGTCGCGGGACACGTCTTCATCGGCCGTGACAACACCATCAAGATTGAGTGTGATGTCCGGTGAGAAATCGACGCTTGCTTCCTGGGCGCGCGCTGGCAAAGAAATTGCAACGGCCAGCACACCGGGCAACAAGCAGAAGCAAAAAATCCTGTTGATGATTTTCATAAATATCTCCGGACCATGCCTGAGTATAGGATTGCTGATTGAACATGCCAAATCATGACAGATTGAATTATTTTGATCTGGTAGGATCGAACCCCGATGCATCCACTCCTCAGGCTGGCCAGACCGCGCACACAATGAATTTTCGGAGCTCCTTTTTTGCTGTTGTTTTAATGTCGATTGCCGCATTGGTGAGCGGCTGTGCAGGCACGGCAAAAGGGGTGAAGACGGCGACTTATGGCCAGCAATCGGCGACGCCAATTCAGCCGCAACAAACTGACTCAGAATCGAGCGCCCTGGTCATCATTCGCTATCCGGCACTGATTCATGCTGAAGCTGAAACCATTTATGTGAGTTCGTTTGCCAGCAAGGCCATTGGCGGTGATGTGCCGCTTTCAATGCACAGCAATCCACAAACAGCCCGCACCGCGCACGGGGTGATCTCCAAGTCGAGCTATTACGCGATGTCTTTGTACAGGGAGCTTCGCGACAGCCTGCCCGAGGGCAAAGTGCTGCTGTCACCTCACATGGTCGACTGGAATCAGGAACAGGGTTTTCACAGCCGTCCCATTCTGGCCTCTGAGCAGGTTCCGACCGTCCTGACCATTGATTTCAGTGTCTATTCATTTCCCGATGTCACCGAGATGATGGAATCGCCGCCAGTCACTTTTGGTGACCTGGTAACACCCCTCCTGGTGGTGCGAACCAGTAACTGGGGGGAGCCTGCACTCAATGGTGTTTTGATTGCCAGCGATCCCCTGGTGGACACTGCCTGGCGCCAGGCACGTGTCCAGATGGCACAAGATGCACGAAGCCGTTTGTTGGATCCGGCAAAGAAACAGTCACTTTCCCTGGCGTTTATCGATTTTCTGAATGAACGTGACCAGCCCCTGGCAAACCCGCCACTCAGAAGCGCCTCGGAGAACGAATCTTCGCGCCTGGCCATCGAGCGATACCCGGTTGAGAAAATCCAGATGGACGCCAGCCTCGTGGAACAACTGGACCTTGCTAAGCCCGGTGCGCTGGGAGCCAATGACCCGTTCGCACGCGACTTTGCAAGGGGTGCCACGCGCAGGCTGGTTGGCCTGCTTGGTGGGATAGACCATCAAAGGGCAACCTTTTTTGCAAGGCAGGCTGCCATCGCGAGATTCGATCCTGAACTCGCAAACGTTTTTTATGTGCAGTCTTCCGACGAAAGCGTTCGTGCCCGATTGCAATTGGCAGAAGCCCTGATTGCAGCAGAACGAGAATTTCTCTCAGCTCAGTCAGACAGTGTCTACGCCGGCAGCTTTGATGGTGATTATGGCGCCAGGATGCGCAAGATCATCTCGGCTGAGTACCGCATGCTGGAAGAAAGACGACGATTGGCACGGGTTCAAAATATCGGCTCTGCCATTGCAGCGATTGCACTGGCCGGCTCGGTTTATGCAGCCACGGTCACAACCACGGCAAGCGCAACAGCGGTTGCCGCGTTTGCAGGCGTGTCACTGATGGGTTCAATCTGGGCCCTCAACCGGGCACTGGATGCCGGAACTGAATCCGAGGAAGTGAACGAGTATTTCGTGGCAAGAATGGCCCATGCCACCGAACGCCAGATGTCGGTTCAGATGGAATGGCTTGAATCCAAGGAGCTGATTACCGCCCGGGGTTTTGCCGAATTCAGGAACAAGACGCTGACACTTTACCAATCCCGGGTCCGGTCGCTGGCAGTGACCACTTCTGATCATTGCGT
Organism: Lysobacterales bacterium; assembly: GCA_035267185.1. Classification (GTDB taxonomy): domain Bacteria; phylum Pseudomonadota; class Gammaproteobacteria; order Xanthomonadales; family SZUA-36; genus JAUIBE01. The sequence goes on along the minus strand of DATFLY010000077.1, from coordinate 30,957 downwards.
GTTTCGTCACCCCCAGGCCAGCATAACCGGCAGATGGTTTGGCAACTGTGACGAGGGTCTTGCAACCGGCAAGGGTTACGGTTTAATTGACCAGGAAGACGGAACCATGATCGAGTACCTTGGCCAGTCCTCGCAGGGCCTGGCATCCGGGAATGGTGCAATGGTGGTTCATCGCGACAACACTGAATTCCTGGAAGGTGATTTTGAACAGGGCGTGCCGAACGGCGTGGTCCTGGTTGAACGGCCGGGCGCCGCACCGAGACTTCGAAATTACCGCAATGGCGAAGATTCCGGGCGAGGCGATTCCAACGACTGGAAGCCGGTCAGCTATGCCACCATTTCGCCGGGTTCATGAAATTTAAACGATGAAAACCTGTCCATGAATACAGGATCATGAAGAAGCTAATACCCATAATCTTGTTGCTGATACCAGCTTATGCCGCTGCCTCTGGAGACGACAACGACTTCTTCAGCGGAGTCGATGCCCTGCCCCCTGAGCAGCGCTTTCGTCAGCTCAGCCTGATGTTGATGGTTTCCGATGGCGCCAACGAAGCCTTGATTTCAACGCTGTCCTCGCAACTGGATGTTGCCGGGCCAGACAACGTTGACCAGGACCCGGCAGCGTTCGATTTTGATGACTACACAACGCCACTGATCAGAATCGTCGACCAGCGCACCATGTTGCTGGGTGCAACCCGACTGTTTCGATTCACGCGCGAACACGCAACCGGGATTGCAGAGCGGTTAAGGCAGCTCCAGGAAGAAAACAAAAAGTCGGACACACCTTTCCCCGGTTACGCAATCAGCGAAGATGCCATCATTATCCGTAATGCAATTGCCGACAGTATCGATTACACCGTATCGAACAACTCCGGAGAGTCAGAAGTGCCGCAGGGTGGGCAGTTAAGTCTTGCGTCTGACTACCGGGCCCGCACAACTTTCCTGCGCAATAACCTGGAGTACGAGCTCTTTGCTGCTGACCTTGAGCGAATCACGGCTGATGCGGTTGCCGATGTGGGTGGCAGAACGGCAGCCTATGAACGAATGTTCGACGACGAGGTGGATGGCGAAGCCATCAATAAAAAAATCAGGGCAGCAGAATACGCCTATGGCTGGGATCGTGATTTTGACGAGCGTGCGGCTGAAATGGCTGAAAAGATGCTGGAAATCATCGCGATCGACGAGTCTGTGCCCGACTTATAGCGCGGTATTTCAAACAGCTCCTAATTTTCCTCTGACGGGCTGGGGTCAACGATCACTTTTTCCAGATCTTCTATTGCAATGACACCCTCAGTGCCCAAATCCACGGCCTGATCCTGCGCAGCCCCGGAATTGTCCTGCTGTGGTTGCTGAGTTTCCGGAGAGATTTCAATGGTGAATGAATCCATGGCCGGAGCCTGGCTGTCCTCAGGAAACTGTTGGGGAATCTGTTGGGGAATCTGCTGGCGCTGGGTCAGCAGTTCCAGCGCATTCTGCTCTGTGCCCAATTCAGCCGGTGGTGGATGACCGCCACCACCGCCTGATGTTCTCGTACCATCCGCGTTCAAAATTTCCTGCAATGCTGCGGTGCGCTCGGCCTTGTCACCAGCCTCTTTGCTGGCCTCGTTGCTGGCCTGGTTGCCGACAATGGCGCTGGAGTTTTGACCTGTACCTTCGCCTTGTGACTGCCTTTGCTCAACTCCGGGCTCAACTCCGGGCTCGGATCCTGACTCACCGGTTTGCGAATTACCTTGCTGCCCGCCCCTCTGCCCCCTTTGCGCCTGGTTACCTGCAGCAGCCACACCAGCAGCTGTGGCTGCCCTGGATGCAGCCTGGGTTCTGGCGGCATTAGAGTGAATGACCGCTTCGCGCTGATGGTATTCATCCACCATTTCACCCCAGGCAGCCTCTTCTTTTCTTTCCAGTGAGGGGTTTTTTTCAGCCTCCTCACTGGCCACGAACGGGTATTCCTGTCCCGCATCTTCCGGAGTCCACGGACCGTTTTCCACGATCACTTCACGCAGTTGTCCACGCAGATGCTTTTGTGACTCCTCGGGAAGGTCGTCAAGGGCCTGCAAGCCCGTGCCCGGTGAATAGGAACCTGTAGTCAGGTCCGGGCTACGCTGAACCGTCTGATCACGCAATTCCATCGACCGCCTGAAGTTTTCCTCACTGACATCGACCACGTTGCTCGCAGGCGCATCGGATTCGGCAAGCTCCTCTTCAGCAGCTTCCTCGACCAGGGTCTCATCTTCTTCAAGCAGGTTTTCGGGCCGCTGCTCAGATTGAGCATACAGGCCGCCATTGCCGCTTAGCAGCACTACCAGCAAACAGCCAGACATGATGAATCGTTGCTTCATTACAGGGTCAGACTACGCCAATCAATCATCGTTCGTCGATTTCCCTGACCACACGAAATCCGGTGAAATCGTTGCGATCACCATTACGCAGGTTAAATCTTGACGGCAGGCGGATTTCCTTGCTGCCTGTCAGCCATGATCCGCCGCGTGTCATGTGTGAGCTGCAGATCCCTCTGCCCCATGCGCTGCCATCAAGTGGCGCATCGAGATAGGTCAGGTTCATACAGTCTGCGGTCCACTCGGCAACGTTGCCAATCACGTCATGGATTCCGAAAGCATTGGGACGTAGAGAGCCCACGGGGGCAGTACCAACAGGAACAATGTCCGAACATTCTGAATGACGCCACTCGAAGCCGGACTCATCACCGGCCACGTTTGCATACTGGCATAGTGCGCTGGCCGAACCACCCAGCCACGGACTTTGTTCACCTGCGCGGGCAAAATACTCCCATTCGCTCTCGCTCGGTAAACGATAGGATTTGCCGGTTTTGTCACTGATCCACTGCAGGTATTCCTGGGTATCGCTCCACGACACCATGATCACGGGACGGTTGCCCCGGCCCCAGCCATTGTCACCAGGCTGGCGCGAACATCCGCCATCGGTAAAACAGGCATCCCACTGATCCATGGTGACTTCATGAATACCAACAGCGATCATCCGGGGGATATTGACCACCCTGGCAGGTTTTTCCGCGGCCAGGCTTTCTGCTGCATCATCCGCAGAGCCCTGCTCAAATCGTCCGGCAGGGATGACAACCAGTGGTGGGCACTCGGAGCAATCAGCAAACTGCTTGCCCGGGCGCATCACCAGGTCGTCCATACTCGCCAGGGCTTCAGCGACATGATCCCCCTGTGGAAACGCATCGACATAGGTCTGGTATGCATCCCGTGTATTGAGTTTCTGCGCTGACGAGAAAGCCGCATCGTCTTCAGCGCGGGCTTTCAGCAGGCGCCTCAGGCCACTGGCTTCGGCAATATGTAAACCGGTTGGCCAATCCTGGATATATTGTTCAACCGCGCTCAATGTGCCTGCAGAACGAGCTGCCAGCCAACCCTCGTTGTCCTGACGTTCACGTTCGAGTCGCTCGCGCTCCTGCTGCGACAACTGCTGCTCAATTTCGTCAATCCTTGACAGTGCTGTTGCCTGGTGCAGGCCGTTCGGGAACTGTGCCAGGTAATCCTGGTAAGCAGGCAGGCTGTCCTCGGCAGACAATTGCTCCCAGGCTCTCTCATCGAGCACATCCATCTGAATCTGGGCCTGACCCAGGTATACCGATTCGGGATAATCTTCAATGAACCGGCGATAGGCCAGGACGGTGTCAGCATCAAGTGCTGCCTCCCAGCGGGAGCGTTCTTCCGAGGTCGAACGTGGGGCAGGTAATTTTGCCTCTTCCTGGCCAATCACCAATGCCTCTTCAGGCGTGAGGCCATCCAGATCGGGCTCGTAAAACAACAGGTAGATAGCCGCAGCCAGCACCGCGGCAACAAACATGCCGGCAAGCACCATTGGCAACCACTCGCGCCCTTCCGCCGGATACGCATCAGCCTCTGTTTCAGATGCCACACGGCGGCGCCATTCTGCTCCCGATGAGCTGTCCTGTGATTCTTCTGGCGTTCGGGGTTCGTTCATTGATCTGCCTGGACCCTGGCAGGTCCGATTGACTCAAGGTTAACAGTGAAAGTCTCGTCAGCAAGTTGAATCCGTTGCCCGATTGCAATCAGGAATACTTCGCCAGGAAGACAAGGCGTACCGGCCACTGACAGCTCAAGTGTGTCAGAACTCTCGACTTCAGGCTGAGACACGGACAAACCCTGTTTATTCAAACTGAAAATCACTGAATGCCCCTGGCGTTCAAACCTTGATTCATAACTCATTTCCTGCGCGGTGGATTGACTGCCAGCGTGGCCACCTGACTGGCCACCTGTCCGTCGCCCTGACTGACCCCCTGTCTTAGGATCAAGTCGGAACCGATGCGTAAAACGCCGCTCTTCATCGTGCCTTTCCAGAACGATGAATTGGCCTTCCTTCTTTTTCTGACGGCGAACATAGAGAAACATGGCGAGAATGCCAAGCACGACCCAGGCAATCACGACACTCCGCTTCTGGGCAGATGTCAGTCCAAGAGTCGATAGCTGATCTTCCGGAACCATGTCCAGTGACTGATCCGATCCTGTCTCACTGGATGACGTTCCCTGCTCCTGACCTGGCACCTCAGCGGGTAAAGCCTCATCCAATTCGCTGTTTTCAGCATCAGCAGCCCCGGGTGGCGCATAACAGGAAGACTGTCGAACCTGGATATCCCAGGTTTCAAGGAAGGCCCCCACTGCCTCAACATTCACCAACCGTGCAGCGTCTGTGTAAATATGAAATGCGGCGAGATTGTCGCAGGAATCAAAAACCGGACCAGTCACCTGCGGCAGTGAAGATATATCCTGCGGCTCAAAGGACTCTTGCAGCAATGATGCCCCCGCAACAAGGGCGGCAGCATTCGGCCAGGCCGCCAATCGGTACTTTGCATCTGCAGCACCCGGCCAGTTTTCGGCTGAAAGTGTGATTCCGGGTCGCAGCAGGCCATCCACTTCGAGCAGAGCCAGCCCTGATTCTGCTGAACGTGCGATTGTCCGCGTGGTGCGACCGTTGCGGTCAATGTCACTGCCTCCATCCAGCACGATTATCTCGTCACCTTCGTGAACAAAATCTGCTGAAACCAGGACCAGTGAGTTGGTCGCGGACTGGTCTGTCCCCTCTTCCCTTGCAAGCACAATGCCCGTGGTTGGCCGGGCATGAGTCGATGAGATCAGGTTGAGCACCAGGACAAGTGACTCGATGCCTGACTCGATGCCCGACTCGTTGATTGATTTGGGAGACTGGCCGGCATCAGTGCTTTGCTGTGCCTCGATCGGTGTCGAAATTGCAACCAGGGCCAGGATGATCACCCTGGCAGCTTGTCCCAGGCGGAGTATCACTTGCCGGTATAAAGGCGGTTGATCAGATTATCCAGGCAATATTGCCCCGCCTTGTTGAGCGTCTTCTCTTCGCGACTCTGGATCAGGTTTTGCATAAACACCAGGACCGCAGCCATGATCAGCGCCAGCAGGGTCGTACTGAAGGCAACACCCAGGCGCTGGGTCACTTCGTAAAGCATCTCCGGGCTCTGGACGTTTCCGCGATCCCCGGCATAGTTAAGCGCCAGCATGATACCGATGACGGTTCCGATGAATCCCAGAGAGGGTATGAACCAGGTGATGTACCGAATGATGTTGTATCGCAGGTCAAGTTCATGAAGAAACAACTCAAGACTGGAATTTAACAGGGCATTGGTCTGGTCAACGGAACGACTGAGATTGAAGTTCAGCACACATCGTTCTATCAGGCGTGGCAGAAAACACACTGAACGGTACTTGCTGGCCCTGACCTTGCGGTAAATCGGTGTCAGATCATCACCCGGGCGCAACACGGTCTCGTCATCGGCGGGCAGGTAATCCCGTTCAAACTGGCGCTCTTCAATGCGCCCGCCCTGCCAGCGGATGGCCATTTCACCAAGCCCTGCAAAAAAGGCCAGCCAAAGGGCGTTCTGCACGGTGAATGGCCAGGTGAAACGATTAATATCCAGCACCACGGAAGCAGCGCTCTCAGGCAAGACCCTTGCAAGAAAGGCAATCAGGACCACGGCTGAAGCCAGGCTGACAAATAACGTGATTGTGCGGGTCGCAATGTTCATTATTGTTCCTTTGAAGCTGGATGCCGGGCTTTAGCAGTGGTCACCAGGTAACAGCTCATGTTGATTCCGAAAACCTGCCAGGCCCGACCTGGCCGGTACCAGGGTCGCGCCGCGCATTGTCTATTACTTCTGCCGGAGCAGAAAGCGGTCTGGGTGATTTGATGTCCGGAATGTTGCTGCTCAGGGCAGCATCTTTGCCGGTTACGCTCAGCAATGCCGGTTGTACAACACCCACCAAGCCGCAAAGATGAAGCAGCTTTTCTTCATTGCCCTGGATACGAACCCGATCTCCGTCACAAAGGCGCAGACGCAAAACTTTCAGCCAGTCACTGCTGCGACAAACTTCAAACGATTCTTCGTGATTTGCAATCAACCAGATCGAGCCGTCGGCACGCAAACCCACACGGGTATTTCCAAACGGCTGAAATTTCAGAAAACGATGCATGATCAGTTACCCATCACTACTGCGCCAGCGCCAGGAAACCGCCTGCATTTGCACGTGCAAGCGACTCCATGAACTCCACGGTGCCACGATATTTAAAGTAATCGCCAAGCATCACCGCGTGGATCTCCTTGTTACCGGTATTGCTGAGCGTGATATCACGCACCAGGGCTGCCGGAGGCAGGTCCTTGTTAAAATTCGGATTTGGCAAACCGTCACTGAACAGGATCATGGCTTCAGCTTCGCTTTGAAAAACCTCTTCAAATGCTGCCGAAAGCGACGAAGACCCTGCATACTGGCCGGATAAATCCTGCACAAACCTGATTGCCTGCGACCGGTTGGCGCTGTTTACGGGCATCAGCTCACCATCAGACGGCCAGTACATGAACCGTGGTCCTGAATCCACTTGCTGAAAAGCCATCACGCCGAATTCAAAACCGGGTTGCAGGGAGTCCAGTGCACGTTTGACCGTTTGCTCCATCAGGGTTTCGTATTGCCCCAGGTAGCCATTCATATCAACCATCAGCAGAAACTTTGTCTTTTCCGTTTTAAGCCCGAGAAACCGAAACGTCACCTGGTTCGAATTCACCGGTTCCGGCACGGGCTCCGCTTCAGATTGAGGCGGTGGTGGCTGTTGTGCGTTGGCCAGGCGAGCCTGCAGCGTGGCCACTTCGCTGGTGATGATTTCCTGCTCAGCAACCATCTGCTGATGCAGAGTCTGAGCAGAACGCAGCGCTTCCAATCGGTCCTGCATGCCCTGCTCACTTTCGTCCAGCCGCGCTTCAGCCTCGCGAGCCAGTTGCTCAATGTAGTTGAAATGGCCTTCCAGCCGAACTTCTTTCTGGTAATCAGGCATCAGAATCAGGCTGATGATTATGAACGCGCCCATGGCAGAGGCGAACAGATCGATGGCCGAAAGAGAGAAAACACCAAAAGAACGGATCCGGGTTCTCATCTGGATACACCCACAAAATCGCCGTTGTTCAGCCTGGAAAGTGACTGCAGAAACAGCACCAGGCTGCGGTTGTGAGTGTAGTCGCCAATTGCAACGCTGTGAATTTCAGTCTGCCTGAACTGGTTGAGCGAAGAAATCTTCTCGATGATGAAACCAGGCGGTGAGTTGGGCTCGCCATCACTGAGCAGAATAATCGAATTTGCCGGGTACTCCAGTGCCGCCTGAAGCGCAAAATAAGTCGGTGTGGAGCCAAAGAACCGCCTGGAAAGATTCTCGGTAAATATCCGGGCCTCTTTCAGGTTTTCCGGTGTTGCCTGCAGAAGTGAAGTGCTGGCCGGAAAGCGCCATAAAACATGCTCGGGATTACCCTGGTAGCCAATAATTGCGAACTCATTGCGTTCATTCAGCGGAGCAAGCAGCTCCTTGACTGAACTGATCATCAGGTCCGCGTAATTGATCATGCTGCCTGACATATCGATCAGGATGACAAAAGAATGCGCCTCGGTTGCCAGTCCGAGAATGGAAAATTCTACGCCGTAATCAATCGCCACCGGTTCCGGGTCCGGCACCACTTCAGGCGACGGTACTGGTACAGGAATATTGGCAACCTGTTTCTCCAGGCCGGACAGCTGCTGTCTCTTTTGCGAAATGCTGCTGCGCATGCCCTGGTTGGCCAGCTCAAGCCTTTCAAGCTCGCTTTGTAATTCGTCAGCCGTGGACATCATATCTTCGACTTTGCCCGCAGCCAGTCGGCGCTGCTCCATGATTGCTTCTGTCTGGGCGAATGCCTCATTGGTTCCAGCGTTTTGGTAATAGGGAAAAAGCAGCATCACGAGGAGAATAAAAGCACCCAGTGCAGAAGCGAACAGGTCTATGGCCGATGTACTGAATACGGCGGTGTCGCGTTCCGGAATTCTCATGACATTTGAACTTTACTCGATTAACTGCCAGTGGGCACAAAACACCGGACTCAGGGTACAGATTAATCAACGCCTTGTACCATGTGGTCGACAGCGACCTGACGTAGGATTAATCTTGCGCAACGAACTCACAGACCACTTAAGAGGCCCCCGGTTCAAATCGGGGATGTTCAGTTGAAGCCAGGCCGCTCGATATTGCTCCCGAACCTGATTGTCCCTCTGACGCTGTTCGTTGTCAGCGCTGCGGCATTTAGCCAGGACAACGGTTCAGAGCAGGCGCCACCAGTGGTTGCCAGCAAGGAATACTTCGTTCAGCAGCAGGCTGGCGAAGCAGTGGTGGTGAAGATCAGCGCCTTCGAAGCCCGGTTTGTTGCCCGCCTCTCGGCTGAACTCGGAGACATGGCGCTTGAGTCAGGACTGCCTGAGGCCCAGATGCTGCCGGTATTCCAGTTTGTGGCCGTCAGTGACATTCCCCGCCAGGTCAACATCGAGGTCGATGCAACGCAAACCACCAACAGAACCGGATTCGAGCTTGGGCTGACCCGTCTGAATATCCGGGATGATCGTAGCGTCGGGATTGCGAGTGCTTACAAGCTGCTGTCCGACGGACTTGAGATTCTGCCCGACGGAAATACACCAGACTGGTCTGTCAGGGTTCAGACGCTGCTGCGGGCCTCCAATATGTTCGAAGGCATCGGCAGGGAGGAATTGCGGCTGTGGAGCCGCACTTTCGCAGCACACCTGGTGCTCCACCGCATGCGGGACTTTCCAACAGCGCTGGACTGGGCGGATGAACTGCTCAGCGAACCGCGAATTTCGCGTTACCCGGAAATCGCTTTTGCAGCGCGGAAAATGCGCAGCAGCGCAATGATTGGCGGACGAATAAACACCGGTGGTGCTGACCCGCTCACATCCGGTCTGCAGCAGGCACTGATTGATACCATTGAATCGGCAAGGTCTCTTGGGTACGACCTTGAAGTAGCCCTGGCATTGGAAGCCAGTGGCGTGGATTTGCTGGACCAGGGAATGCACCGACAGGCCATGCAGCGCTTCAATGCTGCCCTTGACATTGCAACCCGGATTGAAGCCGATGACCTTGCCTCAGAAATCCGCGAGCACATGGTGGACATCCATTCACAGGCGGGAAACCTGGATGCCAGCGGTGATGTCCTCCAGGACATCGAAACACACCTGGCCCAGGAAGGAGAAGACCAGGAACTGGCAATCAACCTGTTAAGACAGGGACGGTTGCTGATCGAGAGTTTCCGGTTTACCGAGGCCATCTCCGTGTTGTCGCGTGCAGTCGAGCTTGAACAAAGCAGCCTGACGCGACTGGAGGCCGAACTCGCCGTGGGGCATGCGCTGACCGCAGCTGGCCGGAATGACCAGGCGCTGATCCACCTGACCCGTGCTGTTCTGCAACCCCAGTCGGGCGGCTTCAGACGCCCCAGTGGCGTGCTTGACATTGCCACCGCGCTTGACCAGATTGCCGCGATTCATCGTGATCAGGGAAACTGGGACGATCTGCAGGAAATTCGAGATGCCCAGTCCCGTTTTGTCAGCACACCTGCAGATTCAGCGCAACTTGCTTACCAGCGTGCTCTCGATTCCGTTCAGCGAAATGGCCAAACTTCCACCCGCACGGGAGAACGATTCGAGCAATCTTTTCAGCAGGCATCCAACAGCCGTCTTGAAGTGATACGGATTCTCTCCCGGCTTGGGCTGTGTTCGCAGTCTGGTACTCGGGAAGGACGATGTGATGTTGGCACCGTGACAAGAGAATTCGACCTGATCCAGGAAAGCGGCACGCCTTGGCAGATCACTCACGCCACACTGTTTTTCTCACAATGGCTTGCAAGAAGCGGCCAGGTGACCCGTGCTTACCAGGTTATGGACAGGCAGCTTGATGAACTGGTCCTGGCAGGATATACGCCATTGGGCGCCTGGTACTGGCACTGGCGAAATCAATTTGTCACGCACTATCTTGAGCTCGCGATTAGCATGGAGAGAATGGATTCTGAAGCTGGTGCATGGGTTTCGTTACTGGCGCTGGCAAAAGCGCGTTTGTTTGAACGCGGCAGAAGCGAAGGAATGGCTGGATTTGATGCGGGTGAAATCCGTTCGTTCGTAAGGGGACTGGCACAGGACGCGGTCGTTGTGAGCTATTTCTTCGGAACGCAGAACGCGTATGCCTGGGTGGCAAACCGCAACCAGGTCCGACGTGTTGCGATTCCAGGAAGCGACCGCATCAATCGGCTCATTCGCGAGTTACGCGAGGCAATTCAGACCGGTTCATGGACTGCATTCAGCAACCTCGGCCGGGAACTTGGCTCGTTACTGGTCAATCCCATAGCAAGTGACCTGGAAGATACGATTCTGCTGGTCAGTCATGGCGCCCTTCTTGGCATTCCGTTTGACGCACTTTCCGTTAATGAAACGCCACTGGTCGCTGATCACCAGGTCATCCATCTTGATGACTTTCCTGCAAAGCGTCCAATGGCAATATCGCAACCATTTGAGCAGCCTGATGCTGTATTCCTGGCTGGTGACCCACAGGACTGGACCGGGGAGTTTGCAAGCAGGCTTGATGTCTCGGCCGAGGTCAGAGCGGTGAGTGACCAGTTCGTGGGGCCTGGTCTGCACGCCATCCAGGGCGTGTCGTTGCTGGCTGATGAATTCCAGGATCAGCGTTATGGCCTGGCCGGGCTGATCCACCTCTCGGTGCCCGCCATTGTTGATCTCTCCACATCCCGCAGCTCCGGTCTTTTTCTTTCGGAACCAACACGTGGAGAAGGTCGCCAACGCCTGGATGCGGAAGAACTGGCTGCCCTGCCCAACAGGGCCAGGCTTGTATTTCTGAGTCGCACAGAATTCATTGGCACAGGCACATCACTGGAAAACCGATTGGGACTGATCTCCGCCATCCTGGACGCCGGAGCTGATGCCGTCATTTCCAGCCTGTGGCCCCTTGAGCCATCGGTACGGGAAAGTTTTGTCGCAGATTTTTATGATCGCCTGGCCGAGGAACAAAACATTATCGTTGCCCTGGTGGAAACCAAACGTGATGCGTTGTCCTTCCGGCAACCACAGTCGTGGGCAGGCTTTCAGCTATTTCTTAACTGATCCCTTTTTTGTATCCGGCGACTCATTAAATGATTCCAGCGCGTTTTCGATTGCGTCTTTCGCCTCCTGGGTTGCGCTGCCTTTCTCGAACTGCTCCCTCAGTACTTCTTCGACCTTGTCGATCACGGTGTCCATTGAAGCTGCAGGAGATTCTGACCGCGGCTTGTGATAACCAAACAGGTTGATCCAGCGTTCGGTCTGGATGCCCAGCTCCAAAACCTGGCGGAACTCGCGGTCTGGCTCGTCACCACCACGTATCAATCCAATAATCGCAGCAAACAACGAGACCGGGATCAATGCCGCATCCCTCAAGCCATCGGCAACCAGCTTCAGCTGCAGCACCGCAACTTCACGTGCCAGTTCGGTCCGTGAAACGGGCTCTTTGGAATACTCTTTCGGATCTTTCGATTCGTCTTTCATATTTTTACCCGATGGCTGGTGTTGATCCCGCGCTTGTAGTTTTCCGGGGGCCAAGCATACTATCTGCCACTCTCAATTTACCAAGCGAAAACCCGATGGCCCAAAAACCACGATTTAGGACAGCAACCCTTCCCCTGTATCTCATCCTTGCCCTGACGCTGCTGAGTGGCTGCAACCCGGATTCTGATACGGCAGACGGAGACCAGGCCAGCAACGCGGGCTCTTCTGATGGTAACGCCACGATGGTACTACGTGGCGGTAAAGTCATTACCGTTGACCCGGCAGTCGAAGAGGGTGAAGCCATCGCGATCAACGGACACCTGATTACCGCTGTTGGCAGCAACGAGGAAATTGAAGCTTTTATAGGTCGTGACACCGAGGTGATCGAGCTGGAAGGCCGCACTGTCATTCCGGGGCTGATTGAAGGCCATGGCCATTTCCTCAGTTTGGGCGCTACCATGCAGAACCTGGAATTGGCCGACACCACTACATGGGACGAAATCGTCAACATGGTCGCAGGCGCTGCCCGCAATGCTCCCGAGGGTGCCTGGATCAGTGGGTTCGGGTGGCACCAGGACAAATGGTTGCAGGTGCCTGAAAACGCAGTGGAGGGTGTTCCGCGCAACGACGCACTCAACCAGGCCGCGCCCAACAACCCGGTTCTACTGTCGCATGCCAGTGGTCATGCCGCCATTGCCAATGATGCTGCGCTGGCTGCTGCCGGATTCGGTGACCTGACCGAGAATCCCGATGGGGGAACCATCGTAAGGGACCAGAACGGAAAGGCGACAGGATTGCTTCGGGAAACTGCCCAGAGACCTGTCGCAGCTGCACGAACAGAATGGGCAGAGCAACGTGATCCAGCACTGCAGGTTGCCGAAAGGCGCGAACAGGTAATGTTGGCTGGCCAGGAAGCACTGGCCCATGGGATAACTTCGTTCCAGGATGCTGGCACTTCGTTTGAAAACATCGATTTCCTGCGTGAACTGGAAGACGAGGGCGCCCTTCCTGTCCGGCTTTACGTCATGGTGCGCTTCCAGACCAACGAGGAACTGGATCAACGCCTGCCCGATTATTTCATGACTTACGAGGACAATGATTTCCTGACGGTCAGGTCAATCAAACGCCAGATCGATGGTGCTCTGGGTGTCCATGGCGCCTGGTTGCTGGAACCTTATACTGATCTGCCGTCCACATCGGGGCTGGTTCTGGAACCGGTAGAAATGATTGAGACAACTGCCGATATTGCCATCAAGCACGGCTATCAGCTCAACACCCATGCCATCGGAACCCGGGCCAACCGCGAAACGCTCGACATCTATCAGCGTGCATTTGTTCATCATGACGTCGATGGCAGCGACCTGCGCTGGCGGATTGAACATGCTCAGCATCTAGACCCGATGGATGTCCCGCGCTTTGCAGAGCTCGGAGTGATCGCCTCAATGCAGGGGGTTCATGCGACCTCGGACGGTCCGTGGCTGCCAACCCGGCTGGGACAGGAACGCACGGACAGAACCTCCTACGTATGGCGCAACCTGATCGACTCGGGTGCGGTGATCAACAATGGCACTGATGTGCCTGTGGAATCGATCGATCCTTTCGCTTCTTTATTCTCCAGCGTCGGTCGCCTGATGAACAACAACCAGCAACTGACTCCGGCAATGGCCATGACACGCCAGGAAGCGCTCGAGAGCTACACCATCAATAACGCCTTTGCCGCATTTGAGGAAGATTACAAAGGTTCGCTGACACCCGGCAAGCTGGCAGATATGGTTGTGATTTCGCAGGACATCATGACAGTGCCTGCCCGGCAGATCCCTCAAACCAAGGCCGATATCACGATCATCGGCGGGGAAATTCGCTATCAGCGAACCGGCGACTAGGCTATTCAGCTAATCGCGATTGTGGGGGCAGGCTTCGCTCGTAGACGAGATGGTGTTCGGTGATTTCATCACCGTTTTTCATCACGATGTAGCCGTCTACGTTGTTCTCATCCCGGCGGTAGAAACTGAGCCCCCCAAAATGAAGAGCGTCTTTTTCCTTTTTGACCAGCCGGAAATTGACAAAATCGCCTTTTTCCTCCCAGGCGGTGAAGTCCGCATTGAAGTGTTTCACTTTCAGGCTGAGCGTTCCTTCATCAACGGTGAGAAGGAGAATTTCGTAAAACGACACCCCTTCATCGTTGAACAGCTTGAACAGGCCGACCATTGATCCGGCAGATGGTGGATTCCAGTGTTCTTCAAATTTGCTCCCAAAAGCAGTACCTGTCCAGGACCCTACCAGCCAGGAGGCGTCCTCAAGGTTGGCCTCGGGGCGCTCTTCACCTTCCGCCAGGCTGAAGGTGTTGTCGGTGCGCGGCTCGGCGGCAAATACCGACGCCGAAACGGCAAATAAAACCACGCCCACAAACTTGATGATTCGATTCATTTCATTCTCCGACATTTTATTTGACGGTCACGACCAGAAGGTCTCACCTATGTTGACGAATTAGCCTGCCCGAAAAATACAAGCGGGCCCGAGCGCCATGGACGGCGCGAGGAAGACAACTGCCAGGAGGTTGCAGTTTTCGGCGGCTCCCAGAGCCGCTGTCGAATACCCATCACGCTGATACATTATCGAACGCGTTTGACGAACCACGCTGCAAACAGAATAAACACGCCAAAGCTGACCAGGTTGGCGACCCAGAGTGGTCCCAGCCAGTCAATTCCGAATCCTGCAGGGCGTGTGCCCTGGATAAACGCGGCAGCAGCAATACCCACACCCAGCAGACCTTCCCCGCCCACAAAACCGGAACTCAGCAACACGCCTTTGTCGCGGCGATCCTCGGCCTCTTCCTTGTTGGCTGCACGTTTTTCAAGCCAGAGTTTGAGCATACCGCCCAGGAAAATGGGTGTCATGGTCGATACCGGCAGGTAAACGCCAACCGCAAAGGGCAACGAGGGAATCCTGAGCAGTTCAGCGATGATCGCGATGCCCACGCCGATACCCACCAATCCCCAGGGCAGGTTTTGATCAAGAACCCCATCGATAACAAGCTTCATCAGCGTCGCCTGTGGCGCAGGCAGTTCCTGGCTGCCAAACCCGAAAGCTTCAGCCAACAACAGGACTGACAGGCACACAAAGGTCGCCGAGGTCAGCACCCCGACCAATTCACCAATCTGCTGTTTTCGTGGCGTCGCCCCAAGCAGGAAACCGGTCTTGAGATCCTGCGATGTGTCACCCGCTATGCTGGCTGCGATGGCAACCACGCAACCCACGGTCAGCGCAGCAGCTTTACCATTAATGTCGGTCCATCCCATTACCAGGAATACACCCGCTGTCCCGAGAAGTGCCGCTATGGTCATGCCGCTGGTGGGATTACTGGTTACCCCAACCAGGCCGACGATGCGCGATGCCACCGTGACAAAAAAGAAGGCAAAGACAACCACGCACACTGCGGCCACAAGCCGGTGAAACACGTCATTGAGCGCACCAAATGGCGCAGGAACGAAAGTCAGCATCAGTGCAATCAGCAAAATTCCAATGCCGACAACCTTAAGTGGGAGGTCCAGGCTGGTTCGCTTTTTTGCGGGCGGCGCGGACTCCCCTGAGTCTTTCTGCTCCACCTGGCTCTTAAGTTCACTGGCGCCAATACTAAACGACTGAATCATCACTGGCAGGCTACGAATCAAGGTGATGATTCCGGCCGCAGCCACGGCTCCCGCTCCGATATATCGCACATAGCGCGACCAGATCTGGGAAGCAGACATTTCTGAAATGGTCAGGATTGTTTCCGGAAATAATGGCGGGCGTCCTTCTCCCCAGTAAGCAATCGCTGGGATGATGATCAATGAGGCCAGCAAACCACCGCCCACCATCACTGTCGCAATTCGTGGGCCAAGAATGTAGCCCACCCCGAAAAGTGCCGGGGAAAGGTCCATTCCCAGTTCACCCTTTTTCAGGAATGGCACTTTCATATGGGCATCCGACATCAGCACCTGGGCCCAGCCCGTAATTGCCTTGTACAGTGCCCCTGCCCCTAAACCGATAAATACGTTACGGGCGTGTCCACCGCCCGACTCGTTGGCGACCAGCACATGCGCGCAGGCTGTACCTTCCGGATACGGCAGCTTTCCGTGCTCACGTTCAATCAGGAAACGGCGCAACGGAATCATGAACAAAACGCCCAGCAAACCACCGGCCATCGCAAGAAGCGTCATCTGCAACAATGCAGGCTCCAGGCCCCAGAGGAACAATGCAGGCAGGGTGAAAATGACACCGCTGGCGACAGAACTTGAAGAAGAGCCCACTGTTTGCGCCAGGTTGGCCTCGAGAATATTTGCCGACCGGCCAAATTTTTTCATCACCTGGAACGCGGCAACGGCCATGACGGCGACCGGGATCGAGGTGCTGATGGTCAGCCCGGCACGCAATCCAAGGTAGGCATTGGCGGTACCGAAGAGTATCCCGAAAAGAATTCCAAAGAACAGGGCCTTGATGGTGAATTCATCAGGAGCCGCGCTTGCCGGCACATAAGGTTCATAAACCTCACCCTCATTTAGCGGGCGGTGCGCAGATTCAGAGAGTTTTTTGGGCGCGGTTGTGCTGGCGTCGGTGGACTGGTTCATTTTTGGTTTTCAGCCTTTCTCGGAATCAATAAACAGCCTAACTCAAAAACACAGTCCGTTTTATACTGCGTGCATGTTTGCCACCTGGCTATCCGTAGTGACCATTTGCATGTTAGGCGCGATGACACCCGGGCCTACTCTTGCGGTTGTATTGCGACATACCCTGGCGGGCGGGCGCTCTCGTGGTTGCGTTGCCGGCATTGCTCACAGCGTCGGAATCGGCCTGTATGCATTCCTGGCGATGTCGGGTCTCGCGGTACTGATCACCGCATCACCCAGTGTGTTTCAGGCGTTCCAGTGGGCTGGAGCGCTTTATCTTGTCTGGCTGGGCATCAAAGGCCTGATGACCAGTCCTTCGCAGCACAATGAACTGGCAGACCCCGGCACAAGCAGAAGTGCAGCACGCGATGGTTTCCTGATTGCGTTCCTGAATCCGAAAATTGCAGTTTTCCTGATTGCACTTTTCAGCCAGGTGGTAGGTACTGACACAACCCTGCTGGAAAAAACAATTTACGCAAGCACTGCCTGGCTGATCGACATGATGTGGTACCTGCTGGTGGCCTGGTTGTTTTCCAGCCAACGCTGGCTGGAATCACTCAGGCGCAAAGCGATTTGGTTCGAGAGAATTTTCGGTCTGGTCCTACTCGCCCTGGCAGCGCGACTGATCATCGAGACGCTAAAGTAGTCTCCAGTGGCCGCTTTTCAGCCGATATAATATTCACTTCACCTTTCTGAATACAGGGTTGGCCTTTGAACTCGAGCACAGAACATCCTTCCGTGAGCCTGACCCAGGAATCCCTGGCTCGAATCCTGCAGGTCACCCAGAAACTTGCGCAACCTTTCGACCTTGTTAACCTCCTCACCGAGGTGATAGAAGCCGGAAAATCAGTGTTACTGGCCGATCGGGGAGCGGTATGGCTTTACGACCCCAACCAGCGCGACCTGGTGATGAAAGCGCCCCAATTTACTCCGGCGCCACGTGTCCAGGCAGGAGAAGGCCTGGTGGGAGAGTGCTTTCGCTCTCGCAAAATCATCAGTGTCGACGACCCTTACAATGACCCGAAGTTTCAGGGGGCCATTGACAAGGCAACCGGATACCGCACATTTTGCCTGCTCAACGTGCCTTTGCAGGACAGCGGTGGCCAGATGATTGGCGTGCTTCAGCTCCTCAACAAAGCATCCGGAGCGTTCGATGCGCGCGATGAACTGGTTGCAAGAACACTCGCTGCCCAGTGTGCAGTCGCGATCCAGCGAACCCAGATGACCGAGGCACTCCTGGTCAAGGAGCGCCTTGACGAGGAAGTGTCCCTGGCACGCGAGATCCAGATGAGCACCCTGCCTACCGAAATGCCCGAGGTGGCGGGTTATGACGTTCATGGTGCTTTTCGGCCCGCAGATCATGCCGGAGGCGACCTTTTTGATCTCGTGATCTTGAATGACAAGCTGTTCATGCTGCTGGGTGATGCCACCGGCCATGGCTTTGGCCCGGCGCTTTCTGCCACCCAGATGCAGGCGATGCTGCGGGTTGCATTTCGTTGTGGTGCCAGTCTCGATGAAGCCTACCAGCACGTCAATAACCAGATGGCTGAAGACCTCCCGGATGACCGCTTTGTCACGGCTTTTGCGGCTTTCCTGGATCCCGAAACCCATGAGGTTCGCTTCCATTCGGGCGGACAGGGGCCGATTCTGCATTTTCGTGCCGCCAACATGAAGTGCGAATGGCACAAACCCACCACTTTCCCGGTTGGCATCCTGGAAATTGAATCACCGCAGGATTCCAGTGGCCTGCACATGGAGCCGGGAGATGTGCTGGTTGTGCTTTCCGATGGCGTCTATGAATACGTAAACAACGAAGGCTCGCAATTTGGTGAAGACCGGGTGGCCACGCTGATGAAGTATCACCATGATCTTCCGATGGCCGATCTTTGCAAGCAGATATTTTCAGCCCTGGAGGAATTCGGGGAAGGCGCAGATCAGGAAGATGATATTTCAATTGTTGTTGTTAAGCGCGATCCGCTTGATTCTGCTCTAGAATAGGCGCGAGACCAGTAAGGTGGGGTGCGAAGTGAGAAAAGAATACAAACGCAGTTTTGACGAAATTCAGAATATCGTGGCAGACACAGAGCGATTCTTCGAGGAAGAAAACATCGACAACTCGCTCAGGTTGAAAGTGGACCTGTCGATTGAAGAGCTTTTTGTCAACATGGTCACGTACGACACTGAAACAAATCGCGACATCCTGGTTGAAATGACACCGATAGAAAATGGCATTGAAGTCAGCCTGACCGACTTTGGGGTCGAGCCTTTTGACCCAACCCAGCCCCGCGATGTGGATATCGATGCCTCACTCAATGATCGAAGCGCAGGCGGACTTGGTCTTTACCTGGTACTCAAAATGGCCGATTCCATTACTTATCATTACCAGGACCGAACCAGTACCATCACTTTTCGCAATTGCGTTGAAGGAAATTCCTGATGTTTGAAATTGATTTCAACGACTCGGGCAATGTGGCAGTCAGCGGCAGGCTGGATGCAGCACAAGCCCAGACTGCCCAGGAATTTCTCGACAGGGTACCAGGTGATTGCGTGGTCGACATGACCGGGCTCGAGTACATTTCAAGCGCCGGGCTCGGCGTTCTGCTAAAGACGCACAAACGCCTGATGGCGACATCCGGCGGACTGAAACTGGTTAATGTCAACACGCACATCAACGATATATTTCGTTACTCCGGATTCGACAAATTGTTCGATATTGAAACAGCTTCATCATGACCTTCCGATTTTTTTCGGCAATCCACAAACTTTTTTAAGGGTGACCAGTAGTTATGAGTAATAGCCGGGATCAGGCACTGATTAAAAGATGTCAGCAAGGTGATCGGCGAGCACTGGAAGAACTGCTGGGTCACTACCAGCGACCGGTGTACAACGCGGCATACCGTATGTTGGCTAATCCCCAGGATGCCTCGGATGTAACACAGGTGGTGTTTCTGAAAGTGTTCGAACATCTGGGCCGATACAACCCGCAATACAAGTTTTTTAGTTGGATTTACCGGATAGCGATAAATGAAACGATTAACCATCTCAACCGCGGCAAAAGAGAGCAGGCACTCGACGAAGTGCAGGCCTCCGGAGACCGGGGGCCTGCTGAAAGAGCAGAAGCAGACATCCAGTCGAAGCGGGTCCAGGCAGCCATGATGACGCTGCAGGAGGATTACAGGATGGTGATTGTACTCAGGCATTTTTCAGACCTGAGTTATCGCGAAATCAGCGAAGTGCTGCACGTCCCTGAGGTCACTGTGAAGTCGCGCCTGTACACCGCGCGCCAGCAACTGAAGGACTGTCTGTCTGACACGGAGTAAGTTTGATGAGTGTTGATAATCACACAATAGACCTGATCAACAGATCGCTTGATGGCGAGCTGTCAGAGTCAGAAAAGGCAGAATATGAAGCAACCCTGGCTGGCTCTGATGAAGCTCGTGCTTATAGCAAAGAGCTGTCTGGTTTGATCAGTTATCTTGAGAGCACCCCGGCAGAAGAACCGCCGGCGGAGTTACAACGCAGCATTCTGACCCAAATTGAGTTACCTCGCCCCCGTAAATGGTTTACCTGGGCGGCCGGCTGGATGGCAGGCCGCCCCGTCACCTATGGCGTGGCGGCAGGTGCCGGTTTGCTGGCCGCGGTGGCCTTTTATGAGCTGTCGCCTTCGGCCTCGCCGATGGATCTTTCCAACCTGGTTGGAACATTGTCCCGCGACAATGGCCAGCTCAATGTCGCCGAACTTGGCAAGCTCGATGTCAATGCCCCGGGCCTGAATGGCCAGGTATTGTTGCGTGGTGAAGGGGACCTGAGGTTTTTGCAGTTTGACATCAATTCTGACCAGGCGAATGAATTCCATGTTGCACTGGCAGGCACTGGCCTGAAATTCGGAGGAATCGCACATCCGGACGTGGGTGGCAAAGAAAGCTTCAGTTTTTCAGAGGGCAATTTCAGCGTCAGTAATTTCGGCACAACCAAATTCACCGTAATTCTCACCGGGCTTTCCGGGGAGAACATGGGCAGCAAAGACGTTGTGGTTTCGGTAACCCGTGAAGGCGAGGGGATATACCGGGGCGCATTGAGTCATTAATGGCTTATGCCCCCGGTATCACCTATTTAGCTGACTCATAAAATTGTCACCAACTTTTATTGTATGAGGCAGTAATTAGTTCAAGAGTCCACAAATTTGGGGGCTCAGCAAGAACGCTTAAGGAACGATCAGGAGTGTAGAGATGAGTAAATTTCAAAAAGGCAATTCCAAAGTATTGATCCTGGTAGCAGGCGCTGTCGCAGCAGTACTTGTGATCCTGTATCTGGGTGGCGGCTTTTCGCCCAGCGAGGACGAAACTGCGGGCACGATCGTTCCTGCAGAACGTTATCGCGATGAGGCCCTGAAGCCTGAAGATGTGAACCTGGGTGACCAGGCTGTATCCGAGTTCGTACAAACCGACGCATTTGAGGTGCTTGCAAATAATCCTGGCCTGGTGGATGTCATCACCAGCGAGTCCTTCAGGAGCGCACTCAACAGCGAGGGCTTCCGTTCGGCATTAAATAGTGAAGGCTTCCGCTCGGCATTGAACAGCGAAGGCTTTCGCAGTGCGATGAACAGCGAAGGCTTCCGCAGCGCCATGAACAGCGAAGGTTTCCGCAGCGCGATGAACAGTGAAGGGTTCCGCAGCGCAATGAACAGCGAAGGCTTCCGCTCGGCATTGAACAGCGAGGGCTTTTCCAGCGCACTCGCCAGCGAAGGCATGGCCAGCGCATTATCAAGTGAAGGCATGGCCAGCGCACTGAACAGCGAAAACTTCCGGTCGGCACTTGCCAATGATAATTTCCGCGCCGCACTCAACAGCGAAGGATTCCGCTACGCGATGAGCAGCGAAAACTTCCGCAGCGCGCTTGCGAGCGAGAGCTTCCGCAGCGCAATGTCCAGCCAGGCCCTGTCCAGCGCATTGCTGGGAGCCGGTGGCGGTGATGCACTCACCAGCAACGATGCCTTTTCCAGTGCCCTGAGAAGTGAAGACTTCCGCATGTCACTGAGCAGTGAGTCTGTACGCAACGCCCTGGCAAACGAAAATTTCCAGAGCGCACTTGCAAGTGAGGGCTTCCGCAGCGCACTGAACAGCGAAGGCTTCCGTTCAGCGATGAGCAGCGACGCTTTTGTCAGCGCACTGAACAGTGAAGGCTTCCGTTCAGCATTGAACAGTGAAGGCTTCCGCAGCGCACTCAACAGTGAAGGCTTCCGCTCAGCATTGAACAGTGAAGGCTTCCGCAGCGCATTGAACAGCGAAGGCTTCCGCAGTGCACTGAACAGCGAAGGCTTCCGCAGCGCATTGAACAGTGAAAGCTTCCGCCTGGCAATGAGCAGCGAAGCACTGGCCAGCGCACTGAACAGCGAAGGCTTCCGCAGCGCATTGAACAGTGAAAGTTTCCGTAGCGCACTCAACAGTGAAGGATTCCGCAGTGCACTGAACAGCGAGCTTTCCTCGCAGGCAGTGCGCAACTAAAGAACCTACGCAGAGAGAGCGATTGGCCACCTGATGATTCAGGTGGCCTTTTTTTTGTTTGGGGTCAGAGTAAAAATAGCCCTCACTGCACCAAGCAGAAAAACAACTCGGTGCTATTTTTACTCTGACCCCAATTGTCATCTGGAAATAGACTATCCTTAATGCGCCACGGGAGAGGCCATATGAAAAAAATCAAGAAGACAGTTGGCAGGATAATCTGTTGTTCCCTGATGGCTTGCAGCACGGTGCAAGCCCAGTCCCTCGAACTGGATGTGCTGGAAACAGACGATCTGTTTCTGCTCTATTCCGATCCCCTCCAGACCTATCTCGTTCCGCATGTGGGTCGCAGCTTCCACAACACCCTGGCGCTTCAGACCGAATTGTTCGAATGGACACCCTGGGAGAAAACTTCAATTCTCCTGACAGATTTCAAGGATTACGGAAACGCCGCTGCCGGCGCTGTTCCCAACAACAATGTGCACATCGACATTGCCCCCCTGAGCCGGTCGTTTGAAACCTTTACCGCCAGTGAACGCATGTTCATGAACATGAATCACGAGATGGTTCACGTTGCGACCGGAGATGTCTGGAACGAGCAGGACGCCTGGTGGCGCAAGGTTTTTTTCGGCAAACCCACTCCGGTCCAGGACCACCCGGAAACATTACTTTATTTCTACCTCGCTGCTCCGCGTGTGATGACCCCGCGCTGGTGGTCAGAAGGCAGCGCGGTGTTCATGGAAACCTGGCTGGCCGGAGGCCTGGGACGTGCCCAGGGCGCATTCGATGAGATGGTCTTCCGTGGCATGGTTCGTGATGACGCAAAGTTCTACAGCAACCTCGGACTGGTATCGGCAGGAACGCGGGTCGATTTCCAGGTGGGCGTGAATGCTTATCTCTATGGAACCCGGTTCTTCAGTTACCTGGCCCATACCTGGTCGCCACAAGATGTGATCGAATGGCTCAAGCGTGGTGAGGACAGCGAGCGCTACTACGCACAACAATTCCAGCACGTATTCGGAAAATCGCTGGAAGACGCCTGGGACGACTGGATCGAATTCGAGAAATCGTTTCAGGCCGCCAACCTTGAAAAGATCAGGGAATTTCCGGTGACATCCGCCAGGCGGCTCACCAGCAATGGTCTGGGTTCTGCATCTCGTTCCTTTTACGACGAACAAGCCAACTCCCTGATCGGCGCTTTTCGCTATCCGGGAGTCGTCGCGCACATCGGCACCCTGGCACAGGGAACTGACACGGTTGAGAGGCTGGTCGACATCAAGGGCCCCATGCTCTACCGGGTGACCTCATCAGCATGGGACCAGGACAGCCGCACGTTTTTCTACACCACCGACAATCACGAATACCGCGACCTCATGGCGCTTGATGTGGCAACAGGAAAAGAGCGGATGCTGCTGAAGGATGCGCGTATCGGAGACCTGGCCTTCAACCGTGCAGATCGTTCTATCTGGGGTCTGCGCCATCTTGATGGTTACGTCACCCTGGTGCGCATGCCCTACCCTTATGAATCCTGGAACCAGGTTCATACCTGGCCTTACGGACAGATCATGTACGAGCTGGACGTCTCAGCAGACGGCACCATGCTCTCCGCTTCAATGGGCGAAGTCAGCGGTAATCAGTTTTTACGAATTTTCCGCACCGATGATTTGCTCTCAGGTAACAGCGAGCCGATGGCTGAATTTAACTTTGGCACGGCGGTTCCGGAAGGATTCGTGTTCACCCCCGATGGCAAGTACCTGTATGGCAGCAGTTATTTCACCGGTGTATCCAACATTTTCCGCTATGAAATCGAAACCGCCGAAATCGAGGCGGTCACCAATGCAGAAACCGGCTTTTTCCGCCCGATTCCGATGAAAGACGGATCCCTGATCGTTTACGAGTTCACAGGCGAAGGCCTGGTTCCGGCAGTCATCGACCCGAAACCACTTGAAGACCTGAACGCCATTACTTTTCTGGGCAACGAAATAGCCCGAAACAATCCGATCGTCAGGGAATGGTCAGTGACACAGACACTTGACGATGTGGACCTGGAATCCAAAGTCACCCGGCGAGGCAAATTCACCCCCGGCTCTGAAATTGGATTGTCTTCCGCATACCCGATTGTCGAGGGATACAAGGACACTTTCGCCCTGGGTTATAACTGGATGTTCAGCAATCCATTTGGATTGAGTTCCATCCATGCCAACGCCTCCTACAGCATTGATGACTCGCTCGCCTCGAGTGAACGATTGCATGCCGATATCGAATACCGGCGGCTCAACTGGCATGCCCGTTACTGGCACAATAACGCAGATTTTTACGACCTGTTTGGCCCCACCGAGCGCAGCCGCAAGGGTGACGCATTTATCGTTGGCTACGACAAGGCGCTGATTTTTGACCAGCCCCGACAACTCGATTTCAGCGGTGAGGCTGCTTATTACACAGGACTGGATACCCTGCCCGGCAATCAGAATGTCGATTCCGATTTCGATGACCTTTTTTCGGTTGCCCTGGAACTCAGCTACACAAACACCCGCAAATCCCTGGGCGCAGTTGATCACGAAAAGGGCTGGCGCTGGAAACTTGGCGCCTATGCAGATTATGCCAACAGCGAAACCTATCCCCGTGCCCTGGCAGGAGTTGATTTTGGTTTTCCACTGCCGCTAAAGCACTCATCAATCTGGTTTTATAACGCTGCAGGTATTGCCGACGGCGACCGTGATGAAGCGCTGGCCAACTGGTACTTTGGCGCATTCGGCAACAACTACGTGGACGACCGGGAAATTCGCCGCTACCGCGATTCCTACAGCTTCCCCGGGTTTGAAATTGACGAAATCTCCGGACAGGATTTCGTCAAATCCATGATGGAAGTCAACCTGCCACCACTGCGTTTTGAAGAAGTGGGCACCCCGAGTTTTTACATGCAGTCCCTTCGAACCGCATTGTTCGCCGGGGTATTGATGACCGACCCCAGCACTTCACGACTGGAGGAGACATACAGCAGCCTGGGTGTCCAGATTGACCTGGCATTCACCATTGTTCACCGCCTTCCCATGACCCTGTCTTTCGGTTACGCACAAGGCTATGTCGATGGTGACAAGTGGGATGAAGAGTGGATGATCTCGCTAAAGATACTTTGACCGAAAAGGATCTTATGGCACGACAACCATCATGATTATGGCTGCCGGCCAGCGATCAACCCGATCTGAGGCGTTCCAACAGTGCCTTGAAACGAGGATGGTCGCGCACTTCATCCCAATCCGAATCATGCTCAATCCAGGCGGAATCCAGACTGCGTAAACGCGAATGTTCATCCAGATAATCAAGCGCCGCCTCTGTTCTGCCGGCCAGCATGAACGCGCAGGCGACGTTGTAGCCGCAGTATTTGGGATTAATGTTGTAAGCCCGCTCTGCCAGTTCCAAACCTTTTTCAATTTCACCCAGGTAGACATAGTCATTGGCAGTGCGCGATAACGCGACCGCATCGTCGGGGTTCAGTGACAGGTATCGTTCGCTGATCTCGACGGCTCTTTGCGAAGCAGCGCGTTTTTCAGCCTCGGTCCCAAAAGAGTTTACGGTGGTGCTGAGCAGGCTTGCGCTGATGTTGTCGTCGGGGCGAATTTCAAGTGCGCCTTCAAAGGCATCCGCTGCAGCCGAGTATTCTCCATTCGCAAAATGAGCGCGCCCTTTGTAGTAATAGGCTTCGTACAAGCGAGGATCTATGGCGATCGCCTTTTCTGCTTCGGCTATAGCTTCTTTAAACTGCTTGCTCATGGCCAGCGTCAGGCACCTTGCTGCGTGCGCCTCGGCCGAATCAGGCGATTTTTCGAGTGCCAGGGCACTGTATTCGTTTGCCGCAGTCACGTAGCCTGAATCAGAATCAACCCACAAGAATTTCCATGCATACGACTCGGCTATCCCGGCATATCCGGCTGCGAACTGATTGTCCTGTTCGACGGCTTTTTCAAACATGACAAGGGCATTATCGCTGTCTGATCTCTCAAGGAAATACCGGCCACGAAGATAAAAGTCATAAGCCATTACATTAGAAGTCGTGGACATCGGACGGATCAGCTGACGTTGGTCAGGACTGAGGCTGATTTTGAGTGCATCGACGATGTTTTGTGCAATCTCGTCCTGGACTTCAAACACGTCGCGCAGTTGCCTGTCATAGTTTGCGGACCACAAGTTTCTGTCGGTGGCACCATCTATTAGTTGAGCTGTAATGCGTACGCGATCTCCCGAGCGACGTACACTACCCTCGAGAATCACATCAACTTCAAGTTTGCTTGCCACTGTGGCCAAATCAACATTTTGACCCTTGAATGAAAAAGACGACGTACGGGATGCGACAGTCAGCGTCGGAACCTTGCAAAGGAGATTCAGGAGTTCTTCAGATATACCATCGGAGAAGTATTCATTGTCGGGGTCATTCGACAGATTGACAAAAGGCAGTACTGCAACTGAACTGCGACTGTCTCCCGAAATAGTGGCTTTAGCGACCGCAGATTCTGACAGCTTCGCCTGATCGGATTCCAGCTTGATGCCTTCCGGTGTCACATCCAGGGCCCAGGCAAGAGCAAGTGAAACAGGGAAGCCCAGAACTGCCAGGGCGATGACCAGAGTGACAGTCCATTCGGGCAAATGCAGGCCTGGAAACATCACCGATGAGACCTCTACCATCAGCCATGCCACCACGATATATGCGACAGCAACCCTAATCACCTTGCGTCGCTTCAACTCAATCCAGATGTTGCTGACTTTCGACATGGAGGGAGTCTAGCACCCCACAGGCTCACTGGTGGAGCGAGGTGTACATCTCACACAGAATGTTGTGATCCACCGGGTTTTTTCGGCAAGATAGCACCATCCCAATTACAGGTTTACCATCTCCGAAATGATTCCGGAAATTTTTCTTCGTGCGCCCGTGGGCCTGCTTCCGGTCCTGGCATTCCTGTTTGCGCTGGTCTACATGGACAGCTACAAGCTGGTCAGCCTGAAAGTCATTCTTGCGGTGATCGTTGGTGGCTGCCTTACAGCCATTGCAGCTTATTTCGTTAATCCCCTGGTGATGGATTTACTGCAACTGGATTTCCAGCCCTTTGCCCGTTATGCCGCTCCGGTTGTGGAGGAAGCACTCAAAGCGCTGGTGATTATTTACCTGTTTCGGACCCATCGAATCGGCTTCCTGGTGGATGCCGCGATCATGGGCTTCGCTGTGGGCGCCGGGTTTGCGCTGGTCGAAAATTTCTTTTACCTGCAGGCAGGTGCAGGCTCAAATATGGGTGTATGGATTGTGCGGGGCTTCGGTACAGCGATCATGCATGGTGGCGTGGCAGCGATTTTTGGCATCCTTTCGCAGACACTGACCGAGCGCAGCATGAAGGTCAATCCGTTGTACTATCTGCCCGGCCTGCTGGTCGCCAGCGTTTTACATTCAATTTTCAACCACTTCCCTTTTACGCCCATCCTCACCACTGTCGGCACCCTGCTGGCATTACCGCCATTACTTGGTATCGTGTTCCAGCGTAGCGCGAAATCCATGCATGACTGGCTGGAACTTGATTTTGATGCAGATGCCCAGCTGATCGAGATGATCAATTCACATTCGTTTTCGGAATCAAAAATCGGACGGTTTCTCGGTGACCTGACAACCAAGTTTGAAGGCCCGGTGGTGGCCGATATGCTTTGTTACCTGAGGGTTTACACTGAGCTTGCGATACGTGCCAAGGGTGTCCTGATGATGCGCGAACATGGCCTGGAGACTGAAATTGGCGAGCGCACGCGCGCCAACTTTGAAGAACTGCATTACCTGGAAAAAAGCATTGGAAAGACTGGCTGCCTGGCGATGCGACCCTTCCTGCAGATGGAACGCAAGGATCTCTGGCAGCTCAACGTGATATCAAAGTAGGTTGGTGGCAGTCGGTACAGCTGTAGTCGTTGTAAATGGCCTTTACAAAACACGTCACAAGTACATTTCTGTAGCCTCTTTTCCGGCGTCCTGCCTCCAAAGGTTTTGTAAAGGCCATTTACACCGATTGCCTGATGTGAGGCACTGCCGAATCGCGTACCGGACGTTGCAATCCGCCCGGTTGAATGAGTCGCACAAGCGGCCCGGCACAGCATTCGACTCATTGCATATTGTTTAACATTGCCTCACGGCGCGTCAGGGCTTCCTCTGACCAGACCTCGGAACGGCGGTAGAATTTTTCGAATGAAGGTATATCCGGGTTAAGCATCACCCAGGGCTGTTTCGATTCTGCAAAAATCTGGACGTCCGGCGGCATCTGATCGGGATCATCAAGCGTGCCCACCTTCACCATGCTGGCAAGCCGCCCGGCACTGGAATAATGGCTCCACAGCGCGATTTTGCAATGCGGACAGCGCACGACTTCCTGCCCTGCGCCGCTTTCTGACGGAATGGTGGTTCTCTCCGGCTGACCATCCAATACCGTCAACCTGTCCGATTCGATCACCGCATGCAGCACAAAAGATGTACCGGTTTCGCGCTGGCACCAGCGACAATGACAGCAGTGCACAATCATGGGTCGCGACTCCATGCGGTATCGCACATGCTGGCAGGTACAGCCACCCTCGAAGGTTTCAGTTTTCGAATGTTTCATAGGTTTTTCCCATGGTATTCCTGATTATGACCGTTTTCCTGATGATGACTGAAATATTCGCTTCGCAAAGACCTATGATAATGCCTCTTTCAATCGGCTGACTTATACAGTGAACAAGAAAAAAATCAGCGTCCTGTTTTTGTGTACAGGCAATTCCTGCCGCAGCCAGATGGCTGAAGGTTTATGCAGAAACCTTAAAAGCGACAAGGTTGATTGTGCCTCGGCAGGGATCGAAACCCATGGCCTGAATCCCAACGCGGTGCGGGTCATGTCAGAGATCGGCATCGACATCTCCTCGCACAAGAGCCAGACCGTTGCTGACCTGGGTGGGCGTGGATTCGATTACGTGGTCACTGTTTGCGATCATGCACACGAAACATGCCCATACTTTCCGGCAAAAACATCCATCGTCCACCATGGCTTTGATGATCCTCCAAAACTGGCAGTGGGTGCGAAAACTGAAGAAGAAGCCCTGGAGCACTATCGGCGAGTGCGGGATGAAATCAGAGATTTTGTCATTTCACTGCCGGAAAATCTGGCCAACCATTCCTGAGAGGTCACTCGATGAATGAGTTAGAATTCTGACCATGACTTTGATTATCAAACCCAATGAAAAAGACCTGGGGGAATTCACCGTCAGGCGGTCCCTGCCCCATACAAAATGCCGGTCTGTGGGCCCGTTCGTATTCTGGGACCATTTCGGGCCGGCTGAATTTCCGCCCGGCAAGGGCATCCAGGTCCGGCCACATCCACACATCGGCCTGGCAACGGTGACGTACCTGTTCGAGGGCGAAATCATTCATCGCGACAGCCTGGGGCATGTCCAGGCGATACGACCGGGTGCCGTCAATCTGATGACGGCAGGCCGCGGGATTGTGCATTCAGAGCGGGCTGGTGACGACCTTGACCAGACATCGCGCATGCACGGTCTGCAGATATGGCTCGCCCTCCCCGATGCAGACGAGGAATGCGAACCTGGCTTCACGCACTATTCAGCTGAAGAAATTCCCTGTTTCGAGGTTAACGGAATTCAAATGAACCTGGTGATGGGCAGTGCGTTCGGTCACCAGTCCCCGGTGAGCATGCGCTCCGAAACGCTCTACCTGGATTGCAGAATTCCTGCCGGTGACGGGCTTGAAGTGCCTGCTGACTGGCAGGAACTGGCCGTTTACGTGGTTGAAGGAGAAGCACGTGTCGGGGATGTGGATTGTCCCGCTGGTGCGATGGCCATTCTCAATTCTGCCAGCGATGCTCAGCTGAGAACACAGGAAGGCTGCCATGCCGTCATCCTTGGCGGTGAGCCGTTGGGGAAAAGGACGGTCTGGTGGAACTTTGTTTCCAGTTCACATCAGCGAATCGAGAAAGCAAAGCGTGACTGGGCGGAAGGCAGATTCGACCCGGTTCCGGGCGAAACAGAGTTTATTCCGCTTCCCGAAGACTGATCAACGGCTAGCTTACCTGCCGATCATGCCCCTCCCAGAATGGCTCGCGGAGGGTTCTTTTCAGGATTTTTCCGGCCCCTGAAAGCGGCAGGGGTTCGTCACGAAACGTGATACCGCGAGGGCACTTATAACCGGCAATCAGTTTGTGGCAATGCCGAATCAGCTCATCGACGCTCGCCTCATGCCCTTCAGCCAGGATAACCACGGCATGTACTTCCTCACCCCATTGTTCCGAGGGAATTCCGATCACCGCGCATGACTCGACCGAAGGGTGCTGGAAAAGTGCATTCTCAACTTCAATGGAGTAAACATTTTCAGCCCCGGTAACGATCATGTCCTTCATGCGGTCCGAGATATACAGGAATCCATCCTCGTCCATGTAACCACCATCGCCCGTGTGGAACCAGCCTCCACGCATCGCCTCAGCCGTCTGTTCGGGCAAATTCCAGTATCCCTGCATGATGTTCGGCCCGCGGGTGCAAACCTCTCCCACCACACCAGATTTACATTGATTTCCGTCATCATCCTGTATGCAGAGCTCTGTTCCGGGCACGACCTGGCCTGCAGCCCGTGTTTTTCCGGCCTGCGGCCCTTCAAAAGTGTGATATTCAGGCCCCAGCACCGTCAGTATCGGGCTGGTTTCAGTCAGGCCATAGGCCTGCACCATCCGGGCTTTCGGCAAGCATTCCGTCACCCGCGCGATGACCGATTCCGCCATGGGGGAGCCGCCATAGAGCAAGGTGCGGATACTGGACAGGTCATAGTCATCAAAATCCGGGTCATGAAAAACCATATTTATCATGGTCGGTACCATGGCCGAATGGCTG
>DATFLY010000076.1:0-33602 GCA_035267185.1 Lysobacterales bacterium | reverse complement strand
GAAGAAAACATCGGCTTTGGGCGGGCCGTCAATCGCGTCGCTCGCAATGCAGGCGAGGATTATGTGCTGATTCTCAATCCTGATTGTATTTTGGAAACTGATGCACTTGACCGGTTGGTGGAGGCCCTTGAGGAAGACGATCGTGCCGCTTTGGCTGCGCCCTGGATTATCAATTCCGAGGGTCATGTGCAGTCTGGAACATGGCGGCGTCTACCAGACCCCTGGAATTCATTCATGACTTTCAGTGGCCTTGATCGTCTGGCCGGACGATTGCCCGCAACAGCAGGCGTCAATCAACACAAACAAGCTGCTCCGGGTGAAACGATGGTTGCAGAAGCGGTCAGTGGTGCCTGCATGCTGCTCAGACGCAGCGTGGCAGAACCGATGGGTTATTTCGACGAGGCATACAAGATGCATTGTGAGGACCTTGACCTGATGTATCGCTTGAAAGAAGCGGCTTATCACTGCCTGCTGGTTCCCGGGGCAATGGCGGTTCACTCGGGAGGCCTGTCCAGCGCTTCCAGACCATGGTGGGTTCACAGGCAGAAGCATCTGGGCATGCAGCGATATTTCAGCAAGTTTCTGGCTCCGGAGCATTCACCCCCGGTGCGCTGGATGATTTATGCGGGCATCTGGATTCATTATCTGCTCACCTTGCCCGTTGTTTTGTTTCAACGGATTTCCGGGTCAGCATGAAGCCGCCTGTTGTTGTTCTTGGTGCCACGGGGCAGATTGGTCTTTTTTCAATTTTCAACCTGCTTGAACAGGGTCGCCAGGTGATCGCGGTCACCCGATTATCTGCCGCCGATAACAATTCTGCGATTGAAGGTATGCAGCGAATTGCATATTCGCAACTAAAGGATGTCTTGATCAGGCAGGAGGACACGATGGGGGGCAAACCCGCGCTATTGTCCTGCGGGCCGGTGAAGCTGGCACAGGATGTGGTTCAATTGAGGCAGCCTGCCATCGTGGGACACTGGGAACGCGTTATAGTCATTGGCACCACCAGTGCAGTCACCAAGAGAGAATCCGGTGACAGGAAGGAACGTGAGCTGATCGCTGAAATTGAAGCGGCCACCACATTGATTTGTGAGGTATGTCATGCAGGCAAAATACCGCTGACCATCCTCAATCCGACACTGATTTACGGCTGCGGCATGGATCAGAATCTTTCCAGGGTCTACTCATGGATTAAACGATTCGGATTTGTTCCCCTGGCCTCAAAATCACAGGGGCTTCGACAGCCGCTCCATGTTCAGGACCTGGCAAAAACCATCACCAATGCGATTGAAACTGATCCTGCTGTGGATATAGACTCGCCCGTCTGCGGCAACGGCACAGTTCGTTATGATCATATGATTGAAGGATTGTTTGCTGCAGCCGGTCGAAAAGAACGGCTATTGCGTTTGCCCCGCGCCCTTGTTCCACCAGTCATTGGACTCTCGGGCCTCATACCGGGGCTCAGAGGGTTAAACAGCGAAATGTTCATGCGCCAGGCGGTGGATATGATCTTTGACGATACGTCTGCCCGCGAACTGCTCAACCATCATCCCCGAAAATATAACCCAAAAATGCATGACTTTCTGTTGCCAGAATCAATTCAGCAGATTCAGCAAGCCCTGGTGTAGCCAACATTTTCTGTGTGGACGGGTCGTGTCGCTAAAAGCACCTCGTGTGGTCAGCCAGTTGAGTGATTCAATCAGTTCGCCGGTCAGCGCTGTCAGTCCCTCAAAACGGGTATAATTCACGGCCATTTGGAAGGGACGAATATGTATAACAAAAGCTACAGGCTTTCCGACTACGATGCTGAACTGGCCCAGGCCATTCTGGACGAGCAGCGACGTCAGGAAGAGCACATTGAACTGATTGCATCGGAGAATTACGCCAGTCCGAGGGTGATGGCTGCGCAGGGCTCCGTGCTGACCAACAAATACGCCGAGGGCTATCCCGGGCGTCGTTATTATGGTGGCTGCGAACATGTCGATGTCGCTGAGCAGCTTGCCCGCGACCGGGTCATGCAGCTTTTTGGTGCTGATTACGCGAATGTGCAACCACATTCGGGCTCACAGGCGAATGCGGCGGCATACCTGGCTTTGCTAAAACCAGGTGACACCATTTTGGGGATGGATCTCTCCGAGGGTGGACACCTGACCCATGGCAGTCCTGTTAATTTCTCTGGCAAGCTATTCAATGCGGTGCATTATGGGCTGAACAGGGAAACCGGTTATATCGACTACGATGACATTGCCCGAATCGCACGTGAACACTCCCCGAAGATGATCATCGGCGGGTTTTCTGCCTACTCAAGGGTTGTTGACTGGGCCAGGATGCGAGAAATTGCTGATGACGTTGGCGCCTGGTTCCTGGTTGATATGGCTCATGTGGCAGGACTGATTGCCGGCGGTGTTTATCCGAATCCCGTTCCTCATGCCCATGTCGTGACCTCCACGACACACAAAACACTGCGTGGTCCTCGTGGTGGCGTGATTTTGTCGAGCTCAAATCCCGACATCGAAAAGAAGCTCAATTCCCTGGTCTTCCCGGGTACCCAGGGTGGACCGTTGATGCACGTGATTGCCGCCAAGGCGGTGGCTTTCAAGGAGGCGCTTGAGCCTGGTTTCCGGGACTACCAGGAAAAAGTGGTTGCCAATGCACGTGTCATGGCCGATGTCATGATGGAGCGAGGTTACAAAATTGTTTCAGGCGGCACGGACAATCACCTGTTCCTGGTCGATCTGATCGGGCGCGACTACACCGGTAAGGATGCTGAGGAATCACTGGGTCGCGCCAACATCACGCTCAACAAGAACACGGTTCCGGGTGAGCCCAGGTCGCCGTTTGTTACCAGTGGATTGCGCCTGGGAACGCCGGCTGTGACCACGCGAGGATTTGGTCCGGACGACTGTGCAGAGCTTTCCGGGATGATATGCGATGTTCTGGATGATGTGGGTAACGAGCAGGTGGAATCAGAAGCGCGTGAAAAAGCGCTAAGCCTTTGCGCCAGGTACCCGGTATACAGTGACCGTGACTGATGTGGTGCCCTTTCTGTCATCATGAAAATACTCGTGTGGTCGATTCTCGGCTCACCGGTGATGGCATGCAGATACGCCGCAGGCGCCAGTGTGAATCATGTTCAGGGCGTTTTAATACGTTTGAAACGCCGGCACTGAAGGCACCGAGAATCATCAAGTCTGATGGCTCTCGTGAGGCATTCTCGGAAGACAAGCTGAGACAGGGCATGATGCGCGCCCTGGAAAAACGGCCTGTTGCTACCCGGCAGATAGAACGAGCGATGCGCTCTCTGCTTCGCCAGATCAGCAGTGTTGAAGAGGTTGAAATTCCAAGCAGCCTGATTGGAGAGTGGGTGATGCGGCGTCTGAGTGAGCTGGATCAGGTAGCCTACGTGCGGTTTGCCTCGGTTTACAAAAGATTTGAGGATGTTCAGGCTTTTCGCGAGGTGATTGAACATCTCGAAAGAGAATCTCCCGGTGACCAGGACGACCCCCAGATTTCGTTACTGGAGCCTTCAAATCCAAAACGCAGGGCTGAGAAATCCGGGCGTGGCAAGTGAGTCCTTCAGTTCCTGATTTTGCGATTCAATATCTGCGATGAAATTTTCCGGTTTTGATCATGAGTGTATGGCGCTGGCTCTGCGTCTGGCGGAAAAAGGTCTGTACACCACACACCCCAATCCGCGGGTTGGATGTGTCATAGCGGATTCTGAAAAAGTGCTGGCCACGGGGTGGCATCGCATAGCAGGCGAAGACCACGCTGAAATCGTTGCATTGAAAAAAGCCGGACCACTTGCGGTCGGCGCCACCGCTTATGTCACTCTCGAACCTTGTGCACACCAGGGCCGCACCCCGGCCTGCACAACCGCACTGATGGAAGCAGGCATTGCCCGCATTATTTTTGCTGCCGAAGACCCGTATCCCGAGGTGAATGGCAAGGGCAAAGCTCAACTTCGCAGCGCTGGTTTGAGCGTGCAAGGCGGCCTGATGGAGAGTCAGGCAAGAACCCTGAATGCTGGCTACTTCAAACGAATCATTGATGGCCTCCCCTGGGTCAGGATCAAGTCTGCGCAAAGCCTTGATGGGCGAACCGCACTGGCAAACGGTGATAGTCAATGGATCACCAGTGAGCAGTCGCGGGCCGATGTTCAGCACTGGAGGGCTCGTAGTGATGCCATTCTGACCGGAATAGGGACTGTGGTTGCAGACGATCCCAGGCTAACCGTGAGATCCGGTGTTGTGAAAAGACAGCCTTTGAGGGTAGTCGTGGATAGTCGGTTTCGCATCAACCCGGATAGCCAGGTTCTTGATCCGAAACAGGATGCACTGATCGTGGGTTGCGTGCCCGGCAGGGCGATGGATCGGCTTGCTGAACAGGGCGTTGAATGTCTGCTGGTTGCCGGACAGCAAGAAGGGCAGGCAATGCGCCCGGATCTTGAGCTAACGCTGAAAGCGCTGGCGGGTCGTGGAATCAACGAAGTCCAGGTCGAGGCAGGTGCAACCCTTTGCGGTGCCTTGTTATCTGAAGACCTGGTGGATGAAATATTGCTATACCAGGCACCGAAACTCCTGGGGATCGATGGGCCGCCGGCGTTTTCAATTGGTCCGCTTGAATCCGTCGAGCAGGGCATGCATCTAGAGTTACGGGAAGCTGTGAGGTTTGGACCTGATTTCAGATTTCGCCTGACGCCGAAAAAAAGAGCCTGATATGTTCACCGGAATTGTCACAGCGGTTGGTCGAATCAGCGAAGTGACTGAAACACAACGTGACCGCAGGCTTTACATCAAACCTGGTGCGGGAACGGTCGAACTGGGTTCCTGCAGGGATGGCGACAGCATTTCAGTGTCCGGCGTTTGCCTGACCATGCTTCAGCCCTCTGATGATGGGTTTTATGCAGATGTTTCAGCGGAAACCCTTGCGCTGACGACCCTCGCTAATAAGTCAGTTGGCGACAAGGTGAATCTTGAACTCGCCATGCGCGCCGGTGACCGTTTTGGCGGTCACATGGTCAGCGGACATGTCGACTCCGCAATCCGGCTGCTTTCCCGAACGCCTGATGGCCAGGCTGAACGGCTTGATTTTGAGTTGCCAGTGGAGCTCAGGCGTTACCTGAGCAGGAAGGGTTCTGTATGCCTTGATGGGGTCAGCCTGACTGTGAATTCGGTTTCAGATGACAGCTTTTCGACCTGCATTATTCCGCACACTTTGGCAGTCACGTCTCTTGGTGCGCTCGCGGAGGGAGACTTTGTGAATCTTGAAGTCGATATGATTGCGCGTTACCTGGAAAGTCTGGCGTTGGACAAGAGCTAACCTCGATAAAACAAGAATGAATACAATTCCCGAAATACTTGAAGAGCTGCGTCAGGGCCGAATGGTGGTCATGATGGACGATGAGGACCGCGAAAACGAAGGCGATCTCGTCATGGCGGCTTCAAAGGTCCGTCCCGAGGACATCAATTTCATGGCGCGCTACGGCCGGGGATTGATCTGTCTTCCACTCACTCGTGAACGTTGCAGCCAGCTAAACCTGCCATTGATGGTGGACCATAACCAGGCACGTTTTTCTACCAATTTCACGGTCTCAATCGAGTCGGCGGAAGGGATTACCACTGGAATTTCTGCTTACGATCGGGCCCATTCAATTCGAACTGCGGTGCAACCTGATGCTGAACCAGCAGACCTGAGTCAACCGGGTCATGTTTTTCCTTTGATGGCGCAGCCTGGCGGCGTGCTGGCACGGGCAGGCCACACTGAAGCAAGTGTTGATCTTGCCCTCCTTGCGGGTCTCGAGCCGGCAGCGGTGCTGGTCGAGATCCTGAATGAAGACGGATCAATGGCAAGGCGTCCTGAGTTGGAGTCTTTCGCAAAGGAACATGGGCTGGCCATTGGCACCATTGCTGACCTGATTCGCCATCGCCTGCAGAACGAGAAAACCGTGAAACGGGTCTCAAGCCATGATGTGGATACTGATTTTGGTGCTTTCCGTCTGCATTGTTATCGGGACTCGATTGATGATCGCCTGCACATGGCCATGGTGCGAGGTAAACCAGACCCTGAAGAGCCATTTCTCGTTCGCGTACATGTACAAAACCCCCTGCGTGATGTCCTTTCCATTCACCGGGAAGATTTTGGTCTGCCATTGAGAACAGCCATGCTGGAAATTTCCGCTCATGACTCGGGAATGCTCCTTGTGCTTGGCGGCTATCCCGATGATGATGTCTTGCAGCGATTGATTCAGCGGGAACCTGAACCCCGGGTGTCCAGGAACGGGGATGACAAGAGCTCTCATGAACTGCGAACTTATGGCATCGGTGCGCAAATCATTTCAGATCTCGGTGTTCGGAAAATGCGTGTCCTGAGTGCGCCCCGCCGGCTCAGCGGCCTGTCCGGGTTTGGTCTGGAAATCGTCGAATATGTTGATGTTGACGAAGAAGCAGGTGACGTCTCATGAAAATCGGAATCGCCGCGAGCAGATTCAATGAGTTCATCGTGGAGCAATTGCTTCAAGGTGCCAGGGATGCCCTGAAAACCAATGGTATTGTTGAAGACCAGGTTATTACCATATGGGTGCCGGGTGCCTTTGAATTACCTCTGGCCGCCGAGGTATTGGCCAAATCAGGAAAATTCGATGCTGTGATTACTCTTGGGACGGTCATTCGTGGCGGCACGCCTCATTTTGACTATGTGGCTGGTGAATGTGCTCGCGGAATCAGGGAGACTTCGCAGCGACATGGTATACCTGTAGCGTTTGGGGTCCTGACGACTGACACCATCGAACAGGCTCTTGAGCGTGCCGGCACTGGCGAAGGCAACAAGGGCTTTGATGCTGCAATTGCCGCGATTGAGTCTTTCAAGGCCATACGCAAGCTTCATGCTGACATTGACGCACTGGAAGACAAATGACTGCCGGGACAAACATTCAGGAAAGAAAGCGTGCAAGGCGACGGGCGCTGCAGGCCATTTATCAGTGGCAGCTTAAGGATGAGGTGGAATCGGCAGAGTACCTGATTGAGCAATTTCTGGATCACCAGGATTTCAGCCAGGTCGACCAGGCGTACTTTGAGTTATTGGTGCGGGGTGTCATTGATTCGGCCGAGGGATACGACAAGCGACTTGAGCCGTTTTTGGATCGACCCATGTCCGATGTTGATCAGATGGAGCGCGTTATTCTCCGTCTTGGTGCTTATGAATTGCTTGAGAATCCGGAGTTACCATTTCGCATTATTGTGGACGAGGCCGTGGATCTTTCGCATCGATTCGGCGCCGAGCAGGGTCATGCGTTTGTCAACGGCGTGCTGGATAAGGCAGCGCGTGACTGGCGTCCCAAAGAATTTTCCTGATTCAGGTTTCTGACTTTGATGAGAAAGCTCGATGCATGAATTCTCACTGATCGAGTTACTGACAAAAACCATCGGCGCTCAAACCGGTGCGATGGAGGGTGTCGGTGATGACGCTGCGATCCTTCCCATTCCGATCAATCATCAGCTGGTGGTGTCGACCGATACGCTGGTTGAGGGCGTGCATTTCAATTTCGGACAGGCGCCGGAAACTGTCGGTTATAAGGCCATGGCCGCCAGTATTAGTGACCTGGCGGCTATGGGGGCCAGCCCCGCTTGGTTCTTCCTGGCACTCACATTGCCATCGATGAAACCGGAGTGGGTGGAGAAGTTCGCCAGTGGGGTGGGAGAAGTCGCCCAAAAAGCACCGATAAAACTGGTCGGTGGTGATGTCACCAGCGGGCCCATGAACATGACCCTGACAGTTTGCGGCCTGGTTGAACCCGGCAAGGCACTGCTTCGCAGCGGTGCAAAGCCCGGCGACATTGTGGGAATTAGCGGACCTGTTGGACTTGCTGGCAGAGCACTGTCAGACCAGCGCCGCGGGGTCAAGCCTGCGCCAGCCTGCATTTCAGCGCTTTACCGACCAGAATTACGACTGGGGTTCGGGCAGGCGCTTGTCGGTCTTGCCAGCAGTTGCATAGATATTTCTGATGGGTTGCTGGCGGATGTTTCTCACATTTCCGCTGCCTCCAACGTGGGGATTCAGCTCGATCTTGAAACACTCCCCTGTCCGCCCGAGTTGAGCGATCTGCCTGACGATGACAGGTGGGATCTGCAACTCGGCAGTGGCGACGACTACGAGCTCTGTTTTACGGCAGCGCCGGAGCGATGGCGTGACATTGAAAAGGCGGCGACAAAAAATGGCGTTAAGCCGGCTCAAATTGGCAAAGTCATACAGGGCAGCGGGTGTCAGAGCATCAGGCCTGACGGCTCGGTGTTTAATCCTGGAAGGTCGGGTTATGTTCATGGCGTGCATTCATGAGTGAACAGCGGAGTGGGATGTTCGTTTCCGATCCGGTTTTGAGAAAATTGGCTTTCACGACGGTGTGGGGATTCCTTGCTCTGGGTTTTGGCTCGGGATTATTCAGAAAAGCTCCGGGTACTGCGGGAACTGTTGTCGCGATTCCTTTTGCGCTGGCGCTTTTGACAATACCAACTTTGCTGTCTTTGCTGATTGTCTTGAGCCTTTTCGTGGTGGGTGTTCCATTGTGTCGGGTTACAGAAACTGCCCTTGGCCAGTCCGATCCTGGTTCTATCGTTTGGGACGAAATAGTCGGGTTTCTTCTTGTTGCAATCCTGGTGCCCGCAGGATGGCCATGGCTGCTTGGGGCTTTTGTGGCTTTCAGGTTTTTCGATATCGTCAAGCCGTGGCCAATCCGCTGGTTTGAAAAGCGGCTGAGTGGTGGTTTTGGGATTATGTTTGACGACGCCGTAGCGGCGCTTTATTCGGTGGTTTTATTGTGGCTTGCAGAGGTTCTTGTTTCTGGCGTTTCTTAAAATAGGCGCCGCTACTTATAGAATGAGCAAGATCGGGCGTCCTGCCCGACTTGCATCTCACACCTGAAAATTGCGATTTTCAGGTGTTCGCGCCCTTCGGGCGATTGCACGCGTGACGGCACGAAGCAGGCACTTCTTGCAAAAATCACGCAAGCCGTACCTGCTTCGGAGCCGACGCTTCCCTGTGCAAAACACCATGCAACGCTTTCATCACGGGAGACATTTGACAGTTCTCTGGAGCGATTTTTGCTGCTCGTTTTTATGCGGTGATTTTGCTGCGGGGTCTGGATTACATCCTCAGCTAGTGCTTTATTGAGAGCAGCGATCACTCCATAAATGAGCAAGATGGGTCGTCCTGACCCGAGCGCCATGGATGGCGCGAGGAAGACGAATGCCAGGAGGGAGCATTCGTCGGCGGCTCAAGGAGCCGCTGTCGGCATCTCACATCTGAAACTTGCGATTTTCAGGTGCTCGCGCCCTTCGGGCGATTGCGCGCGTGACGGCACGAAGCAGGCACTTCTTGCAATAAAGCCGCAAGCCGTACCTGCTTCGTAGCCGACGCTTCCCTGTGCTGCGTTATTGGAGCAAGATCGGGCGTCCTGACAGGCAGGACTTTGTTCGAAAACCGTATGATTCAGGGACGAATCATCCGAGCCTACAGGGATGTATTTAGGGCGTGTTTTCGAACAAAGTCCTGTCTGTCAGGACGCCGAAACCACAAATTAGCAGGATGAGGCAGGGCGCCTCATCTTGCTCAAATTACGCGTCAACGTAGTCGAATACCTTGACCACTTTCTCAACCCCGCTGATATTCCTGACAACATCAGCAACCCTGTCACCTTCTGCTCTCGTGACAGTTCCCATGAGATAGACGATTTTTCTTGCGGTGATGACCTTGATCCTGGTCGCGTCCATGCCTTCAACGGGATTGGCAATGGTCAGCACTGAATTGGCTTTGGATGTGATGTAGCTGTTGTCCAGTCTTCCGCCTGCGGTTGCCGCTGGCATGACTGCAAGCTCATTGACAACATTGGTGACACCGCGGGTACCACTGGCAATACTGGTGGCAAGCGTCTTGTTTTCTTCAGAAACTGTCTCGCCCGCAAGCAAGACCGTTCCGTTGTGCACTTCGAGCTTGACATGGTCCTTGGTCGTAAATTTCGGACTGTCATAAATATTGTCATACACCCTGACTTCGGTGGATTGATCATCAACCACCGTGCCAGTCGTTCGTTTTTTGTTTGCTGGCACGCAGGCGGCGATCAGAGCCACAGCTGCCAGCATCAGGATGATTGTTTTTAACGTTTTGGTTGCGGGTTTGTCGGTCGCAGACATGGTTAGTCCTCGTACAGGGTTTGGTCCGAATCAATAACGGAATTTGGGTTAACGGGTCATATTTCAAAGTGTCAGACAGCTTCGAATGCACTTTTTATCCATTGAATTTTTAAGCCATCCGGCGTGTTGGTGATCGAAATGACATCAAACCTGAACACCTGGCACGACGCGTGCTTATGATACTGCAGAAATCTTCGTGCGGCGCTGACGATCCGGCGTTGTTTTGTGAATGTCACATGGTCAGCACCACTTCCATAGCCCTTCAGGGCACGAAACTTGACCTCGACGAATGCTATCTGATCACCATCGCGAATTACCAGGTCAATTTCGCCACTTCTGCAGTGATAGTTTCGACAAACGATACGAGCATTTCGTTGTTTCAGCCATCGCTCGGCAACCCTTTCCCATTTCGATCCTTGTGCCCGGCTCATGCGGGCTTCGAACTGGATGGGTCAGCTATTCGATACGGCTTTCGGCCAGCACCGGTGTGCCACCCCGGAAACGACTCCAGTCGGGCTCGCGATTCAGGTTTCCGCCTTCCCCAAACGAGTAAGTTCCGCTCGCGCCTGGAAATCGAAAGTCCGGATCGCTGCGCATCAGGTCGAGCCATGAAAGGATGTTCCAGGCGTCAAGGCCGATGGCGTAAAGCGCAGCAAACTGGCCTCCAAGAATGCTTTGAAGTTCGGGTATTGATTCGGGGGTTGTATGTTCAAGTTGCCAGGGCGTAATCGGTATGTTCAGTCCATTCAGATCTCGATTGCTGCCAGCATCAGGTTTACCCGTGTAGACCCTTGAAGTAGCAAATGTGGGAATTCCACCAGCGTCAAAAAACTTCAATTGTGGCGTCAGTAGACGACCCTGTTGCGGTGTGGCAGCGATAAAAATACCGTCAACATCGGACCTTCCAACCGGTTCGAATTCGAGTTCAATTTGCAGGCGGTTTTCCAACCGGGTCTTTCTGGCCTTGCTCTCCTCGATTCGTAAGACACTTTCCAGCAGGGGGCTATGATCATTTTCCCCTGGCAGATAGCGCGAGGACATCAGGATTTCGCCTTGTTGCTGTAGGAAATCAGTCTGGAATGCTTCGGTGATTCGATCACCCCAATCGTCGTCAGGCGCCAGCACCACCACTTTGCGGAGCCCCAGGTCCGTCATTCTGCGAGAAATGGTGACGGCCTCGCGTTCCTGTGACAGCGACATGCCAAATACCTGTTGTTCCAGCCCGTCAGGTATCAGTTTGCCATCCGGCAGTTCATTGAGTGCAAGAACCGGTGTTGCAAGTCCTGCCAGCCCAAGCAGTGCCTCAATTGATGGTTTTGCCAGTGGGCCGATGATCAGTTCTGCTCCGTCATCTGCTGCCTGAAAATACCCGGCGAGGACAGCATCGGGACCGCTGCCCGTGTCATAGAATCGTATTTGTGAATCAGAGGGCTGTGCAAGATAAGCGCTCATGATTCCATCCCTTATGGCTGCGCCGGCTCTCTTCAATCCTCCTGAGTCGGGTAACAAAATTGCGACAGTCCTCGGCGGCCTGAATTTCTGCCGGTAAAGAACCCACAGATCGAGCGCATTTTCGATATTGAGCTGGCTGTCCGGGTGACGCAGTTTCCACGCCATGACTTGTTCTTCAACATCAGCTGCATTGACCAGGTTGCTGCGAAGCACATAAGCCAGATCAAACCAGGCTGCACGTGCCGGATCTCCACCCAGTTCTGAAATGTAAAACAATTGATTCGAAGGTACGCTTTCCAGCGTTCTCAGCAGTTGCAGGGCAGACTCCCTGTCATATCCCTGGATTCCTTCTGCCAGTTCAGCGGCCTGCCTGACATTTTGTGTGCTTAGAGTACCGAGTGCTGATTCGACCCTGGCTGCGAGGTTCAGATACCGGTTGGTATATGCCTCCGGCAGATTCTCTCCGACAAGGTCCAGGCTGCGCCGGGCACCCACCGGGTTTTCAGCATCCACCTCCAGTTCTGCTACCAACAAATTAAGCAGCGCAATGTCCTGCTCCGGAAGATTGTCAGTGCTGATCCAGTCGAGCATATCGCCTGCGGTTTCTTCCTCGCCTGCAAGCAGCCAGGCATCCATGGCTTTAAGCCTCAAAACCGATGCCTGCGTT
The DNA here is from genome assembly GCA_035267185.1 of Lysobacterales bacterium. GTDB lineage: Bacteria > Pseudomonadota > Gammaproteobacteria > Xanthomonadales > SZUA-36 > JAUIBE01. Next base: position 21,299 of record DATFLY010000076.1, on the reverse strand, counting down.
TGTGGTGCCTCCACGGCTTGTTGTTCCCATAGTCGCGCAGCTTCACGATAGTTGCCGCGGTTATAGGCCTGATCGGGATTACCGGGTACTCGATCTTCTACAGCTGCTTTCCGGGGCATGGGTGCGCAACCGGGAAGTATCAGGGTTGCGCAGACCAGCATCAGGCTGGAGATAAGAAGGATTCTGTGATTTTTCCGCATGTTTATCAGGCCGTGTCATTACGACAGAGTTCAAAACTTTCAGGCCTCGAATAATACCTGATCCTGTATCCTTGAGGTTTCTGTTGGTGGCCGGGAGTCGCGTGGATGGCTAATGGGGTTTTGAGCGTCGTGGCAACGCCGATTGGCAATCTTGAAGATATTACCCTTCGTGCTATTGAAACGCTTAAATCGGCAGATGTCGTGGCTGCTGAAGATACGCGCCATACCCGCAAGCTGCTTGAACGCTACCAGATTGCCACGTCGCTGGTCGCCCTGCACGAACACAACGAATCCCGACAGGCGCCGGGTCTGATTAAAAGAATGAAGGCCGGTGAGTCTGTAGCGCTTGTGTCTGATGCCGGAACACCACTGATTTCTGACCCGGGTTTCAGGTTGGTTCAGGAAGCAGCATCAGCAGGAATAAGAATTTGCCCTATTCCGGGAGCAAGTGCAGTGACTGCAGCACTTTCTGTGTGTGCACTGCCAACAGATCGTTTCGTGTTCGAGGGATTCCTGTCTGCCAAAAAGTCTTCTCGCCGAACCCGACTTGAAGAGCTCCGAACGGAGTCACGCACCCTTGTATTCTTTGAATCCAGTCATCGTATTTCTGCTTCGCTTGACGATATGGGCGCTGTTTTCGGGAACGAACGCCAGGCAGCTTTATGCCGCGAAATGACCAAGCAATTCGAGACCGTGTTGCGTGGAACCCTGAATGAGCTGGTGCAAGCCCTTGCAGAGGACCCCAATCAGAAAAAGGGTGAATTCGTAATCGTGGTTGCCGGTAAAGAGCAGGATCACGACGCCGAAATTGCCGCGGGCATCAAGATGGCAGATGCGCTGACCGAATTCCTGCCAGCGAGCCAGGCTGCCCGGGTTGCAGCGAAAATGACTGGCGCATCGCGTCGCAGTATTTACGAATCAATTTCTCAATGACCTGGCAGCCAGCCATGTAAACTTCTAGAGCGGCGTGCTTTTGTAACACCAAACCAATTCCTGAATTCTTCAGCAACCAGATTCGAAAGAAATTTAGGTCAAGTCGAATTTGATTCAGCTCCGACCAGGCAGGATTCCTTTAGAAAACACGCCGTAAATACATCCCTGTAGGCTCGGATGATTCATCCCTGAATCATACGGTTTTCGAAAGGAATCCTGCCTGGTCGGAGCTCCCAGCATGGAGTTCTTACCCAGCGCTCGCTTTATTGAAACGTCTAAACTGCTCTGAACTCTAATCTCGCTCTGACGCTCAGGCCGCGTTGGGAGATCCCTTTCAGAAACCGTATGCGGCAGGGAAGCCGCATCCGAGCCTACAGGGATGTATTTACGGCGTGTTTCTTAAAGGGGTCTCCTGACGCGGACTATTCGAAGGTGTTAATCGCCAATAGATTCCCTAGGCAGTCGGTTTCGGCGATAATACGCTCGGGAGTCGGCCGGGCAGTCGCGTCGTCAGGATTTCGGTCCAGGCGGGGAGGAAAGTCCGGGCTCCGCAGGGCAGGGTGCCAGGTAACGCCTGGGAGGCGCGAGCCTATGGAAAGTGCAACAGAAAAGATACCGCCCGGCTGTAACAGGCCAGGTAAGGGTGAAATGGTGCGGTAAGAGCGCACCGCGCAGGTGGCAACATACTGCGGCATGGTAAACCCCACTCGGAGCAAGACCAAATAGGAAAGCAATGCCGTGGCCCGCGGTGCTTTCGGGTAGGTTGCATGAGGTCAGCGGTGACGTTGATCCCAGATGAATGACTGTCGCGGGGCTTGCCCCGAACAGAACCCGGCTTACAGGCCGACTCCCTCCACTTCAGTAGCATGGAATATCACCGGCTTGCCACATTCGTGGCCTTTCCCTGACATACCGCTTTGGTCTCATTGGATCTGTAATGGGCAGGCTTTTAATTCAAGGACTTGCTTGACATTTGTTCGAAGAGACTCTATCGTGCAGTTCTGTGGGATTTAGTGGGAATTAGTGGACCACAAGTGGGAATGAAGTGTTTTTTGGTGAGACCGCGATCAATCTGGACGCAAAAGGGCGTCTGGCCATACCGATGCGCTACCGGGATGCAATCCAGGAAGTGTGCGGAAGTCGCCTGGTACTGACCTATAGCGCTTTTGATTCCGGTGCGCTTTGGCTATACCCGGAAGACGAGTGGAAACGAGTGCGAGACGAAGTTACCAGCCTGAGCACTTTTAATTCTGCCCACAGAAGTTTGCAAAGAAGATTAGTGGGGAGCGCCAGTGGTACTGAGCCGGACGGAAACGCAAGGATTCAGTTGCCACTTACTTTAAGACAGGTAGCAGGCCTGGAAAAACGGGTCGTGCTGCTGGGGATGGGAAACCGTTTCGAGATTTGGAATGAAACGGTGCTCAACCAGAAGAGAGTCGAAGAGGAGAAAAACCTCAGTGAGGTCGCCTCCGAAGAGATGTCTCGTCTCGTTCTGTAACGTCCTGGCTCACAACGACAGGAACGTTATTGGAAGAGAGAATTGGGCCGAAGGTGTTGGTCCGGAATGATGAGTGAATATCGCCACCAGCCAGTGCTGTTGCGAGAAGCGATAGAGGCTCTTCAAACCAGACCCGACGGGATGCATTTAGATGGCACCTTTGGCAGGGGAGGACACAGCCGGGCTTTACTTGCCAGGCTGTCGGGGCAGGGACGCCTCTTTTCCCTGGACAGGGATCCGGAAGCAGTAGCGGCCGGACAGGAGCTCGCGAATCAGGACTCGCGGTTTCGGATAGACCAGGGAAATTTTGCGGAAATAGAACGCTTTGTCCTGAAATGGGGCGTTGAAGAAGGCTTTGACGGCATATTGCTGGACCTTGGTGTTTCTTCCCCCCAGTTGGACGATCCGGAGCGGGGCTTCTCGTTCATGAAGCAAGGCCCTCTGGATATGCGAATGGACCCATCGCAGGGTGTTTCAGCAGCCGAATGGCTGAATGATGCATCCGAGCGGGAAATGGCCCGCGTGTTTTGGGAGTACGGAGAGGAGCGCTTTGCGCGCAGGATTGCCAGGAGCATTGCTATGACCCGGCGGCAAACAAGGCTGGAGACCACAGATCAGTTGGCTCAACTGATCGAGGCAACAGTCGGCCGCCGTGAGAAGAAAAAGCATCCGGCCACACGATGTTTCCAGGCGATTCGAATCTATATCAATAAGGAACTTGCCAACCTCGAAACAGGATTGGCAGCTGCCATACGTTGGTTGCGCCCGGGAGGAAGACTCGTCGTCATCAGTTTTCACTCCCTTGAGGACCGCCTGGTCAAGCGGACGATTAGAGAAGCCGCACGGCCAGGCGTAGTCCGACGGAATATTCCGGAGCATCCAGATCATAAGCCCGTACTCCGGGCTATTGGTAAGGCTATACGTCCTTCTGAGCAAGAACTCTCCGACAATCCCAGATCACGCAGTGCAGTGATGCGGATTGCGGAGAAACTTGCTTGAACTTACGGCTTATCCTGACACTTTTACTGCTGGCGCTGGTCACCACCAGTTCGCTCGGTGTTGTCTATACGCGCCATCAGAGCCGCAGCCTGGCTGTCCAGCTGGGTGAGCTCGAAAATCAGCGTGATGAAACCATCGCAGAGTGGAGTCGACTGCAACTGGAACAGGCCTGGCTTGCAGATGCCAGTCACGTGGAGCGCAAAGCGCGTGATGACCTGGGCATGGACCAGCCCGAGGAAACCCTCATCCTGGTTGTAGAAAAATGAGCGAACCTGAAATGTCCAGGGTTCCAATGACCCGGCTCTATGCTTTCCTGGCAATCGTGCTTCTTTCTTCCGTGGCCCTGGCAGCGCGGGCTTTCAACCTTCAGATCATGGAAACGGAGTTTCTCAAGGAGCAGGGTGAAGCCCGGTTCATGCGGGAAGTCGAGGTTCCGGTTCGACGCGGAAACATCCTTGACCGGAACGGTGAACCACTGGCAGTGAGCACACCGGTGGATTCAGTCTGGGTCAATCCAGGTGAATTGCTGCAGTCGCCGGAAGACATAGACAGGCTGGCCGAAGTCCTGGGTGCCAACGCTGATGAAATCGAGCGTCGTCTGACCCAGCGAGCCCAACGGGAATTTGTCTGGTTAAAGCGTCGGCTGCACCCTGACCTGGCAGCAAGAATTGATGCCATGAAGTTGTCCGGAGTTTTCCTTCAAAAGGAATACCGGCGGTTTTATCCGGCCGGAGAAGTGGCAGCTCACGTGATAGGTTTTACCAACATCGACGACATCGGCCAGGAAGGCCTGGAACTCGCCTACAACGACTGGCTGCAGGGCAAGCCGGGCGTCAAGCGTGTCATTCGTGACCGCCTCGGACGAACAATCGAGCGCGCCGAACTCCTTCGGGAGTCAGTCCCAGGCCAGGATATCGAGCTGACCATTGATCGCAGGCTGCAGTATCTCGCTTACAGGGAGTTGAAACGAACCGTGCTGAAGCATGGCGCCCGGTCCGGAACAGTCGTGGTTCTCGATATTGACTCGGGCGAAGTGCTGGCAATGGTCAATCAGCCATCCTATAACCCCAATCAACCCAACATTGACAGTGATGGTTTGCGCAACAGGGCAGTGACCGATGTCTTCGAGCCGGGGTCTGTGATGAAGCCTTTTTCAGTTGCGTCTGCGCTGGAGGCCGGAATCGTCGTTCCTGATTCGCCAATAGACTCTTCGCCGGGCTGGATCAATATTTCCGGTTACACCATCAAGGATCATCACAATTACGGACCGATCGATGTCACCCGCATCATCACCAAGTCCAGCAATGTCGGTGCAACAAAGCTCGCACTGCAGCTGGAACCACAGCATATGTGGAACACCTATGACCGCTTTGGTTTTGGAAGCGTGACGGGAACGGGTTTCCCGGGCGAATCAGCAGGGGTGCTTCGCAATTACAAGCGCTGGCGGCGGGTTGAACAGGCAACGCTTTCTTACGGCTACGGGCTTTCGGTGACTGCGCTGCAACTTGCCAGTGCGTTTGGTGCAATCGCCGATGAAGGCAGAATGCGCCGCCCAAGCCTGATCAGAGGGGCTTCAAATCCCGCGATTTCAGTGATTGACCCGACCATTGCCCGACAGGTTGCAGCCATGCTGGAAACCGTCACCGGGCCGGAAGGTACCGGCAAGAACGCCCGCGTCGCCAATTATCGAATTTCAGGAAAAACGGGTACTTCGCGCAAAGCAAGCGCCGCAGGCTATGCGTCCAAATACATTGCCACCTTTGCCGGTTTTGGGCCGGCCAGCAATCCGCGACTGGTGTGTATTGTTGCAATCAATGACCCCACCGGTGGCGAATACTATGGCGGCCTGGTGGCCGCACCTTTATTTTCAACCATCATGAGCGGTGCGCTTCGCCTGCTGGATGTTGCCCCCGACAACTTTGAAACGGCGCTGACGCTGCACAAAGCGAGCGATCAACCGGTTTCACTTGATGGGGACCAGCCATGAGCTGTCCCATGAGCCTGCAGACTCTTCTTGAAGGCTGGCTTGACGATGTTCCGGAATTGATGATCGATGGGATCACCCTGGATTCCCGTAAAGCCGGGCCTGGCATGGCGTTTATCGCCGTTGAGGGCGGACAGGCACACGGCATGCAGTTTGCTCCGCAGGCCGAATCGGCCGGGGCTTCAGTGATTATTCATGATGGAAAGTTTTCTATGCCCCCGATGGGCATACCCTGCGTGGAAGTTCCGGGATTGGCTTACTACCTCTCCAGCCTGGCATCCCGGTTCTTCCACGCACCTTCCGAACATTTGAAAATCACCGGGATCACCGGCACCAATGGCAAGACCACCACGGCGCACCTGATTGCACAGGCATGGCATCGCGTCAGCGGCAATGCGGGCATGATCGGAACCATTGGTGGCGGACCTTTTAACCACCTTGAGCCAGCCGCGCTGACGACCCCGGATCCCATCAGCCTGCAGCGCCTTTTGTCCGAATGTGTTGACCAGGGTGTCGAGCAACTGGCGATGGAGGTTTCATCCCATGCCCTCGACCAGGGCCGTTGCGAGGAAGTCCGATTCGAAGCGGGTGTGTTCACCAACCTGAGTCGTGACCACCTTGATTACCACGGCAGTATGGAGGCCTACGCGGCTGCCAAGCGCCGTCTTTTCTCTGACCACAAGCCAAGATTTGCCATCATCAACAAGGACGATGCCTTTGGAAAGCAGCTGATCGAAGAGTTTTCTTCCTCCCTGGAGGTTCTCAGCTATGGCACCAATGGGTCATCAGAAATCCGGGCAGCCATTTCTTCCATGAACTCGGACGGCATGACCGTGACAATCAAAAGCCCATGGGGTGACGGCACCGTGCGAACCGGGCTGCTGGGTCGATTCAACGTCTCAAACCTGGCAGCCGCTATTGGCGCACTTGCTCTGCAGGGCATGGAGTGGAACCAGGTTCTGCACCAGGTTGAGTTGATGCATGCCATTCCAGGACGAATGCACAAGCTGGGGGGTGAGGGCGGTAAGCCGGTTGTCGTCGTGGACTTTGCCCATACGCCGGCTGCGCTTGAACAGGCGCTGCAAGCCCTGCGGGCCCATCTGCATGGCCGAATGGTATGTGTCATTGGTTGTGGTGGCGATCGTGATCGGGGCAAACGCCCCATGATGGCCCAGGTGGCAGAGGCGGGTTGCGATCGCATTATTTTCACCAGCGATAATCCGCGTTTTGAATCGCAGGAGAAAATTTTTGCAGACATGGTTGCGGGCATGTCAGCACGCGAACGCGCAACGCTCGAGCCTGATCGGGGTGAAGCAATCCGCCATGCAGTTGAATCGAGCCGCGAGGGAGACATCGTCCTGATCGCGGGCAAGGGGCACGAGACTTTCCAGGATCTCGGTGACACGCGAGTGCCTTTCAGCGATGAAGAGGCGGCGCTGGCCGCGCTGGAGGCAGCATGATTTCACTTGAGCTTCGGGAAGTCGCCAGGCTTGTGGGTTGTCCTGAACCTGACACCAGCCTGAAAGTGGATTCGATCGTAACCGACAGCCGGAAAGTACAGTACGGGACCCTGTTCGCTGCATTGAAAGGCATCCAGGTGGATGGCCACGACTATGCCGAAACAGCGGTTTCACTGGGCGCCGTGGCAGTACTTGCCAGTCGCAAACTGGAACTGGAAGTGCCAGTTCTCGTGGTTGAAGACGTCATCCGGGCACTGGGAATCATTGCGGCTGAGATACGCAACCGGGTGGATCCGATTGTTGTTGGCATCACAGGCAGCAACGGCAAGACCACGGTCAAGGAGATGGTTGCATCGATACTGAAAAAGCACTGCGGAAAGAAATCAGAAGTTCTCGCCACCGGGGGTAATTACAACAACGAACTGGGACTACCCCTGAGCCTTTTCGGGCTCAAAAAGAAGCACCGTTATGCGGTGCTGGAAATGGGTGCCAGCCAGGCAGGAGATATTGCCTACCTGGCTGGCATCGGTCGTCCGGATGTTTCCGTCATTACAAATGTTGGTCCTGCGCACCTCAAGGGGTTTGGCAGTGAGAGCGGCGTTGCACATGCCAAGGGGGAAATCTTCCAGGCCCTTGGACCTGGTGGCTGCGCCGTCATTTTTGGGGATCAGCACTGGTCCGAATTGTGGCATGAGATCAATGCCGGCGGGCGTGTGATCACGTTTGGCCAGGATCCTGCCAACGATGTACGTGTCGTGGATCGCGAAACCCTGGATACCCCGAAAGGAAGGATCAGTTTCGAGCTGCCGGTTCCGGGCATTCACAACCGGGTCAATGCTGCTGCTGCAACTGCAGTTGCCCTGGCGCTGGACGTTGATCCAATGAATATTCGAGAAGGCCTGGCGGCTTTCAGGCCTGCACCCGGACGCCTGGAAACCAAGAACACAGACGCAGGCTGGACCATCATTGATGACAGTTACAACGCCAATCCGGCATCACTTTACTCCGCACTCAAAGTGCTGAGCGAGATGCAGGGTCACCGCTGGCTGGTGGTGGGTGATATGAAGGAACTGGGCGAAAACAGCCATAAGTTGCATGCTGAAATCGGCGATGCTGCCAGCAGTCTGGGGGTTGAACGGGTCTTTGCGATAGGTGAGATGACTGCCGCCACGGTTCGAAATTTTGGTCGTGGAGGCATGCATTTTGAGGATCATGATTCGCTGATTGAAGCCCTCACATCTGAAATACGGCCCGGAATCAATTGCCTGATCAAGGGTTCCCGGTCGATGAACATGGAACGGGTTGTCAAGGCGCTGGAGCAGGCATCAGAAAGCCGGATGAATGTCAGGGAGGCTGGCTGATGCTGCTCTGGCTATTCCAGTACCTGGAGCAAATAAACCCGGGCTTCAATGTCTTTGGTTACATCACTTTGCGTTCAATTCTGGCAGCACTGACCGCTTTGGCACTGTCCCTGATACTGGGACCGGCTTTTATTCGAAAATTGTCACAGCGCCAGGTTTCGCAGCCAATACGCACCCTGGGACCAAAATCGCACTACGCCAAATCCGGTACGCCCACCATGGGTGGTGCGCTGATTTTGTTTGCGATCGTCGTCTCCTCTTTATTGTGGTCTGACCTTGGCAATCGTTACGTCTGGGTGGTTTTGCTGGTAACCCTGGGTTTTGGGCTGATCGGCTGGCTGGATGACTACCGCAAACTGATGCTCAAGGATTCCCGTGGCCTGCCGGCGCGCTGGAAGTACCTGCTTCAATCAATTTTCGGTACCGTGGCCGCGGTCTTTCTATTCATGACGGCTGACGTCCCTGCCTCCACTGAACTGATCATTCCATTCTTCAAGGGGGTGGTGATTCCACTTGGCGTGGTTTACATCTTTACCACTTACCTGATGATCGTGGGGTTTTCCAACGCAGTCAATCTCACTGATGGCCTGGATGGCCTGGCCATCATGCCTTCCGTTTTCGTGGCGTCGGCGCTTGGAATCTTTGCCTATGTCGCCGGCAACCTGGTGTTTTCGGACTACCTCGGTGTGCCTTCTATTCCAGGGGCAGGTGAATTGGCGATTTTCTGTGGTGCGCTGGCTGGTGCAGGCCTCGGATTCCTGTGGTTTAACACCTATCCGGCCCAGATATTCATGGGCGATATTGGGGCGTTGGCAGTGGGAGCAGCGCTGGGAACCATTGCCGTGATCGTTCGCCAGGAGCTGGTTTTTATCGTGATGGCGGGTGTCTTTGTCATGGAAACCGTTTCGGTAATCCTGCAGGTGGTTTCCTTCAAGCTCACCGGAAAACGCATTTTTCGGATGGCGCCCATCCATCATCATTTTGAACTCAAGGGCTGGCCCGAACCACGCGTCATCGTGAGGTTCTGGATCATTTCCGTGATTTTGGTCCTGGCAGGTCTTGCGACCCTGAAGCTGAGATGAAGAATTCACTGATCAATCCCGGCACCAGTGTCCAGGCACGACCAGCAGGGTCGGCTCCGGTCAGGATTTCTCCGGACTACTGGATTCTCGTCCCGGCACTTTTGCTCGTTTGCTCGGGGCTCGTCATGGTGGGCTCAGCCTCGGTTGCAGTGGCCGAGGGGCACGGCGTCAACGCCTGGTATTACCTGGCCCGGCATGCTGTGTTCATTGCAGTCGGCATCACCATTGCGCTCTCACTCAGAATTATTCCAATTTCATTTCTTGAGCGCATCAGTCGTCCGATGATGCTTCTTGCGCTACTGGCCCTGCTGCTGGTGCTGGTTCCCGGCCTTGGGCATACGGTCAACGGCAGCACGCGCTGGATCAGGCTGGGGTTTTTTAACTTCCAGGTGATTGAAGCGGTCAAGATCATGGTGATCATTTATCTTGCCGGCTACCTGGCGCGTAAAACAGAGCTGGTCAGATCAAGGTTTTTCGACACGCTCAAGCCCCTGATCCTGGCGGCAGGCCTCTCGGTAATCCTGCTGTTACAGCCTGACATGGGAAGCGCAGCAATCATCACTGCCATTATTTTTGGAATGGTGTGGCTGGCTGGCGCGGCCTGGCGTCACATTTTTATCCTGGGCGCGTTAACCCTTCCTGCTTTCGGGTGGGCAGCGATGGAGCCCTATCGTCTGCGTCGCATCGTGAGTTTTATGGACCCCTGGGCAGACCCCTATAACAGCGGATTCCAGTTGACCCAGGCACTGATTGCTGTTGGCCGTGGTGAATGGTTCGGTGTCGGACTGGGGGCGAGCATCCAGAAATTGTTTTACCTGCCAGAGGCCCATACCGATTTCATTTTTGCAGTTCTGGCCGAGGAGTTTGGATTCTTCGGGGTCCTGTTTGTCCTTGGCATGTTCGTTTTGCTGGTCACGCGGATCATGATCGTTGGCCTGATGGCCCATCGCCGTGGTAAGAATTTTGCAGGATTCCTGGCCTATGGCGTGGGTTTGTGGATCGGGCTGCAGGCAATGGTCAGCATTGGCGTTAATCTTGGCGTGCTTCCCACCAAGGGTCTTACATTACCGCTCATCAGTTCAGGCGGTTCCAGTGTCATCATGATCATTTTTGCAATCGCCATTGTGCTTCGAATCAAGTATGAACTGGATCGGGAAGGCCAGATTGCAGTTGCCGGCAAGCCTCGCGCAAGGGGGCATGCCTGATGTCAAAAAACAATGACGGTGTTCTGATCATGGCTGGTGGAACCGGCGGTCATATCTTTCCGGGGCTGGCGGTTGCAGATGCGTTGCAAGGCATGGATACACCGGTGCGCTGGTTGGGTGCCAGCGGAGGCATGGAATGCACGCGTGTGCCATCCAGCGGGATTTCACTGGACACTGTTGATATCAGCGGTTTGCGTGGAAAAGGATTACTTCCCTGGATTACAGCACCCTTCAAAATCCTTCGGGCAGTACTGCAGGCGATGGCCATCCTGGGCAGGCATCGTCCTGCCTGTGCCATCAGTTTTGGTGGCTATGCAGCAGGCCCAGGGGGTCTGGCCGCCCGGCTCAGGGGCATTCCATTGCTGGTGCATGAGCAAAATCGTGTGCCGGGGATGACCAACAAATTTCTTGCTCGCATTGCAAAAAAAGTGCTGCAGGCGTTTCCGGGTTCCTGGCCTCCTGATTCAAAAATAACCAGGAAACTGGTCACATGCGGCAACCCGGTAAGAAAAGATGTGGTCGAACTTGCTTCGCCCCAGGAACGGATGGGCAATCGCGTGGGTCCGATTCGGATCCTGGTGACGGGAGGCAGCCAGGGAGCGAATGCACTGAACCGCATTGTGCCCCAGGCGCTTGCTTTGTTGCCGGATAACGAGAAGCCACTGGTTCGACATCAGACAGGTTCTCGTGACCTGGATGAAACCATGCGGGTCTATGATGAGTTGGGAATCGAGGCAAAAGTCAGTGCCTTTATCGAGGACATTGCCGGGGCATATGGCTGGGCTGACCTGATCGTTTGCAGGTCCGGCGCTCTCACGGTTTCTGAAGTGGCCGCGGCCGGGCTTGGGTCCATCCTGGTTCCGTTTCCCTTCGCGGTGGATGACCACCAGACAAAAAATGCGGAATTTCTGGTTGAGGCCGGCGCCGCCAGGCTGATGCCTGAGGCAGACCTTGACGCGACTTCGCTTTCCTCCGAGTTACGCGCTGTCATCCGGAATCGACAGGATCTGATCGACATGGCGGTTTCAGCCCGCTCGGTTGCTGTTCCGGATTCAGCCAAACGCGTGGCCAGCCTGTGCCTGGAGTTGGCAAATTGATCAATCAGCCGGCCATTCCCGTGATGAAAGACCAGGGCGCAGTCCGCGGCACCCACCTGGCGCCTATGCGGCGCATCAGGAGGGTCCATTTTGTCGGTATTGGCGGTGCGGGTATGAGTGGCATCGCCGAGGTCCTGGCCAACCAGGGATTTGAAGTGACCGGTTCTGACCTGGTGCAAAGTCGAACCACCCGTCACCTGGAAAAGCTGGGCGCCAGGGTCTTCACCGAACATAGTTCAGAACAGGTCGAAGGTGCCGATGTTCTTGTCGTGTCCAACGCCATCCAGGAAGAAAATCCGGAGGTGGTCGCCGCGCGTGGCTTGCGAATACCCGTTGTACCAAGAGCAGAGATGCTTGCAGAGTTGATGCGGTTTCGTCGCGGTATTGCCGTTGCCGGCACGCATGGTAAAACAACCACGACCAGCCTGACTGCAAGCCTGCTGGCGGAAGCTGGTGTAGACCCGACATTTGTGATTGGTGGGCTGCTCAATGCCTGGGGAAGCAACGCACGTTTGGGTACGGGCGAATACCTGGTGGCCGAAGCAGATGAAAGCGACGGTTCGTTTTTGCTTCTGCAACCGGTGGTTGCCCTGGTCACCAACATCGACCGGGATCACCTCGAGGCCTATGACGGCAGCTTCGAAGGATTACGCAAAGCCTTCCTTGAATTCCTGCACCACCTGCCGTTTTACGGCACCGCAATTCTCTGCATCGATGACCCGCATTGCCGGGAACTGGCCGAACAGAGTACCCGCGCAACCGTTTCCTATGGCCTTTCAGCTGATGCAGATGTGCGTGCCACAGACATCACCCAGCAGGGTCGTTTGATGTCTTTCAACTTGCATTTGCCAGGTTCGGATGAGGCGTTGGCCGTGATTCTGAATCTGCCCGGTGAACACAACGTCCTCAACGCACTGGGTGCTATCGCAGTGGTTTGGGAGCTGGGCTTTGATGTTTCAAAGGTGATCAACAGCCTGTCAGAATTTGAAGGCATCGGACGCCGGTTTGCCGAGGTTGGCAACTTTGAGGTGCCCGGAGGCGAGGTGATGATTGTCGAGGACTATGGCCACCATCCCTCGGAGATCGCCGCAACCATCGATGCGGCACGCAGTGGCTGGCCTGACAGTCGCATCGTCGTGGTTTTTCAACCGCATCGATATACCCGAACCCGTGACCTCTTCGATGATTTCAGTGACGTGTTGTCGCGCGCAGACAAACTTGTGATCACTGATGTCTATTCTGCCGGTGAGGAATTGATCGAGGGCTTTGATGCGCCGGCACTTTGTCACTCGATTCGTACCCGGGGAAAAGTTGATCCGGTGCTGGTTCACGATGTTGAACAGCTTCCGAAAGAATTACAGAACATGCTGGAGGCAGGTGACCTCGTCCTGATGATGGGGGCCGGAAGCATTGGTCATGTAGCGCAGTCGATTCGTGAAAACGGGCTGGAGGTGAGGTCATCATGAGCTTCCATCCGACCTCTGCGAACGATCATATTCCACCCTTGCTGGTTAATGAGCCAGCCGGGTTCGGGCGTGTCGCGCTGGCAGTGGGTGGTGATAGTGCCGAACGTGAAGTCTCACTGGACGGGGGACGGTCGGTGGGTGCAGCAATGGACCGCCTGGGTATCGATTACAAAATTTACGATGGAGGTGCAGCGCTGATTGATGGCGTTCGTGAGGGACACGTGGACCGGGTCTTCAACCTTATTCATGGCCCCGGGGGCGAGGACGGTTCACTGCAGGGTGCCCTGCAATTACTTGATGTGCCGGTTACTGGCTCTGACCTTCCATCTTCAGCGCTGACCATGGACAAGGTTTACTCAAAATGGATCTGGGAAGGGGCCGGCATTTCAACACCGCCATTCGAGATTTTCACGCCGGAACAGAATGACTTCGAACGGGCAGCCTCAAAATTCGGCTTTCCCTTGTTTGTGAAGCCGTCCGAACTGGGTTCCAGCATCGGAATTTCACGCGTTGAGTGTGAAGAGGAGCTTGAAGCCGCGGTTGCTTTGGCCCGGCAGTATGGCGATATCGTCATCATGGAGCCAGAGGTGGCTGGAAGTGAATACTTCTGCGCTGTTCTTGGGCGAATGACCTTACCAATCATCAGGATCGAGACGCCCAGGGCTTTTTACGATTACGAGGCCAAGTATGAGTCTGATGAGACGCGGTATCACTGTCCCTGCGGTCTTGATTCAGAAATCGAAATCCGGCTGAGAGAAAAAGCCCTCGAGGCATTCGACGTGTTGGGTGCAAGCGGCTGGGGCAGGGTTGATTTTCTGCTGGATTCTGATGGCACTGCATGGTTTCTGGAAGTGAATACCATTCCAGGCATGACTGATCACAGCCTGGTACCGCAGGAAGCTGCGCAGGTCGGTATCGACTTTGATGAGTTGGTCTGGCGAATCCTGGAGACCAGCCTGTGAACGGCAACCGACCCACCACAGGTTTTGTCATGATCATCCTGCTTTTGATGCTGGCGTTGGGCGTCAGTGCCTGGATCAGCCTGGGTATTACCACACGGGATCGCTGGCCAATCCGTTGGCTGGAGGTCCAGGGTCGGTTTGATCGTGTCAGCGCTGAACAGCTTCGGGCATCGCTGGCGCCGCTGACAAAAACAAGCTTTTTTACACTCGACCTGGATGCACTCAAAACCAGTGCTTCGAGGAATCCCTGGGTATCAGGAGTAAGAGTTGAGAAGAGGTGGCCCGACACAGTTCTGGTCACGATCGAGGAGTTTCGTCCCATTGCTCACTGGAATGATGACGAACTGGTGTCTGACAAGGGAGAGACTTTCCAGGTTCCCGAAGCAGAGGGATTACAAGGGCTTCCCTGGCTGGAAGGTGAGGATCAGAGGTTTGATGAAATTCTGATGCGCTGGAATGAGTACAACCTCGCGCTTGCAACACATGGACTGGAGATTTCACGGCTTAAACAGGATAAGCGAGGAAGCTGGGAAATGACCCTGGATAACGGAACAACCATACAAATCGGCCGCGACGCGACAGAGGCGCGCCTGGCGCGCCTGCTGGACAGCTGGCCGGTTTTGCTGAATGGCCAGGAAGTACCGCCAAGATCTGTGGATCTTCGCTATACGAACGGGATTGCGGTGAACTGGTATCAGCCAGGCGAGCCGGAAACCAGCCAGGAACAATCGACGGAAAGCTGAAGAATGGCAAAAAAAGCAGAAAATTCACTGGTGGTCGGGCTTGATATCGGCACATCCAAGATTGTCGCAATCGTCGGCGAAATCCAGGCTGATGGCTCGGTTGAAGTGATCGGTCTTGGCTCCCATGACTCGCATGGCATCAAGCGAGGCGTGGTGGTTGACATGGCCTCAACCGAGCACGCCATTCAAAGGGCAGTTGAGGAAGCTGAGCTGATGGCGGGTTGCGAAATTCACTCCGTGTTTTGTGGTATCTCGGGCAATCACATCAACAGCCTCAACTCTGACGGAACGGTGGCGATCAAGGATAAGGAAGTCTCCGAGGGGGACGTTGAACGCGTTCTTGAAGCAGCACGTGCGGTTCCCATTGCGGCAGACCAGAAAATTCTCCATGCATTACCACAGGAATTCATGATTGATAACCAGGATGGCATCCGGCAGCCAGTCGGCATGGCCGGTGTTCGTCTTGAAGCCCATGTGCATGTCGTAACCGCTGCCCTGAGCGCGACACAAAACATATCAAAATGCCTTGCCCGCTGTGGGCTGACAGTCGATGAGCTGATTATGCAGCCACTCGCTGCCAGCCATGCTGTATTGACAGAAGATGAAAAGCACCTGGGTGTATGCCTGGTCGATATTGGTGCGGGCACCACTGATATAGCGGTATTCACAGATGGGGCCATACGTCATACCGCCTGCATTCCGATTGCGGGCGACCAGGTAACAAACGACATCGCGGTTGCACTGCGTACGCCTACCCAGCATGCCGAGGACATCAAGATTCGATTTGCCTGCGCGTTGGAACAACTCGCGCGCAATGACGAAACCATCCAGGTCCCCAGTGTTGGCGACCGCACTTCGAGGCGCCTGGCGAGACAGACACTGGCCCAGGTTGTCGAGGCCCGATACCGGGAATTGTTTTCCCTGGTGCAGTCAGAACTGCGTCGCAGTGGGCTTGAGAACATGGTCGCGGCGGGCCTGGTCATGACGGGTGGCGCCTCGAAAATTGAAGGTGCCGAGGAACTGGCAGAGGAGTTGTTTCATATGCCTGTGCGGCTGGCCACGCCGCAGTATGTTTCCGGATTATCAGAAGTGGTCTCAAACGCGATTCACGCCACCGGCGTGGGATTGCTGTTGTACGGCAGCCGGGCAGATTCCCGCCGGGCAATGATTGCCGGGGTGGCTGGAGACTCGGTGGTTGACAGGGTCAAGAGTTGGTTCAGGGGCGAGTTTTGAATGTGAATACAGAAATGTTCTTTTGTCCACATGCGGTGTTCTCAGTCCGCTCAAATGCTCATGTACCGGGAAGTACACTGCGCGTTTCGCGGACTTCGGGCCTTGCCTGTGAACAAAATTTCAATCCCTGTAATCACATTTCTACTTTTTAACAAAGGGCATTTAAGCCCTGAAATGGCGAGCGAAGCGAGAGGAGAAGGAAGATGTTTGAACTGATGGAAAACTTCACACCCACCGCGAAGATCAAGGTGATAGGTGTTGGAGGCGGCGGTGGTAATGCCGTTGCACAAATGATTGATGCCAAGATCGAAGGCGTCGATTTCATAGCAGCAAATACCGATGCTCAGGCCTTAAGGCAGTTCAAGGGCAAGACCATCCTGCAGATCGGGTCGAGTGTGACCAAGGGTCTGGGGGCGGGGGCGAATCCCGAGGTTGGCCGACAGGCAGCATTGGAGGATCGTGACCACATCATGGAAATGTTGTCTGGTGCTGACATGGTCTTTATTACTGCTGGAATGGGTGGCGGTACGGGCACGGGTGCAACACCTGTGATCGCGCAGGCGGCCAAGGAGCTTGGCATTCTCACCGTTGCTGTGGTGACCAAGCCGTTCGGATTCGAGGCCGCCAGGCGCATGGCAGTGGCCGAGAAAGGTATTGAGGAACTCGGCGCGCATGTTGATTCCCTGATTACCATACCGAATACGCGGCTGGCTGATGTGCTCGGGGGTGAAACCCTGCTTTTGAATGCCTTCAAGGCTGCCAATGACGTGCTTCAGGGCGCTGTCCAGGGAATTGCTGAACTGATTACACGACCTGGTCTCATCAACGTTGATTTTGCCGATGTCCGTACTGTTATGTCAGAAATGGGCATGGCCATGATGGGCGCGGGTCAGTCATCTGGTGATGATCGTGCCATTCTTGCGGCACAGGCAGCCATTGGCAGCCCACTCCTTGAAGATATAAATCTTTCAGGGGCGTGTGGCATCCTGGTCAATATCACCGCCGGTACCAACCTGACAATGCGTGAATTTGAAGAGGTGGGTAGCACCGTGTCTGATCTCGCATCTGACGATGCAACGGTTGTGATGGGCACAGTGATTGATGCGGATATGGGCGATGACCTGCGTGTCACAGTGGTGGCCACCGGCCTGGGCGAAGCCATTCGTCGCCGTGATGACATAGAGAAGCCAATGCGCCTGATTCGTGATGGCACAACGGGACAACCGGTGAATGCGTCCGGCGAAGGAGAGGAATCAAGTGAAGACTCACCTTCAAAGGAAGAAAACCCGGATCTGTTCAAGCGCCAGCACGACATTGACTACCTCGATATTCCGTCGTTCCTGAGAACGCAGGCGGATTAGGGTGTTGGCGCTGTAGAAGAGGTGTTGTTGTATTTTTGCTTCCCTGCTTGCGGTAGAGACGCAAGGTGGCTTCGCAAAAATCCAACTTTCCCGAAGGCTTCTGCATTGTTGATACAAAATGATTGGTACTTGAAATGAACCTCGCTATCGCCGCGACGTGGGTCCCGGATATCCTGGGCAATTACAGGGTAATTGCCCAGGATTCCGGGATGACGGGGTTTCCTGGGAGATGACCGCCAGGGACACAACATGGGTTCTCGCAATTTCCGAGCACCACAAGAAAATTGTCCAGGATTCCGGGATGACGTTAATTGGAAATGTTCGGGCCAGATATGCAAACGCTCAGAAGATTTTGTGACCAGGAAGTTACTGTTGGGTTAAAATGTTGTTAAATTACAACATATGTTGCGAAAAGCACCTATTATGACTGTCAACAGCGGCATGACTGTGCTAATATCGCGCTCGAATCAGGGGCTTGCGGAGATTCTATAATGATAAGCCAGCGCACCCTCAAAAACGTCATCCGCGCCACGGGCGTGGGAATCCATACCGGTGAAAAGGTGTTCATGACGCTGCGACCAGCGGCTGTGAATACGGGCATTATTTTCCGTCGGACGGATCTTGACCCGGTTATTGAGGTGCCTGCCAGGGCGACCCTGGTTGGCGACACCAGCATGAACACCACGCTCGAGAGCGATGGGGTCAGGGTTTCTACTGTGGAACACCTGATGTCTGCTCTTGCCGGGCTGGGCATTGATAATGCCTATATTGACGTCAGCAATGTGGAAGTTCCCATCATGGACGGCAGTGCCGGTCCATTCGTATTCCTTGTTCAGTCAGCCGGAATTGAAGAGCAGTCTGCACCCAAGAAATTTATCAGGGTCACAGAGCCAATAGAAGTTAAACAGGACGACAAGTGGGCCAGGCTTGAACCGCATGATGGGTTCAGGGTGTCATTCAAGATTGATTTCGATCATCCCGTTTTCAGCTCACAGCGCTCTTTCGCATCGGTTGATTTTTCGACCACTTCCTTCCTCAAGGAGATCGCAAGAGCCCGGACGTTTGGCTTTATGCGCGACATCGAGATGCTCAGGGGCAGAAACCTGATTCTCGGTGGCAGCATGGACAATGCGGTTGTGCTGGATGATTACCGGGTGCTGAACGAGGACGGTCTTCGTTATGAAGATGAATTCGTCAAGCACAAGGTCCTGGATGCCATTGGAGATTTGTATCTGCTGGGTTACCCGTTGATTGGCGCTTTTTCTGGCTACAAGTCAGGTCATGAACTTAACAATGCATTGATACTTGAATTGCTCAAACAGCCCCAAAAATGGGAAGAAGTGACTTTTGAGGACAGTGCAGAGGCACCCGTTTCGTTTACGCATCCCGCTCACGTGATGTAGTCGGCGGTTGCTGAACTGATTCAGAAGCCGCGACCCCTGGGTTCAATACTGACTTTCACTTCAATTTTGTTGATGCCTTCAAGCCCGGCCGTTTCAAGTTCATCGAGAAGCTGGCCGGTCTGAAGTTTGAGCCGCGTGGCATAGCCGGGCGAAGTGCAGGTAAAAATCATTTTTCCATCGCGAACATTGGCCACCTGGCAGTGCTTTGCAAGATCTTTGTCCAACAAGCCGGAAACCCTTTGATTAAGCTGGTTTAATGCCTTTGCTCGTTGCAGAATCTTTCCGAAACTGGTGTCGGAACCTGACATGAGCTGAGTGACACTCACTGGTGCATTTTTGGGTTGTTTTTGATCTTTCACCAACACAGGCTACTCCAGATGTGATGTTATGTGCCATAAACCCCTTGGAATTGCCGTTTTCGGCTTGCAAGAACATGGATCAGACCCCAAATAATTCTGCACGTGCCAAAGTCGACCGTGGCTGAGCGCGCGCCTGTCAGAATTTGAGCCAAATAAACTCATGCTTAATAAAATAATCACCAAAGTTGTGGGGAGCCGTAATGACCGGCTCGTGAAGAAGCTGGGCAAGAACGTTCAGCAGATCAATGAGCTGGAGCCTGCAATGCAGGCGCTTTCCGACGAACAGCTGATTGAAAAGACCGCAGAGCTGAAACAGCAGCATGCCGAGGGCAAGTCACTGGATGACCTGATGCCTGAGGCCTTTGCGCTGGTGCGAGAGGCCTCGGTTCGCAACCTGGGCATGCGTCATTTTGATGTTCAGCTGGTGGGCGGCATGGTGTTGCACAGCGGCAAAATTGCGGAAATGAAAACCGGTGAGGGTAAAACCCTGGTGGCCACGCTACCGGTGTACCTCAATGCGCTGACTGGTAACGGTGTCCACGTGGTCACGGTTAATGACTACCTGGCCAGTCGAGATGCCGAGTGGATGAAGCCGGTATACGAAGCACTGGGGATGACCGTGGGCGTCGTGGTTCCCGGTATGACTCCGGAAGACAAGCGTGCCGCCTACGAATGCGATGTTATTTACGCAACAAACAATGAGCTCGGTTTTGACTACCTTCGCGACAACATGGCTTTTTCCAGCGAGCAGAAAGCTCAGAAAAAGTTGTCTTTCGCGATCGTCGATGAAGTGGATTCCATCCTGATTGACGAGGCCCGGACTCCATTGATTATCTCAGGGCCCGCGGACGAAACGCCACAGTTATACGTTCGCATCAACCAGTTTATTCCTCACCTTTCTCCTGCAGAAGAGATCCCGGATACAGACGGCGAAGTCGGAGAGGGTGATTTCACCATTGATGAGAAACAAAAGCAGGTCTACCTCACTGAAGATGGCATGGCGCATGTTGAGGAGTTGATGACCAAGTCAGGCCTGCTCAAGGAAGACGAGAGTCTTTATGACGCGCACAACCTGAACCTGGTGCACCATCTGAATGCTGGTTTGCGTGCACATCACCTGTTCCACAAGGATGTTGATTACATTGTCAGGGATGGCGAAGTGGTCATCGTTGATGAATTTACCGGTCGTACACTGGCTGGTCGCCGTTGGTCAGAAGGTTTGCACCAGGCAATCGAAGCCAAGGAAAATGTCCCGATTCAGCGCGAAAATCAGACACTGGCGTCGATTACATTCCAGAACTATTTCCGCCTGTACGACAAGCTGGCTGGTATGACGGGTACGGCAGATACCGAGGCCTACGAATTCCAGTCAATTTACGGGCTTGAAGTGGTTGTGATCCCGACGCACAAGCCCATGATCCGTGCTGACCATGATGACCTGGTATTCCTCAAGTCTGAAGCCAAGTACCAGGCGATGATCGAGGACATCAAGGACTGTGTGGCACGTGGACAGCCGGTGCTTGTCGGAACGACCTCCATTGAAACATCCGAGTTGCTGGCCAGCTTACTCAAGAAGGCCCGGATTGAGCATGAAGTGCTCAATGCCAAGCAGCATGAGCGCGAGGCTCATATTGTTGCGCAGGCAGGCCAACCTTCAGCAGTAACCATTGCCACCAACATGGCAGGACGAGGTACGGATATCGTGCTGGGTGGAAGCCTGGATGCTGAATTGGCTGAACTTGGAGATAATATTTCTGAATCTCATAAAGCCCAGGTGATCGAGGAGTGGCAAAAACGTCACGACAAGGTGGTTGACGCTGGTGGCTTGCATATTATTGGCACCGAGCGCCACGAATCCCGCCGTATTGATAACCAGCTCCGTGGTCGATCAGGTCGACAGGGCGATCCTGGATCATCCCGGTTTTACCTGTCGCTCGAAGACAGCCTGATGCG
>DATFLY010000075.1:0-29463 GCA_035267185.1 Lysobacterales bacterium | reverse complement strand
TACTTCATGACGGCCAATTGGAGTGTTGAAGTACTCGCAGCATGGCCTTTTGATCATGATATCGACTTGATTGGTGGGGAAAAAGTCGCTGACACGGATCATCTACCACCAACTGTCAGCTTAAATTATCACTTCCTGAGTGACGGTGGATTCCAGCCATACCTTGGAGTGGGCATCAACTACACGACTTTCTTCAGCACAGACACAACCGGCGCCCTTGCAGGAACGGACCTCGATCTTGATGACAGCTGGGGGTTGGCATACCAATTGGGCGCTGATATTCCAATCAATGAAAAATGGCTGGTCAACCTGAACGTCAGGTACATTGATATCGAAACAGATGCCACGTTAGATGGTACTGAACTTGGAACCGTCGAAATTGATCCCTGGGTGTATGGCATTCACCTTGGATTCAAGTTCTGAAAACCCAGGCATAAAGATACTAACCGGCGGTAGTGCAATCTGGCATCACCGCCTGGTTCGTATTAAGGGAATTAAAAGACGAAGTACAGTTCGTCTTTTTTCCTAGCCAGGAGGCCAGGTAAGGGGCCTTCCCCCCAGCAAGTGCAGGTGAATATGAAATACGGTTTGCCCTGCCCCTTCATTGCAATTCATGACCACCCGAAAACCTTCCTGATCGACACCGTGATCCCGGGCAATTTTTCGTGCCACGTTGATCAGCTTGCCAAGTAGCGCCTCGTCTTCGTCTTCGACATCGTTCAGGGTTCGGATGTGCTTTTTTGGGATGACCAACACATGCAACGGCGCTTGCGGGCTGATATCTCTGAACGCCAGCACATCATCATCCTCAAAAACGATATCTGCTGGTATTTCTCTTTCTATAATTTTCAGGAACAGGTCTTCGGACATGTTGGGGCCTCTTATACTGGCGTCGATTGGCTCTTCTGAATCATACTAGCGCACCTGTAATCCAAACAATCGACGCCAAACGTCTGCACGCACATAAAATGGATATGAAATAGTGCCAATTTACGAATACCTGGTAGACAAACCACCCGGCTGTGAAGTGTGCGAGGCTGGTTTTGAGGTGCTGCTCAAAATCAGTGATGCCCGGCTTGAGGTGTGTCCTGAATGCCAAAGTCCCGTTCGCCGGGTCCTCTCGGCGCCCAACCTGACCAGGTCTTCACCTTCGCTTGATCCGAAAAACATTGAGAAACACGGGTTTACCCAGTACCGAAAATCCGGAAAAGGCACTTATGAGAAAACTGCCGGCAGTGGTCCGAGAACCATCACCAGGGATGCCCTGGAGGACTGATTCCGGGGTTGTGAACGCTTTGATCAGTCTTTTGTTTGTGTCAAATGCGCCAGGCTTCCGGCGTTGTCTGACCAGTTGCGACCATCAAATTCACTGATCTGTAGTTCACAGTCCGGTGGAATGTCCAGGCAGCGAACGTTCAAACTGTATCCGTCCGGATTCGATCTGGGGACGTAGAAAGACTTAATGCCGCAGTTGGAGCAGAAAAAATGACGGGCGATACCTGATTTGAACTGGTATTCAGCAAGAATATCGCTGCCAGATTGCAGCTCGAAATGATCGCCCGGAACAATCAGGTGCTGGTAACCACACATTGAACACATTGAGCAATTGCAAACCTGCACCTCGGAATTCGGATCGATTTTCGCCTTGAAACTCACCTGGCCACAATGACAACTTCCGGAGACTGTAATTAAACTCATTCTCTATTTTCTCACCTTGCTTCCACGCAATTGTCTGCACGCAGACCATAGTTGATACATATCCAAAAAGCTCCACTTTCCGGGAACACCAGTGCCCCCGCCTTCGATATCCTGCCTGGTTCGTGCAAGCCGTATCAAGTGTGAAGTGTTCATGGCCACGAGGTGCCTGGCATTGTTTTGCAGGTTTCCATCACGGCCATCAAACTCCTTGAAAAATGTGAATTGTTCTTCCATCCATTCTGCTGCCCATTCCAACAACGAGCCGAGCACGACCGCCACGTCCTGGCTGGAATGTCCCAACGAATTGACTTGCACCTGGTGTTTCGCCTGGATGGATAAAGGCAAAAACCACCAGGGTTTATCCGGTGTTCTCAATGCTGTATCGATAAGATAAATCAGACCACTGACCGAACCACAACCTGATTGCACGCTTTCATCCTGTTCACTCGCATCAACTCCCAATTGCAAACAAACCCTGGGCGATCCGATCCTGTCACATAGCGCTTTGAGCGCCGGTTTGTCACTCAATGGTTCTGCCTGGAGCCGCTCAAGCATCGGAGCGATTAAATGATCGGTCATCTTCGTTGATGGCAGTGCCTGGTCGTTGCGGTTACGAAGCACACGAATAACCGGATGTGCGCTCACCCCGGCTCGCTCAGGCTGGAGTTCTTCCCGCCACCAGGCCAATTGCGCGAGCACAAGTGACTCTTCACTCATTTGCAGTGTTCGCTCCAACATAGCGAACAAAGCATGCAGGCCTGCTACCTGATTTCGCTGGTCGGCCGGTGCGAAAACAAAATGCATTCGAAACCAGGGGTCCAACCGGGTTGAATGATCCAGGCAGATGGCAAGGTCATCTTCCAGCGGAACACTCACGTGTATTGACCAATCGTATTCACCCGTGTCACCTGGGATTTGCCATTGTCCTGGCCATTGTCCTGGCCATTGTCCTAGCCATTGTTTTGTCTGAACCAGACAAGAAGATCACCCAGACCATGAATGGTTATCGCATCCTCAAGCAGCGAAGCATGTTCGGGTTCTTCAAAATGCGCGGCGCCATATCCATACATTGCTGCACAATTTCTTACGCCTGCTGCCCGGCCGGCCTGCAAATCACGCGGGTCATCGCCTACAAACAGAACCTGCTCCGGTTCAAGGCCGAGTTCCTCGCAAGCCAGGATGACCGGCGCGGGATGGGGCTTCATCTCCGGGGTGGTGTCACCGCAAACAACGGTTGCAATGGATTCATCAAGGCTGGCTGCTTTGAGGATCGGATGGGTCAGGTATTCGGATTTGTTGGTCACAATCCCCCAGGAAATGCCCTGCATCTGAAAATACTCAAGAAGCGGATAAGCGCCTTCATAAAGGACGGAGTTCACAAAACTGTTTTTTTCGTAGTGGGCCAGAAAAGCCATGCGCCAACGCTCGAATGTCTCAGCGTCTGCTTGCGGCATTCCTGCCTGTAACAAACTCACTGCCCCTGCTGATGCGGCACTTTCCATTTTTCTGACAGACAAGGCCTCCAACTCATGCTCGGCCCGCAGAAAATTCAGGGATCCTACAAGATCAGGGGCAGAATCAAGCAGGGTTCCGTCGAGATCAAACAAAACACCCCGGATCATCAGGTCTGACCGTGGGCCGCAGAAACCTCTTCAGCACTTTGCGTATCGACCCCAGCCAGAGGCCGCCGGGCATGCAGCAAGTAATTCATTTTCAAATGCCCGCCAACCATGACCCCATGTGAAAGCGGGTTGTAATGTATGCCCCTGATGTCCAGGACTTCCATATCTGCTGCCCGAACCCAGGCGCTAAGCTCCGATGGCCTGATGAAACGATCATATCTGTGTGTTCCACGGGGGCAGATTCGGGCAATGTGTTCTGCCCCGACAATACCCAGGGCAAAAGCCAGTGGGGTGCGATTCAGTGTAGAGAAAAAAGCCTGTCCTCCCGGCTTCAGCAGCCCGGAAATTGCTGCAACCACCGAGTCCGGATCGGGCACATGCTCCAGCATTTCCATGCAGGTTACGACATCGAATGACCCGGAGTCGCTCTGAGCCTTTTGCTCTGCTGTGGATGCCTCGTAGTTGACGTCAACACCAGACTCAAGCAGGTGCAGGCGCGCCACACCCAGAACTTTCTCAGCCACATCGATGCCTGTGACGGTTGCGCCCTTGTGAGCCAGTGCCTCAGACAATATTCCGCCACCACAGCCAACATCCAATACTGCCTTGTCCCTGACACCGGTGCGATCCAGGACATACTGCAGCCTTGCCGGATTCAGGTCATGAAGCGGCTTCATTGGCCCGTCAGGATCCCACCAGGTGGAGGCGCTCTCCTCAAATTTGCCGCGCTCTGAAGGATCGAGGTTGTGAACGGGGGTTTCTGTCATGTCACTACTTTTCCTGGTTCAGTTATTTCGCTCATGCGGAGTCGCCACGAATCTGCCGTACTGAGAATGTCTTTCTCGTTCAGTGTCAAAAGCCTCGAATCCTTCATCAGCTGCCTGCCATTAACCCACACATCTGAAAACTGGGAGCTGGAAGCGGCATATGCAATCTGGGAAACAATATTGTGCATCGGAACGGTATGAACAGCGGAAAGATCCATCGCACACAAATCCGCCTGTTTCCCAGGCTCGATCGTTCCCAGCCGGTCTTCCATTCCCAGGGCCATTGCCCCGTTTATGGTCATCATTTCCAGGGTTTGCATTGCATTGACTGCCGTGGCATCACCACTCACACCTTTGGCCAACAGTGAAGCAAAACGGGCTTCCTCAAGCAGGTCAAGGTTATTGTTGCTGGCCGCACCGTCAGTTCCGATGCACACGTTGACACCGTTATCCAGCAACTCAGTCACCGGGCAGAATCCACTGGCCAGCTTGAGATTGGACTGTGGGCAGTGAACCACATGCGCTCCGGATTTTTCCATTTGCCGGCAATCATCGTTGGTGAGTTGTGTCATGTGAACCGTAATCAACTGCTCATTCAACAAACCCAACCCGGTCAGTCTATCGAGAGGCCTGACGCCGTATGCGGAAATTGAATGCTTCACGTCAAAATCTGTTTCGAGACAATGCAGATTGATTCTCATACCCGTTTCACTGGCTACCCTTGCAATACGCTTCAGGCCCTCATCTGAAACCGAATACGGCGCATGAGGTGCCAGGCTGAACGTGATGCGCTCGCTTTTCGAAAACTCTTCCCTGACGGCCAAACCCTTGTCCAGGTATTCGTCAAAATCCTGTGCCCAGCATGTAGGTTGCTCAAGAATCGGTACACCAATCACTGCACGAATTCCGGTTTCCTCACAAACGCGTGCAATCTCATCCGGGAAAAAATACTGCTCGTTGAAACAGGTGGTACCACAACGAATCATTTCGGCCACTGCCAGCTGTGTACCGTCCCTGACAAAATCACGATCAACCAGCACGCTCTCGGCCGGCCAAATGTGGTCCTTGAGCCATTCCTGCATGTTCAGATCGTCGGCATAGCCCCTCATCAGGGTCATGGGTGAATGCGTGTGTGCGTTAATCAGCCCGGGCAGCAGCACATGTCGAGGCAATTCCACCACTTGTGCATGGGGATAGGTTGAGAGTGCAAGTTCCGAAGGCAGGATCGCAGCGATTTTTCCTTCTTCAATCAGAACACCCTGATGCTCCAGTACACGTCCTTGAGGACGAACCGGTACCAGGTAACGACAAAGAACAAGGCTGGAGCGAGACAAAAAATCTAGTCCTTGATGCGAGACACGTACTCCCCGGTTCGGGTATCTACCTTGATCACTTCATCCTGGTTAACAAACAGGGGCACCCTGACGACAGCGCCGGTTTCCAGGGTTGCAGGCTTGCCGCCACCTCCGGATGTATCACCCCTCAATCCAGGATCTGTTTCAACAATTTTAAGTTCTGTGAAGTTTGGTGGCGTCACGCTGAGCGGCGAGCCGTTGTACAAAGTCATCTGACACTGGTCTTCCTCTTTCAACCAGAGTGCCATGTCACCCATCATGTCCTTGCTCACTGCATGCTGTTCATAAGTGTCCGGTTCCATGAAATGCCAGAAATCTCCATCCGTATACAGATACTGGACACTCAGCTCAAATACATCAGCCGCTTCGACACTTTCGCCAGACTTGAAAGTCCGCTCAATCACGCGACCAGTATTCAGGTTGCGAATCTTGACCCGATTGAATGCCTGGCCCTTGCCAGGTTTCACAAATTCATTTTCGACAATATTATATGGATCACCATCCAGAATGATTTTCAGGCCGCTCCTGAATTCGTTGGTGCTGTAACTGGCCATTGACCTCTCCGTAATTATTTAAATGCCTCAACCTGGATTCCGACAACAATTCTGATATGCAGAAACAGGGCGGCCAATGATAACGCGATACGCAAGGCCGGGTAAGGGGCAGATTCAGACTGTTTGCAACCTCTCGAATCGGTCATAATAAATCTCAATTTCCGGAAACATATTTCGGATGTTGGGTTCAATTAGGACGTTAATTAATTGATTTAAGTGAATAAAGAAAGTTAGAATCATCTGCCAAGGATCGGGCAACGGACAAGTCTGCAATGGAAAGCGTTAATCTCTTATTTCTCGATCGAACCCCTGAACCGGCTGAGAACATCAATAGCCTGCTCAGAAATTCAGGAATAAAAGTTCATGTAATTCACGTTGAATCCTACGCGGACGTCAACCGTGCGCTTGAATCGTACTCACCCATCCTGATCCTCTATGCTGATCCTGACCCGGTTGATGCCGGCATAGAGGAGATCTCTGAGCTTGCTGCCAATTTCTCCGTTCCCTGCGCTTTGTACTGCGATCTCGAAGATACGGAGCGCCTGGTTGGCCTTCTTAAGAACGCTGCCTGCATCGTGATTGATTGCAACAACGACCAGCAACTCATTACTGCTGTTTCCAGGCTGCTCGACACACAATCCAGAATAAACCGCAGTTCTGAACAAAAATCTCGTCTGGATGAACTGGAACACAGGTACGACCTGTTGCTGGACAGTTCCCGTGAAGCGATTGCCTACATTCACGAGGGTCTTCACGTTTACGCCAACCGGGCTTACCTCGAGTTGATTCACGTCGAGGACTCCGACGAACTCCAGGGAATTTCGCTTCTGGAAATGATGAAAATTGCTGATGGCAATTTCAAGACTGTGCTGCGTAACCTGACCAAAGGCCGTTTTCCTTCAGACCCTGTTGAAGTACAGGTCAACCGGAACGATGGTAGTCAGTTCGACGCAGCACTGCAGTTTTCACCGGCGACTTTCAATGGTGAAGAATGCATTCAGATGAGACTTCAGGAGCGGGATGAAGCCACCGAACTACAGGCTGAAATTGAGCGGATTCGAGTCACCGATGCGCTGACGCAGCTTTCAAACCGCGCTCGGTTCATGTCGCAACTCACCGAGTTCTTAAATCGCGACCCGGATCCAAGGCTGGCTTCAGCCGTTCTTTATATCGAGCCGGATGTCCATGATCAGCCTAATTCTGCTGTAGGCCTGTCCGGCATCGATGCGCATGTTGTGGAACTGGCCAATGTCATTCGCCAGTACCTGGAAGATGGTGATGCCTGCGGCAGGATTCGTGATACTGGAATTGCTGTGCTTGTGAGCCGGGGTAACAAGGAAAAGCTGACAGCCTTTGCCAAGGCAATTCAAAATGCCTATCAAAATGTCGTCATCGAAGTTGACGGCAGTTCATTTACTTCTTCATGCAGCGTCGGGATTGTTCCCCTGGGAAGACTGGCCAGCGATGCAGACAGTGTCATTGCTCAGGCACAACAGGCATTTTCTGAAGCCACTGATGAAGAAGAAAACCTGGTTGTATTCAGGCCTCAGCTCACTGCGGTCGCACCTGCTGAAGACGAAAGCGAATGGGTTGACCGAATTCGTTTTGGACTCAAGAACGAAGACTTCGTGGCGGTTCACCAGTCCATCGTTGACCTGGATGGTGAAGGAGATCATGTTTTTGAAAACCTGGTGTTCCTCCGTGGCGAGGAAACCGAACATCCGGCTATTGAATTTGCAGCCGTTGCAGATAAACACGAGCTGTCCGGGTTTATCGACCGAAGTGTCATACCGGGAATATTGAGATCGGTATCGGATCATGCTGAAAGCCAGATAATTTCACTCAGCACTCACTCAATTGCAGATCCGGCTTTTCCGGGCTGGCTCAGGGAACAATTCAGGATGTATGCCGTTGATGCAGGTAAACTGATCATTCAGATACCAGCAGATTCAGCTCAGGCAAACCTGAAACCCACCCAGAGGCTGATGAAAGATTTGATCCCGCTGGGTTGCAAGCTTTCAATCTCATCCTTCGGCCCTGAGAGGCGTACGCTTCAGTTGTTTGAGCACCTGGATGTTCATTTCGTCAAGCTGCATACCGAACTGACTGAAGAACTGCAGGGCAACAGCAAGGCGCAGGAATCGATTCGCCAGATCGTCGACACAGCCAATGAGCATGAATCCGTGGTCATTGCCGATGAGATTACCGATACCTCCAACCTGGCCATTCTTTGGCAATGTGGCGTGAAGATGATCGCCGGCGCATTTCTGAAGGAAGACTCTCAGGTCATTGCCCAGTAGAAATTCAACCGACCGGGTCTATCGCGGTCGTTTCGCACCCTCCCCCACTGGTGAGCTGCATTTCGGTTCGCTGATTGCTGCCGTGGCCAGTTTTCTCGAGGCCCGACTACACGGGGGACAATGGCTGGTCCGAATCGAGGACATCGATCCTCCCCGTGAAGTCAGAGGCAGCGCCAGGAGCATTCTCAACGAGCTACAACGCATGGGTATGGAACCGGATGATGCGGTCCTTTACCAGAGCACACGAACCGGTGCTTACGAGGAAGCAATTGAACAACTGATTCAAAGTGGTGATGCCTATTGGTGTGGGTGCAGCCGATCCGATCTTCCACCCTCCGGCACTTACCCCGGAACTTGCAGAGAAGGAATCCCTGCCGGGCGTCAACCGCGCTCTGTTCGTCTTAGGACTGATGTTGAGGCCGTGATATTCGATGACGGCATTCAGGGTGAGATAAACACCTGCCTGCAACAGGCAGGTGGTGACTTCGTCATCAGGAGAGCCGATGGACTAACCGCATACCAGCTGGCGGTGGTGGTTGACGACTCATACCAGCAAGTCAGTCACATCGTTCGCGGTGCCGACCTGATCGACTCAACACCAAGGCAACTGCTGTTGCAGACAAGGCTGGGGCTGGAGCAGCCCGAATATTCTCATCTGCCGGTTGCGACAGATGCCTCAGGAAAAAAACTCGGCAAACGACTGCATTCAGATCCGGTATCAAACCAGGCGCCAGTTGCTGCATTAAGATCAGCGCTTGTGTTTCTGGGGCATCAGCCACCGCACTCAAGCGATCTGGAAGACCTCTGGTCATGGGCATTGGATGAGTGGGATATCAGCAAAGTCCCACGAACCAAAGCCGTTGCCATCGATCAGTCCTGAAGCGATTCCTCATCGACAATGAGCCGATGACGGCCTGACACGGTTATAATGGCCAATTCTCTGTTCAGACAAGTGAATATGGCTTCCAACTACCTGGATTTTGAACAACCCATTGCTGAACTACAGGCGAAGATTGATGAGCTGAGGCATGTGGGCTCGGACAATGCCCTCAACCTGGATGAAGAAATTCAACGTCTCCAGGCGAAGATGAACCAGAAGATCAAGGGCATCTTCAGTGACCTTTCTCCATGGCAGGTTTCTCAGCTGAGTCGCCATCCGCTTCGGCCTTACACGCTTGATTATGTCGACAAGTTGTTCGACGAATACCATGAACTGCACGGTGATCGTGCATTTGCGGACGACCATGCGATTGTTGGCGGGCCGGCGAGTTTTCGTGGTCGATCTGTGATGTTTATCGGGCAGCAGAAGGGCCGTGATACCAAGGCCAAGGTTTTTCGGAATTTCGGTATGTCGCGACCAGAGGGCTATCGCAAGGCGCTGCGATTAATGAACATGGCAGCGCGGTTTCGTTTGCCACTGATTACTTTCATAGATACACCAGGCGCCTATCCCGGTGTCGGCGCCGAAGAGAGGGGTCAATCAGAGGCCATCGCAAAAAATCTGGCGACCATGTCCCGACTGCCAACGCCGATTATTTGTACAGTCATCGGTGAAGGCGGTTCAGGTGGTGCACTGGCGATCGGGGTTGGCGACAGGGTCAACATGCTCCAATACAGCACCTACTCGGTGATTTCTCCTGAGGGATGCGCATCGATTCTCTGGAAAGACGCAAGTAAGGCCGAGGAGGCCGCCACGGCGCTGGGCATCACTTCTGACCGGTTGAAAAAGCTTGGCCTGGTTGATGAGGTCATCCCGGAGCCCCTGGGTGGCGCTCACAAGGAACCGGATGAGGTGGCCAGGAGGATCGGAGATTGCCTGGAACGGCAGCTCAACCAGCTTGAAACGAAGAATGCAGACGAGCTGGTCGAAGCTCGTTACCAACGCCTTTTGTCTTACGGAATGTATCGGGAATCCTGATTCGCACACAGGTCAATCCCTCGTTCAAATTTGATCATGCCATCCAAGGCTGCCACTTTCAGTTCCCGGGCCCTGCTCAAACAACTCCGCAGATTCCCTGCTGCCGGGCGATATCTCATTGGCCTGAGCGGTGGTGCTGACTCGACAGCTTTACTGGTTGCCATGGCACGGCAAACAGACAGCATCGATGCCTCGATTGAAGCGGTTCACTTCGATCATGGCCTGAACAGCCAATCCACATCCTGGCAAAGACACTGCGAAGAACTGTGTCAGCAACTTGGGCTGCCACTGACTTGTCACAGCCTGGATTTGTCTCCTGGCTCACCGGATCTCGAAAACAACGCACGCAATCAACGCTACCAGTGGGTTGAAAGCCAGATCGATCAGGACACCATCTACCTGACCGCGCACAATGCCGATGACCGTGCAGAAACCCTGCTGCTGAATGCACTCAGGGGATCAGGGCTCGAGGGCATGGCCAGCATCCCTGAAATCCGGCCACTAGGGAAAGGTCAGGTCGCGCGACCCTTGCTTGGGTTTTTTCACGAGGAGTTGGCCAGGTATCTGGAAACCAGGGAAATCACCTGGATTGAGGATCCGTCAAACCAGGAAAATCACCAGGACCGCAACTTCATTCGAAATGAAATATTTCCGGCTCTGGAATTACGCTGGCCAGCTACCCGACAGTCGCTGGCACATACTTCGGAGCACTTGCGGGGAGCGAACAATCTGCTTCGGGAATTACTCACCCAACATTATGAACTCTCATTATTTGACCAGGGACAATTACCTCTCGGCATCCTTGACAACAAGGATGATGTGACCGCAACGCATGTGGTCCGGGAGTGGTTGCGAAGAAACAAGGCACCACCTGTGCCGGAAACGCGGTTACTCGAGTTTCTCGATCAGCTCAGGGCGTCTACGACACAATCCAGGTGCGAAATGTCCTGGCAGGGTTGGGCGGTTCGTCTTTTTCGTGGTGATCTGTGGCTGCTGTCTGCAACCAATTTTCCACAATGCCCGCAAATGAGATGGCAGGGCGATGCGCAACTCAACCTGGGTCCGGGCCTTGGAACCATTCTCTTTGGGAAGGAGAAACAAAATCTGAACGCCAAATGGACCATCGGGCCAAGACAGCCTGGTGCGGCTGTGCAGCTTCATCCGGATGGTCCGGACAGGAAACTGAAGAAAGTCATTTCCGAACAGGGCGTGCCACCATGGCAACGAATGTCTGTTCCGGTTTTATACCGAAATGGCAGCGTCATGGCCATTGGTGACTGGCAATTTGCACCCATATTTAGCAGCTGGACTCAAAAACATGGACTTGAATACAGATGGGTGCCAGAAATGACCGAGTTGCGCGACACCCAGGCACGATGTCTGGAACTTGCCGTCCATGCCTGAGCAGCTTGACCACTCAGCATGGCTGGGCTAGTGTCCCATTCCCTGAACCTGTAAATGCCAGGTTCAATAATTTCATACTGGACAAACCACCGCATCAATGACCGATAAGCCGCCAGCAAAAGAATCAGCCAGCGATCAGGATGCGAAAAAACCTGATTTTGAGCATGCACTAACCGAACTCGAGTCGCTTGTAACTCGCCTTGAAACTGGTGAATTGACCCTTGACGAGTCGCTCAAACAATTCAAACGCGGCGTAGAGCTGACACGACGCTGCCAGAAAATCCTCGATCAGGCCCAGCAGGTTGTCGAAAAACTAAGCAATCCCGAAGATGAATCTTCCGCAGAGACACTCGAACAACGCGATTGACATCCAGCCTCGACTGGAGGAATTGCGCCAGAGATCTGAGCGAGTCCTCAGCGGCTTGCTGCCGGAAGAATCTGCTGATTCAAACTTTCTCCATAAGGCCATGCGTTATGCCACACTGGATGGTGGCAAACGCTTTCGACCCATCCTGGTTTATGCAACTGGTGAGGCCCTTGAGCTGGACAAAAGCCAATTGGATCGAATTGCTGCCGCCATTGAGATCATTCACGCATACTCCCTGATTCACGACGACCTGCCGGCCATGGATGACGATGAGCTGCGACGTGGCCGCCCGAGCGCTCACATGGCGTTTGATGAGGCCACGGCCATACTGGCCGGTGATGCATTGCAGGCGCTTGCTTTCGAGGTGCTCGCCACGGACTCTGCCATCGAGGCCCAGGATCGGCTCAAAGTGGTCACAGCACTGGCACAAGCATGTGGTTCCATGGGCATGGCTGGTGGCCAGGCACTTGATCTGAACGCGGTTGGAAAGACACTGAACCAGCAGGAGCTGGAAACCATGCACGCATTAAAAACCGGGAAGCTAATCCTGTTGAGCGTGATTGCACCAGCCATGGTTGCCAGGTCAGATGACAGTCAATTCGCCGCATTGACTGATTATGGCGAATGCATTGGACTTGCATTTCAGATTCATGATGACAATCTGGATGTGACTGGCGAGCCTGAATCAATGGGTAAACCGACACAGGCTGACTCGCAGAAAAACA
The DNA here is from genome assembly GCA_035267185.1 of Lysobacterales bacterium. GTDB lineage: Bacteria > Pseudomonadota > Gammaproteobacteria > Xanthomonadales > SZUA-36 > JAUIBE01. The sequence goes on along the minus strand of DATFLY010000075.1, from coordinate 16,753 downwards.
AACCAACTTTTCCGGCCATCATCGGGCTGGAGGCATCTCAGCAGCGGGCAGAGATGTTACGCGACCAGGCTTTGGCGTCGCTGAAAGCCTGCCCCGGGGACACGACACTTTTGTCCTGGCTGGCCGATTACGTTATCAGAAGGGATCGATAGACCCGACCATGAACAAAATCCAATATCCATTACTAAGCAATATCAGCCTGCCTTCTGACCTGAGAGAGTTTCCGGAAGAAGATTTGCAGAAAGTCGCTGACGAACTGCGCAGTTTCCTGATCAATTCGGTCGCCACCAGCGGTGGCCATTTCGGCGCAGGGCTGGGTTGTATTGAGCTGACGGTGGCCCTGCACTACCTGTACGACACACCCCGCGATCGAATCGTATGGGATGTCGGCCACCAGGCCTACCCACACAAGATTTTATCCGGGCGTGCCGGGCGAATCACATCCATCAAGAAAAAGGACGGCCTGGCCCCGTTCCCGAAGCGATCCGAAAGTGATTTTGACACGTTTGGTGTCGGCCATTCTTCGACCTCGATCAGTGCGGCGCTTGGCATGGCATTGGCAGCGGAGTCCCAGGGAATTGATCGGAAATGTGTTGCAGTGATTGGCGATGGCGCCATGACCGCCGGTATGGCTTATGAAGCCCTGAACCACGGAGGCGACCTGGACCCCAACCTGCTGGTTGTACTTAATGAAAACCAGATGTCCATTTCCCCGAATGTGGGCTCATTCTCAAGAATGCTGGGGCGATTGATGAGTGGGCCAACGGTGACAGGAATCCGCGAAACCGGCAAGCGCATGATGCGCAAGGATTCACGAACCTGGCGTTTTATGAGTCGTTGGGAAGAACACGTAAAGGGCATGGTGGTACCCAGCACACTGTTTGAAGAACTTGGGTTCAATTACCTGGGACCCATTGATGGTCATGATCTGCCAGTGCTTCTTCGTACCATCAAGACAGCAAAGGAAGTGAAAGGCCCGAACCTGCTGCATATCATCACCGCCAAAGGCAAAGGGTACGCACCCGCGGAGAAAGACCCGGTCAAATATCATGCCGTGGGGCCTTTCGACCCGGAAAAAGGCGTCGTCAGCAAACCAAAACCAAAAGTGCAACTCCCCAGTTATACCGAGGTTTTTGGAACCTGGCTCTGCGATATGGCAGAACAGGATTCCAGCCTGATGGCCATTACGCCGGCAATGCGCGAAGGCTCGGGCATGGTGGAGTTTCATAAACGTTTTCCAGGCCAGTACTTCGATGTCGGGATTGCTGAACAACACAGCCTGACGCTGGCAGCCGGCATGGCTTGTGAAGGAGTCAGGCCTGTAGTCGCCATCTACAGCACTTTTTTGCAGCGGGCCTACGACCAGCTGATTCATGACATCGCGCTGCAGGATCTGCCAGTGGTCCTTGCCATTGATCGAGCTGGACTGGTGGGCCCGGATGGGCCAACCCATGCAGGCAGCTTTGATCTCAGCTATTTACGCTGTGTCCCCAACATGGTGATCATGGCCCCGGCTGATGAGAACGAATGCAGGCAGATGCTTTACACCGCATTCAAACATGATGGTCCTGCCGCAGTTCGTTACCCAAGGGGCAAAGGGCCTGGTGTAGCTGTAGAAAAAACCATGTCCGCTATACCGATCGGAACTGCGAAGACTGTTCTGGAAGGACGGCGAGTTGCTTTGCTTGCTTTTGGCAGCATGGTCGACCCATGCGCCAAAGTGGCCGAGCAGATTGGCGCAACCCTCATCAACATGCGATTTGTAAAACCTCTGGACCGCGATGCAGTCCTCAGTGCAGCGAAGTCTCACGAGACACTGATCACGGTCGAAGAGAATGCAGTCCTGGGTGGTGCCGGCAGTGGGGTCAGTGAATTGCTGGCTTGCGAAGACGTTCAGGTTCGAATCAGACACATTGGCCTGGCAGATGGCTTCATCCAGCACGGCACTCGTGAAGAATGCCTGCAACAGGCCGGCCTGGACGAGGAAGGCATCCTCAGGCAGGTTCGGGATTTTGTTGTGTCCGATCAGCCTCTGAGCCAACCCACCAACATCAATCGTAGATTCTGACCGCCAGTACGTCGCAACCGACGCCATGCAATACCGAATTCGCTGTTGAGCCAAGCAAAAGCTGAACACCTTTCTGGCCATGCGTTCCGAGCACCACCAGGTCGATTGAATTCTCTTCAGCAAAACGCCTGATGCCAGACGCAGGGTTGCCAGAGAGAATATGCTGGTGTGATGCTGGAATCCCGAAATCTTCTCCCAGCTTGCTCATCCGGGCCTCCAGTTCTTTTTTGAGCTTGGTTTCTATCTCTTCCATGCCCACGAAAACCGGCCCATAAGGCACTGCGCCGAGATAGACAGAGTCCATCGGTTCCTGCACGAACAACAGGAACACCTCGGAATTGTCACTCGCGATCTGAAACGCCTTTCGAGCAATTGTTGAAGACTCATCACTCAGATCAATTGCAACCAGGATTTTCGAATATACGCTCATCAACCCAACCTCTCTCTAAGACCAAACAACAATCACAATCCGATGGTTGCAATACACTCAATCTCTGTGAGTGCACCCAACGCCAGGCCATTGACACCCAGGGCGCTGCGAGCGGGCGGATTTTCCGGAAAATACTCGATGTAAACCTCGTTCATTGCGGCCCACTCAGCGATATCGGCCAGAAAAACCGTGCACTTAACAACTTCGCCCATCGACGAGCCAGCACGTTCCAGGCTGGCCTTGATGTTTTCTAGTGTTTGCCTGGTTTGTCCCGCGATTCCACCGGGCGCCAGGTCCATGGTTCCGGGAATATTGCCAATCTTCCCGGACAGGAAAAGCATATTTCCAACCCGTACAGCATCCGAGAACGGCAACTGACGCTCGGTGTCGTTGCCTGCACTGTGGTGTTCAACCATAGCGGTTTGTTCAGCAAGAACATTGACACTGGTCAAGAAAAAGAAGAAAAGAGCGGAAAAAACAAAGCGTTTCATAACTAAATCCTCACCATTTTAGAAAGGCCAATCATCAGATTTCACCCCGCCGGGCAAATTCTGCAATGTGTTCGGCGGCACGAAAAGCCAGTGCCTGGATGGTCATCGTGGGCTGGCCACGACCACTGGTGACAAAGTTGCTTCCATCGCATATGAAGAGATTCGGGACTTCATGGCTGCGATGATAGCGATCAACCACCGAACTTCGCGGATCGTTTCCCATACGACAGGTTCCCAGCAGATGGACCAGCAAGCTGGCAGGCGCCACGTCATGAGGCCAGATTTTTGTTGCACCTGCAGCTTCGGCAATTTCCACAGCCCGGTCCTGTAAAAAACCCGCCGTTGCCAGGTCATCTTCATGATCGCGATACGTCAACCTGATCGCTGCACGACCCATGTCGTCTTTGAGGTCCGGATCAAGCGTGATGTTGTTGCTTTCAACTGGCAGAGAAGTGGTATTTCCCAGGATGCTCATTTTTCGGGTAAATGACCAGCCAAGAAATTCCTTGTACGCTTTCCCCCAGGAAGGAATATCAGGCGGAACCCCAGCCATGGCATGGAAAATTGGTGTTGCATCAAGATATGAACGTGCATCGATTCCACCACCCCCATAGAACCCCCTGGCCGGGTCAGAATCATAAAAATCATGAATGATTCGGCTGACCTGCACGCCTTTGTAATCATTCAGGGGTTCTTCAAACCAGGCATTGGTCACTGAATGACCATTACCCATAAGATATTTTCCAACCGCGCCGGAGGCATTGGACAGCCCGTCCGGATGACGACTGGATTCGGACAGAAACAGCAACCTGGGTGTTTCAGCGCCATTGGCAGCAACAATCACCGCCCTGGCTTTTTGCGCCTGCTCATGACCATCTGAATCAACGTACACCACCTTGCTGACCCTTCCTGAATCATTGGTCTCGATTCGAAACACGGTGGACAAAGGCCTTATTTCACAGTTTCCCGTGGCCTCGGCCAGTGGAATCATGCTGACCAGAGTTGAAGATTTGGCACCAACTTCACAACCAAACCCCATGCAAAAACCGCAGTTCTGGCAGGGTGACCTGCCATTGAATGCCTGGGAAAGCACGGCAAGCGGTGCCGGTTGTGCATGGAGCCCCAGCGCTTTTGCGCCTTTCTCAAGCAATACGCCGGATGATTGCACCGGTAATGGAGGCATGGGATAGGGCTTTGACCTCGGAGGATCAAAAGGTCCCTGCGACCCTGAAACACCAATTTGCCAGTCCACCATGGTGTAGTAGGGTTCAAGTTCCTGGTAGGTAACCGGCCAGTCATCAAACCCCGTGCCGTTTATCGATCCGAGCAGGCTGCGTTCAATAAAATCCACTTCGCGAAAACGCCAGTAATTGGCCGAGAAATGAACACTGCTGCCACCCACAGTTCGGGCGTAAAGTGCTGGTGGGCCATTTGCCAGGGGTCCAGCCTCCTGTTGGTCAGAAGCCCGAAAAGACTGAGGATCATTCCACAGGGAATGCCCGCTCAGACTACCCTGCAAAAACACATCCCACTCGTCATGGGTGAAATCTTCATTTCGCCGGTATGGACCCTGCTCCAGGACCACGACATCGAAACCGGCAACCGCCAGTTCTTTTGCCAGAACGCCACCCGCTGCGCCCGACCCAACAATCACGAAATCAACCTCTTCTGAAGGAGAATACTTTTTCATGCTGATGCATCCCCCTCGTTGTTCTCCGCAACAGATGCTGCACCGTCATAGAAACCAAATGGCGCCTGCCATGCATGCTGGTCCCGAAAACCGATCAACTTCCAGCCAGCCTGTTCCTGGTTTCCGCCGTGATCGGGCATTGCGAACATCCCGACAATGGTCAGAAATCTGACGGCTGAGAAAAAGCCGCCATTCTGAATTTCCTGCAGGGCTTCAGTTTGCTGATCAAAAGACAGCTTGATGAACTGACCAGGTCCGCCTGCCCCTGAGTCAAGCGACCCGACACCCTCTCTCAGCATCGGAATCATTCTCTTGCCACCGGCACCCAGCCATTGATCGATAAACCAAATGACACCGGCGCTCCTGGCCCCGGCAGAGTTTTGATCAGAAGGAATAATCTGTTCCGCGATTGCTTCCAGCGCGTTCCCCATTTCCTGATCAATGTTGGCGAAATCCTGTTCAGCATTCCGGCGACTGCAACCCGCACTGGCCGCAGCCAGATAAGCGGGCCATTGAAGAGCCAGCCAACCGGTTCCGGCAGCACCTGATGCATTGGCCAGGAAAGATCGCCTGGAAGGATTGTGTGGTCCTTTCATGAAAATCTGAACGGATCGGGCATCAAATCCGAGATTCCCCAGCTTCGCTGATGGTCAGTGTCGCAGCAGGAAATAATCACGGCGTCATCACTCAGCAGCTCTTGCATCACCTGGCGGCAGGCACCGCAGGGCGTGTGTGCCTTTTCTCCCGGGGTATAGATCAGCAACTCGCGCACACTGCCAGGGACTACTCCGTTAGCAACCGCCTGCGCCAGCGCATTGCGCTCGGCGCAAATGGTCAGCCCGTAAGAAGCATTCTCTACATTGCATCCTGCAAAAACCGCTTCATTGTCGCTTTTCAGGGCTGAGCCCACGGGAAAATTGCTGTAGACCACGTGCGCATTGGCACAGGCCTCGACGGCAGCCGGTTTCAGGGCTTCGACGATCGATTCTATCTTTGAGAAATCAGGTGATTGACCCATCTGCTTTTTTACCTCACGGTCTCCCTGCCAAGAATCACAGGATCGGGAACAGTAACTTTCTCAGTGCCGACAGTGTAAGCACTAACGACCATGGCGCTAGCCTGTTCGAAAGAAGATTCATCGGCTGCATGAATCATAACCAACGGCTCATCAGGGCCCACCTGTTTACCAACTTCGGCGACCCTGGCCAGGCCAACGGAATGATCGATACTGTCTGACGCAACCTTGCGCCCGCCTCCAAGTGCCACCACGCTCATCCCCAGCACCTTCAAGTCAACCCTGCGCACATAACCTGGCCTGGCTGAATAAACCGGCCTGACAATATCAGCCTCAGGCAACAATTGCGCCAGCGATTCGATGGATTCCTGTGGACCACCCTGCCCGATGATCAACGCTTCAAATTCTTCAGCCGCCCTGCCACTGTCAAGCGTTTGCTCCACCAGGTCAATCGCAGCTTCGGAGGAGTCGGCAAGCCCGGTCAGTCTCAGCATTTCCGCACTGATGTTCAGGACTATCTCGTGAAGTCGCGGATTACGATCTTTCCCGACCAGGTAATCAATGACTTCGCGCATTTCAAGGGCGTTGCCTGCTGTCCAGGCCATTGGTTGGTTCATGTCAGTCAGAACAGCAGAGCATGGCAGACTGGCTGACTGAGTTACGGCGCAGATCTCCGAAGCCAGCGCCCTGGCCTTTTCGAGCTCGGGCATGAACGCCCCGCTTCCAACCTTGATGTCCAGCACCAGCGCATCGAGTCCTTCGCACAACTTCTTGCCAAGGATGGAAGAAACAATCAATGGGATTGAATCCACGGTTGCAGTTGCATCCCGTACTGCATACATTCGGCGGTCGGCAGGCGCCAACTCGGGCGTCTGGCCGATGATCGCCAGTCCCCGCTGTTTCACCCAGTCCCGAAATGTTGCAATGTCAGGGGTGACATTAATCCCCGGAAAACTCTCGAGCTTGTCCAGTGTTCCACCGGTATGACCCAGCCCCCTGCCTGAAATCATTGGCACATATGCACCACAGGCAGCAAGGATGGGGCCGGCAAGAAAGCTGACCATGTCCCCGACACCACCAGTGGAGTGTTTATCGACCACCGGCCCGGAAAGATCCGGCCATTGCAGGGTTGTACCGCTGTCGCGAATCGCGAAAGTCAGATTGCGCTGTTCATCTGTATTCAGGCCGCGGAACCAGACAGCCATGGTAAAGGCCGCAATCTGCTCTGAACTCACATGGCCATTTCGGATGCCGATGACGAACGACCGAATGTCATCCTCGTCAAGCAGCTGCCCGTCTCTCTTCTTCCGAATGAGCTCGGCTGGAATCAGGTTTTTGGGATCATATTGGCTCACGGCAAAGCAATCATACCCAAGTCGGGACCATCACCAGAAACCTGAACGTTCAGATCATCAAATTCGCACTGCCGGTTTTTTGCTCGAACGCCTGGAGGGCCTGGAAATAAATGCCGGAAAACCAGCCCTGAAGTTCTGAATCAAACCTATTGGTTCAGGATGGAACCACGTTCCGACAATTGGCGGCACAGTTCAAAGTCAACGTCCACTTTTTCACCTTCCTTCTGATAACACGAGCAGCGATTCGTGTCCTGTGAATAAGCGCAAACGAGTGATTCCTCGAACAATTCCTGCTCGCTCTTCCTGGCTCCTTCCTGATCAAACTTTTGCGGTGAAGCCAATCGCTCCACAGTCTGGTCAAAATTGCCAGCAACCCTGGCCAGGTCATCACGGTAGATCATGAAAATACCTGCCAGGATCATGACAGCCAGCCCATAGCGCACCAGGTTGGTCTTTGTCACTTTTTTCGGGACCGGTAGCTGCTTTTCCATGATCAGTCTGGCGGCAAGGTCTGCCTGTTCAGGGCTGAGGACCTGGTCATTGCTGTTGTGAAGAAATGAAAGAAGCTGCTGTGTGGTCAAAACCTGCTCAGGCCACTTTTTGGATGGCTTGTCCTGGCCATCAACAACAACCAGCAATCGAAATTTTTCACGCGGCATATCCAGTATCCGCTGCAGAGACTCCATTTGCAGCTTTGCCCTGTACAGAGGATTCGGCCACCGATGGATCCGTCCAAGCCGTTTTTCTTTCCACTGCTCCTGGGATTCACCGCCAGTGATTTCACCCGAACGGAATTCGGAAACAATCACAAATACACCAAATCTCGATACCAGCACATGATCAATCTCTTCTGTTCCGCCTCCGGTCGGGATCGCAATGTTGTGAAATTGTGTGAAGCGTCGTTTATCCAGTGTTTGTTCCAGCAAGCGCTTGACTCGTACGAAAGCCCGCCGCGAATTGTGCCGCGGAGAACCCAGGTATACGATCAGGAAAAATGCCGCGACCATCCAAACCAGGTGCCAGTGCTGTGAGATTGTTGACGTCATGGAGATACGATTCTACTGCCCTGACGATGACAAACAAAAACAATGTGTCGCAGATGACGACAATATTTCTTCCCATAGGCTAGAATTTCCCCGATACGACAACGGGAGAAGAGGAAATGGCATTCGATCCAATGAAGACGCTGAACCTGATTAAGGGTGGCTTGTTCGAGCCAAGGGAAACCTGGTCAAAATACCTGGATGAAAACCCCTCGTGGCAGGACACCGCTATCCAGCTGACCGGCCCGCTGCTGATAGCCAACATCCTGTTGACCCTCATTTTCTCGCGCATGGCCGGTGGCTATGTGTATTTTGGGTATGGTCAGAGCTTTCTTGCCGCGCTGGTCAGTGGACTGGTATTTGCTGCCATTGGTTTTGCGGTGGTGGTCGCCGTTTTCTGTTTTCTTGCCGGCGTTTTCAAGGGCAAGGCAGATTTTTCCCGGGCATTCGCTGCCGCCTCCCTGGCCGCAATCCCAAGCTGGGTAGCAGGAATTGTTGGTTCGATTGTTCCCTGGGTAGGTTGGCTAATTGCACTGGCTGGTGGAATCCTGGCGCTTGTGTACATGTACAGAATTATTCCTCTTGCGCTGGGCGTTCCGGAAGACAAGCGCGTGGTTCATTTTGTTGCTTCGATCATTTGCGTTGTCATCATTAATTTCATTATCGGGGCAGCACTTGGCGCCGGATCAATGAATCGGGGGATGAATAGCGGCGATTTCAGTCGTAACGATGATGCACCGGTCTTCGGGTCCGGCATGCTGGGAGAACTTGAGCGACAGGGACGCCTGATGGAGGCGGCCCAGTCAGATACCTATGAACCACCGGAAGACGGAATGCTGGCACGCAGCCAGGTTGAAGACTTTGCCAGCGTAATGCGCAAGAAACAGGCGCTTGAAGAGAAGTATGCCCAGGAAATGAAGGAACTGAGCGAAGAACTGGAGGCGAAGGAAAAGGCGGGGACACTGACACCCAGCGATCTCGCAAAAGCCTACGGTGGTGCGGGGTCGGCCCTTGGCGCCACCAACGCAGACATGGAAATCGTCAAGACTGCAGGCGGGAACTGGGCTGAACATATCTGGGTTCGGGACCAATTACGTACAGCCATGGTTCAGCAGGGCGAGGGCTCTGAAACCCTGGAACACAATTTCGAATTGTACGAGGAGTTCCAGGAAGATCTGGGCAACCTCTATTAAAAACACAAACATGATAGGTAAATGACATGATCAGGCTTTACTGGTGCCCTCAAACCCGCGCTGCCAGGGCACTGTGGCTGCTTGAAGAGCTGGGACAACCTTTCGAAGTGGCCCAAATTGACATTCGGGATGAGGCATCCCGATCTGATCCGGATTTTCGCAAAGCCAGCCCGATGGGCAAAGTTCCGGCAATCAGCGATGGTGAGGTTCACCTTTCGGATTCAGCAGCGATTGCCCTTTATCTTGCGGATCGTTATCCGGAAGCCGGTCTGGCACCTGCTGTCGATTCTCACCTTCGTGGCCAATATCTTTACTGGATGGTTTTCACACCTGGCGTCATCGAGCCCTCCATGGCAGAACGCTTTGGTGGCTGGGAACCAAAACCTGCCCAGCATGGCTGGGGCAGTTTCGATGCGATGATCGAGACGCTGACAAGCGGCCTTGAGACAGGCCCGTGGCTTCTGGGTGAAAAATTCTCGGCCGCAGACGTGATCGTGGGTTCGTCAGTGAACTTTCTGAAGATGTTTGGAATTCTGCCTGACAGCGAAATTCTGGGCGCTTACGTTGACCGGTGCCTGGCTCGCCCAGCTTATCAGCGAGCAATGGCACGCGAAGTTTGAATCGGACCGGTCAGAAAACCTTTGTTCAGATGATGAAAATCTGATTGTTATCCGCACTTTGAATAGCCGCACGACAAACACGTCGCACAGTTATCCATGTTCACCACCGCCTTGGTGTGACACTTGTTACACAATGTGGCCGATGCCGGGTAATCCGCAGCATCATTATCGGCCGCTGGTGAGTCCGCAACGATTTTCGTTGCGACAGCTTCTGCTTCTGCTCTTTTCCCGTCCAGGATCAGTTGTTGCTGTTCAGACAGTGCTTCCTTCTCCATCAACCCGATCTTCTGAAGATGATGTTCAATGACAGCGCCGATCTCGGCAATGATTGAAGGCATGAACTTGCCGCCCGCCTTGAAATAACCGCCCTTGGGGTCGAATACAGCCTGCAGTTCTTCTGCAAGGAAAGTCACATCCCCGCCTTTTCGGAACACCGCTGACATCAGGCGAGTAAGTGCCACGATCCACTGGAAGTGATCCATGTTCTTGGAGTTGATGAAAATCTCGAATGGTCGCCTTTGTTCATGCTCAGTCCCGGGATTCAGGATAATGTCATTGATGGTGACGTACATTGCATGATCATCAAGAGGCGTCTTGATCTTGTAGGTTGAACCCTCAAGAGCTTCCATCCCCTCCGGTCTGGCCACTCTTTCTGTCATCCGAATGATTTTTGCAGTATTCCGCTGACCAGAAACTGGTGCAGCAGAATTGTCCGTCACTTCCGAATCTTCCGGCTTTACGACTTCATAGCCAATTATCTTATTGTCGATCTTGATGGCCATCTCCTTTCTCTGTCTCGGTTGTTCTCAAAAAACGAGTACATCCATGTACCAATGTCTGTCCATGGGTTTGGCGGTACCCAATTTCCCTCGCCGCCACTATATCCCTGAATTTTTATTGTTGTTTTGCGCACGCCCTTGCAAATCAGGGCCCACTACGCCTGGTCCATTGTTAGCAGCAATGGCACCATTGGATTTCGGCTGGATCAGAATTTGCCGTAATAACCCTCTTTAAGCGCGTCGAACAGATTGGCCGCGGTGTGAGTTTCCCCGTCGTATTCAACTTCCTCATCTCCACGGACTTCGACCACCTCTCCATCATCGAGGATGAATCGGTAAGTGGTGCTCTGCAGGTCAGAATCCTTGACCAGAACCCCCTGAAACGCTTCCGGGTTAAACCGGAAGGTGGTACACCCCTTCAAACCCTTGCTGTGTGCATAGGTATAGATGTCCTTGAAATCTTCATACGGATAATTTGTTGGCACATTGGCCGTTTTGGATATCGAAGAATCAATCCAGATCTGCGCGGCAGCCTGAATGTCAACGTGCTCTTTGGGTGAGATGTCCTCGGCACTCACAAAATAATCGGGTAATTGCGTTTCCGGGCTCTCACTGTCGGGCATAGCATCAGGATTAATCAGCGACTTGTACGCCAGGAGCTCGTAGCTGAAAACCTGGACTTTTTCCTTTGACTTTTTGCCCTCGCGAATCACGTTTCGATTGTAGTGATGTGCGAAACTCGGCTCGATGCCGTTCGATACATTATTGGCGATTGAGAGCGAAATCGTACCGGTGGGTGCAATTGAAGTGTGGTGTGTAAACCGTGCGCCCTCTTCAGCGAGCGATTCGACCAGGTCAGGATCAACCTGGGCAACCTTTTGCATGTAACGACTGTACCGAGCATGCAAAATGCTGCCCTTGATTTTGTCGCCGACCTTGTAGCCATCCGCCTGGAGTTCAGGGCGTCGACGCAGCATATCGCCGGTGATTGTGAACTCTTCCTGCATGATCGGAGCCGGGCCTTTCTCACGACTCAGCTCAAGCCCTTCCCGCCATCCTGACACTGCCATTTCGCGTGCCACTTTTTCAGTAAATTCCAGCGATTCGGGCGACCCGTAGCGCATACCCATCATGGACACGGTTGAACCCAGCCCCAGGAAACCCATCCCGTGACGCCGCTTGCGCGCGATTTCACTGCGCTGCAGTTCCAGTGGCAACCCGTTAATTTCAACCACGTTATCGAGCATACGGGTGAAAATCCGGACGACCTTGTCATATGACTCCCAGTCAAATCGTGCTTTGTCCGTGAATGGCTCTTCGACAAACCGGGTCAGGTTTACCGATCCCAATAAACAGGCTCCATAAGGCGGCAACGGTTGCTCCCCACATGGGTTGGTGGCGCGAATGTTTTCACAGAACCAATTGTTGTTTTCTTCGTTGATGCGGTCGACAAGAATAAAACCGGGTTCCGCAAAATCGTATGTCGAGGACATGATCATGTCCCACATCCGCTTTGCGGGTACCGTTTTGTATATCCGACATGCAACCAGGCCATCATCACGTGTGACATAACCGTCTGTAACTGGCCACTCGCGCCACAGGACTTCCAACTCGTTTTCAAGATCAACTTCGTCGACTTCCTGTTCGCTGATCGGAAACACCAATGGCCAGTCGCCATCTTCTTCAACCGCTTTCATAAACTCGTCGGTGATCAGCAAAGAACAGTTGAATTGTCGCAGACGTCCGTCTTCACGCTTGGCCCGAATGAACTCCATGGCATCGGGATGCCCGACTTCAAATGTTGCCATCTGGGCGCCTCGACGGCCGCCGGCGGAGGACACCGTGAAACACATCTTGTCGTAGATATCCATGAAGCTTAGCGGGCCGGACGTATAGGCACCGGCGCCGGACACGTAGGCGCCTTTGGGTCGCAGGGTGGAGAATTCGTAACCTATGCCGCAACCCGCTTTGAGGGTCAGGCCGGCTTCGTGGACTTTTTCCAGGATGCCATTCATGGAATCTTCAACGATTCCGGATACGGTGCAATTGATTGTGGATGTCGCAGGTTTGTGCGCCTGGGCGCCGGCATTCGAGGTTATTCGGCCAGCCGGTATTGCGCCTCTTCTAAGTGCCCACAAAAACGACTCAAAGCACTCCTCGCGTTTGACCTTGCTGACTTCCACATCCGCCAATGCCCGTGCCACCCTCTTGAAGGTGTCATCTATGGTCTCATCGAGTATTTCGCCATTTTTGGACTTAAGACGGTACTTTTTATCCCAAATATCGAGTGATGCTTCCTGGAATGGAATCTCTTTCAAATCAGCACCAATCGCCTCAACCTGAACGCTGCTCATCAATAAACCCACTTAATCCCTTGGTTTTATTATAATAACGGGCACAATCTATTGTGCTCTCATCTGCTTATAGACACAAGATGTTGTGTCGCGGAGATCAAAGATACGCTCGATAAAGCCCCCTGTCAAATACTGCAACGTACTGTGGCGTATGGATGAAAGACACATTTTTTATATGATTATCAGTGACTTAGGAAGTTTCCGGAATCGAATCGGAAAATTATGAGGTCGAAAAAATAGTGGCAAACCGCGCTGTATAGCGAAATTCGCTTTGTCGCAAATATCAGTGAAATATTTCTTGCGTTTTTTGGCAGATCAGTCGGATTCGGATTTTTGTTCCCGCGCCAACAGTCGACGCACTCCTTCGCTGGGATTCCAGCCCAGGTGAATGATGCCATGAACCTGCTCAGATATGGGCAATTCAACCTGGTTTCTTTGCCCCAATCGAATCACCTCTTCGCAGGTACCCACTCCTTCAACAACCTGGCCAATCTGGTCCAGCGTCTCTTGCAGGTCAGCACCTTTTCCCAGTGCCAGCCCCAGGCGCCTGTTTCGCGACAAATCACCCGTGCAGGTCAGCACCAGGTCGCCCATGCCGGCGAGCCCGGTCAGGGTCTTGTCTTCAGCACCCAGCGCCCGGCCCAGACGCATCATCTCTGCCAGGCCACGAGTGATCAAAGCAGCACGGGCGTTATCACCAAAACCCATCCCATCGCATATGCCCGTCGCGACTGCGAGGACATTCTTGACGGCACCGCCCAGTTCAGCACCAACGATGTCGGCGCTCGTGTAGGCACGGAAAGAGCCACCATGAAAAATGGAAGCGATTTCAACTGCGTAATCAGGTTTGGTGGCGGCGACGGTGACTGCGGTGGGTAAATTCCTGGCAACCTCAGCGGCAAAGGATGGGCCGGTCACAACAGCCAATGGCGTGTCGTCACCCAGTATCTCCCTGGCCACCGTATGCAGGAATCGGCCGCTGCCGGGTTCCAGGCCCTTGCAGGCCCAGGCAACACCCTGTCCGGCGCTCAGATGACCTTCAAATCGCGTGACCAGGTCTGTGAACGCGTGACTGGGAACAGCAACCAGCACTTCGTCACACCACTCGACCAAATGGTCGAATGAAGATTCCGGCTGCATTCCTTCGGGGAAAGCCAGACCAGGCAGGAAGCGCTCGTTACTGCCAACCTTCGCCATGTGTTGCATCTGGTTGGCATCACGGCCCCACAAACGAGACTGGTGGCCACAGCGGGCAATTTGCATTGCCAGCGCAGTGCCCCACGATCCGGCGCCAAAAACGGCTACCCTGCGCTGACCGTCATGCTGTTCGGGCCGTTCGCCGCCCATCGCTAGATGTTTCTGAAACCCAGTTCAGATTTCCAATTAAAACTGTGGTGTCGCAGGCGTATCCTGACCGGCACCATTACCACCAGCACCATTGCCCTGCTGAGCCGCCATTTCCTGGACGCGCTGAGCATACAACTGCTCAAAGTTAACAGGCTGTAACGTCACTGACGGGAATCCACCGTTGATCACGAGGTCAGAAATGGCAGAGCGCGCATACGGGAACAAGGTCGTCGGACACATCGTGTTAACCACCGCGTGTAAAGCCTGCTCCGGAAATCCTTTCATCAGGAAAACCCCGCACTGCGAAACTTCAGCCAGATAGGCCGTTTGCTCGTCCAGGGTTGCTGTGATGGTGACCGTAAGCGCAACTTCATGAAGGTCATCTCCCAGCCCTTCAACTCTCTGTGACAGGCTCATCTTCACGTCTGCCTGTCCCTGCTCGGAGAAAATAGCCGGGCTGTTTGGCACCTCGAAAGAGACATCCTTGGCGTAAATCTTCTGAATCTGGAATTGCGCCTGTGAAAGGTCTTCAGCAGTCATCGCAGGTGCGGGAGTTCCCTGCGGCAAATCGGGTGCGCCGGCCGGCGTGTCGTCTGCAACGTCTTCCGGGCTCATTACTGGATCTGTTTTCTGGTCTTCAGCCATGATCAATCACTCATTCATTTAATATTTCGGTTAAAAAAAAGTACTTAAACGTTAATTATCTCATCTGGCGAGCCTGATAGAAACTCTCGCACTTTGCGCCCATTGCTACAGGGGCTGACCAGCGCGCTTTACTTCCTGGTCACAGGAAACTGGTCATTCATCCATTGCGCCATACCGCCTTTCAATACCGCCACCTTGCTGGCACCGAGTTTCACCAGCCGTGTTGCCGCTGGCCCTGCGGTCTGGCCGGCTTTGTCAACAACCAGCACAGGCCTGCCACTCAGTTGCTTCAGCTTAGCTTCCGCGCCTTCAAGCTGGCTTGGCGGAATATGAAGCGCTTCAGCTATATGACCCTTGTTGAAGTCACTTGCTGGCGAAACATCGACAATTGCTGCATTTTCGCGGTTGATCATCGCTACTGCCTGAACCGGTGTAAGCTCCAGGAACCCCTGGAACTTCCGCTTCACTTCAGTGAACAAAAGAAACAGCAGCACGGCCACAAAACCACCCGTAAGGTATGGATGATTACCTACAAATTCCATTAACTGCTGCGTATCCATGGCACCCTCTTTATTGGAACCGTCAATCTGCGGTCCGGCTTTTGTTATGTGATAATTGCCAGGCTTGCGATTCCCGGGCTGGCCATATTTCTCTGGTACAACCTCAAAGGAAAACAACCTCGCGAGATGACGCGGTTTCCCTCATCTGGTGGCTTACCGGCAGGATTGCAAGACCCGGTATCCATCTCGTGATGAAAAGCAAACCCTGGTGAAAAACCCCAAGGAGCCAATGAGAAACACCAATGAATAATTCCGTCGAACCTCATTCCGGAAAGCACAGGGCGCCCCTGGTCCTCCTGATTCTTGATGGATGGGGGTATCGTGAAGAGACAGACCACAATGCAATCGCACTGGCCGATACACCAAACTGGGATCACTTATGGTCCCGCTCGCATCGTGCACTTATCAATACATCAGGGGAAGCCGTGGGACTGCCTGCCGGCCAGATGGGTAACTCTGAAGTCGGCCATATGAACATTGGCGCAGGCCGCATTGTTTACCAGGACTTTACCCGGATAGACAAGGCCATTGAAGACGGCAGTTTCTTTGAGAACCCCGCCCTGCGCGCAGCGAGCGAGAAAGGCAGAACTGTTCACATCATGGGCCTGCTCTCACCGGGAGGCGTACACAGCCACGAAAATCAGTTCTTCGCAACCATCCAACTGGCCAGCAGGAATGGCGCAGATTCAATAGCAGTGCATGCATTTCTGGATGGTCGTGATACCCCGCCCCGCAGCGCGCTGGCCTCGGTCGACCGGCTCCAGGCTCTGGTCGACACCATTCCCGGCGCCACCATCGCAACCGTGACCGGCAGGTACTATGCAATGGACCGCGACAAGCGCTGGTCCCGAACCGAACTGGCTTACCGTGCACTTGCATCAGGTGAATCTGACACAACCGCCGACAGTGCTCGCGCCGCAGTGGAAAATGGCTATGAGCGCGGCGAAAACGATGAGTTTATTAAACCTACCGTAATCGTGGCTGAGGGGTCTGGTACCAATGGTGCCGCCAATTCGATCAATGACGGCGACAGTGTCATTTTCGTCAACTTCAGAGCAGATCGGGCACGCCAGATTTCACGGGCCTTTGTAGAGCCTTCTTTTACCGGGTTTGCGCGTGAACCAATCAAACTTACAGCCTATGTCTGCATGACGGAATACCTC
>DATFLY010000074.1:0-32299 GCA_035267185.1 Lysobacterales bacterium | reverse complement strand
GAAGACGGCATACGATATAAGAAAGGCTGGCCGAAATCGGTGAAATATACGGCGTCCCTGGTGATGGCCAGGTCATTGATGATTGAATTTCCTGAATCATCAAGCTGATACTTCATGACTTCAGCGCCACTATCAGCGTCATACACATAGGCATCGCCGTTTCCGCATCCTGCAACAATCAGATTATTCGAGCGGGGATCGACCCGCATACCCAGCTTGTAACAGTCGCCGGCAAATATGTCGAAATCTTCCTCAGCCGCAACCAGGATTTCACCTTCTCCGCTTCTCAGGTTCATCTTGTAAATCGAACCATCGACCGATCCGTTATAGGCAGTGGTCCCTTTGCCGATGGTGAAACCTTCAGGCGGGGCACCGGCGAGCGCATCGACATTTTTTGGAAAGGCCGGTCCGCCGGCATTGAGTAGTTGCATCGGCACGGTGCAGGCGACAAAAGTCGCTGTCAGTATAAAAATTGATTTACGCATTTTTCTTTCTCCGAGATGAGCAGGAATACAAACGGGATTTTTCTTCTCCGTTTATAATTCCCGGGTGACGAGATTGATTGGCACTGCTTAAATCCCTGTGCAATCGAGATTTTCACGTTTGGCGGGGTGGAAAGCCTTATCAAGTGCTGATTTAT
Organism: Lysobacterales bacterium; assembly: GCA_035267185.1. GTDB lineage: Bacteria > Pseudomonadota > Gammaproteobacteria > Xanthomonadales > SZUA-36 > JAUIBE01. The sequence continues at coordinate 31,659 of DATFLY010000074.1, read as the reverse complement.
TGCTGATGAATTGCTGATTCTTGCAAGGGGAAAAAAGGGAAGGTTTTGAATTTCAATTGGATAGAGCAGATTTTTAATTATTGACATGACTGCCGACTCAAATCGGGTTTTGTTTGGCAAGTGGCAGTTCGATCCTGCAAGCGGTGATCTGTCTGACGGTCTGGTTGACCTTCGCCTGGAACCACAAGTGGCAAAGCTGCTGGCCTATTTCCTAGATCATCAGGATACGGTGATCAGCCGAGCGAAATTGATCGAGGTGGTCTGGGAAAACCGGACGGTATCGGACGATGCAATCAACCGTTGTATATCCATTCTGCGGCAGACCCTCTCCCCGGAAGAGACTCACGCTTATATAGAGACAGTCACGCGGCGAGGATACGTGGCGCACTTTCCGCCGCCGCCCGAACTAGCCATCCCTGAAGAGGTAAAAACTTCTCGTCCATTTTTCTGGGTAGCCCTTGCCGTTCTGATCGTGATCACTGTTCTTGCAGTTGCCTATCTATTTCGGGATGTTGATGTACGCCTGGAACAGTCAGAACAGACCGAACAGGTACAAACCGGGACCCCCGTTATCGCCGTTCTGCCATTTACGACTTTCGGCGAAAGTGAAGAGGGCTCATTGTTCGCCAGCGGTATTCATGACGACCTGCTGACACAACTTGCGCAAATCCAGGGTTTGCGTGTCATCTCCCGCACATCGGTGCTGGAATATCGCGACAGCATCAAAAACATTCGTGACATTGGTCTGGAATTGGGGGCCAACGCGGTGGTTGAGGGAAGCGTCCAAAGGATGGGTGATCAGGTTCGTATCAATGCCCAGCTGATAAAGGTGTCAAGTGACGAGCACTTGTGGGCCCAGACCTACAACCGTGAATTGACGACACAAAATCTCTTTTCTGTTCAATCGGAGATCGCCAGGGCGATCGCTAAAGCAATGCATACAGAATTAACAGAGCAGGATGCCGAACAGTTGGCTGTATTGCCTACCCAGAATATGGCGGCTTACCGGGCTTATCACGAGGCGATGAACATTCGTGACACACTCGGTTTTACTGATCCTTCATACATCGAACAACTGGAAAGGGCGGTATCGCTTGATCCGTCATTCGTTCGCGCCTGGGCTGAACTTGCTGGTTTCTTTAGCCTTCAGAATTTTGGTGAGCAGGATCCGGAATCGATTGCTCGTCTTGAGGGTATGCTGGAAAACATCCGGTCATTGGCACCGGATTCAGCCGAATACCTTATTGCCCAGTCGTACTACACCTACTATGTTTTGAGGAACTACGAACTGGCTTACGAACTGGTCAACCGTGCGCAGCAGATGCGTCCAAGTGATGTTCGAATTGTCGAGCTAAAATCATATATTCAGCGTCGCCTGGGAGATTTCGACGGCAGGGCCGAGAGCTTGCGCCTGGCCCAGACGCTGGACCCAAGGAATCCACACTGGACCCGAATCACCTTGCTTTCCCTGATTGTTGCTCATCGTTACACCGAGGCGCTTGAGGAAATAGAATCTACCGATTTTGAGGGCTACAGACTGTCGGTTCATCGTAGTGTCCTGGAAGTTCGCAATCATGGAAACCTGGAACGCTGGCTTACCGAAATCAAAGCGCTGCAGGCGGAGTTTCAGAATCCCAATGGAGCACTGGATGTCTGGGATGCCATGGTTGCGAATCGGGAATTTGAGTCAGCTAGAACGGTTCACGAGTCAATGTCGGAGAGTATTGCTCGACCTTATGGGCCTGCTCTGGATCTGATCACAGAATACGAATTTCGTGGTTTGCTGACTTCCTGGTTTCTGAACGATGAACAGGCCATTGGGAAGTATGTGGTCCTGCTTGCCGAGGCGGTTACTCAGGCCCCGATTGGTGACAGACTGGGTCAAACTACGGAAAGAATGTTGGCAGAGGCGCTGCTAAATGCCATTCAAGGCAATACTGAGGAAACCGAGGGGCTTATTCGGAGATGGCAGCGAACCGCCAGCGCTGACATTGCAGTATTGACCAACAAATGGCATTTTGCCTGTCGTTTGCTGGGAATGGCCGCTGCTGCCCAGGCAGCGGTGGAGTGCATTCGAACTGGTATTGAGGAACCCAGCAATGTGATGCCATTTATAGAGCCACACCTGCCGTATTACGACCCCATTCGTGATGAGCCCGAATTCATCCAATTGCTTGCCGAGGAAAGCATTCGTGTAGACGCATCCTGAGTGTAAGAACGATATGGATTGGTAGACTCACGCCAATTCAAAATTTAAGCGAAATCATGCATCAAACAACAAGGCTCGTTTTGCTTTTTACCGTTCTCTCATTCAGCTCCTGGGCAAATGCTTTTGCACCCATCGCCAGCGAACGACTGGCATTTTGTGTCGAGGAGGTTGCCGGTGATATCAGGCGCGCCCTGAGCTTTGCTTTTATTGATGACAAACACGTCCTGGTTGGTGACCGGGAACCTGGAATTCTGCGTTTGCTGGATGTTACGAACGGGAAGGTTGTTGAGGTTGAAGGGCTGCCTGAAATGCTTCGCAGCGGTCCGGTGAGCTCGGGATTATTTGATGTTCGGCTTGCGCGGGATTTTGCAACTTCAAAACACATTTTCCTGGCCTATGGAATTGGGACAGAGGAGGCCAACGGCCTGGCGGTTTCCCGATTTGAGCTTGACGGCACCCGCCTCACCAATCCGAAAGAAATTTTCCGCAGCACAACGTTAATCGCAGGCAAGTGGCATTTCGGCGGTCGACTGGAAGTGGGCGAGAAGCATTTGTATCTGTCCACCGGTGATGGATATGACTTCAAAGATGAGGCGCAAAATCCAAAACACTACGCCGGAAAGATTCTGCGGTTTAATCCCGATGGAAGTATTCCACCTGACAATCCTTATGCAGATGGTGAAAACGGTTTACCGGAAGTCTGGGCGCTGGGTGTGCGAAACCCGCAGGGCATGACCATCGATCGTTCAACCAAAACGGTCTATATCAATGAACATGGGCCCCAGGGTGGCGATGAGGTCAATATCATCCGGGGTGGGGTCAATTACGGATGGCCGGTGATCACTTACGGGGAAGAATATGGTGGTGGGCCGATTGGTGATGGCATCACCCATGCGGGCGGGATGGAGCAGCCCCTGTTTTACTGGACACCGTCTATTGCCCCCAGTGGTATGGCGTATTACGACTCAGACCGCTTTCCGCAATGGAAAGGCAATCTGTTTAACGGTGCCCTCGCTCAAACCCACCTCAATCGATTGGTGGTCGAGGATGGCCGTGTGCTTCACCAGGAACGTCTGCTTGATGACAAAGGCTGGCGCATTCGGGGCGTGGAACAGGCACCGAATGGTGATATCTACATCGGTGTTGACGAGGAAGGTGTGATGCGCCTGACGACTCCAAATTCTGAGAATCAATGTGCAACTGACCAGGGTGTTGAAGAAAATAACGATGAGGCACCGGAGGAGTAAATAGACTCCTCGCAATGTGGTTAGAATATCGGCGGGTTTCAATAAGCAGGTTAAACAATGAAAGTCAGTCTCAATAGATTGGTTTTATGCCTGGCTCTTGCCCTTTTGTTTGCACTGGCAGCCTGCGCGGGTAGTCAGCCGGCTGAGCCATCCGTGAACACCCAGATCAATGAATGCACCAAAATTGCCGACCGGGAAGAACGCACCCGTTGTATTGATGCGGCGCATCGAACCAATTGATCAGAGCATTGAAACGGCCTGGCTGACATCGCGGGCCACTTCCTGAACCAGGCTGGCTTCTTCAGGGCCGTATTCTTCCTCATCCAGTCGGTAGGCCTGTGACCAGAGGTATCGGCTGGTGGCATTTTCAATCAGGTGAACAACCAGGACTGGTCCAAGGTCGCAGGCCACGATCGCGGGCTGCAGCGTGAGGCCAGAATGAATCCCGGCAGGTTGACCGGTCACTCGTCCTGGTAAACGATTCACCAGTTCGTCCAGCAAGGTCATCTCTATCGCCGAGTGGAGAGGCACTGGCTGATCAGCCTCGGTCAGATCTTCAAGTGGTTCAACCACCACCAGGCTGTCAGCATGGGTCAGCTTCTGACCTGATTGCCAGGAGTAGGTACCAAATGCAGTGATCGCAACAAGCGCAAAAATGATGGCAGGCATGGCGCCCCCCCGCCAGTTGGGAGCAGACCTGACCGGTGCAACCAGGCGGTAACCCTGGCGGCCTTCTGTTTTGACGTAAGTGGGTTGCTGACTGTTGTCACCCAATGCCTGTCTAAGCTGGTAAATCGCCGTACTCACCGAGTCCCGGCTGACCACGCGGTTTGACCATACCTGGTCGAGAATATCGTCAACTGACACCGTTTGTCCGGCCTGCTCGGCAAGTTGCTGAAACACCGCGAGCACTCGTGAATCAAGGAAAATGCGGCGTCTAAGAATACTTCGGCGGTTTTGTATCCAGCCTGCGTCCCAGTTGACCCGCCAGTCTCCAATCGTTGATAGACCCTTCATCCCAGCTCCTCAATTCAGGCTAATTCAGCCTAATTCATTCAGGAAAACAAGACCAATCTACACCTCTGATGTCAGTTTAAGCACCTGTGTATGGACCACTGGAGAGAATACTCATGACCAGCCGACCTATTTTGTTCGGATTCATCGTTCTTGTTGTCATTTTTTCACCCCTGGAGCGGGCCAGTGGAGCAGAGCCTGATCTGTGGCCCAGTGAAGTGGTTACGCTGATGAACCAGGCGATGAAATTTGAGCCCACCGCCGAGCGCAGGTCGATTTCCGAGCCTCTAATCGCACGAATGCGAACCGAGGGATTGAGCGAGATCGAGCAGTTCTTCAAAGCAGAGGCACATTTCATCAATCTGGAACCTGAGCCAGCACGGGACGGATACTGGAAATTCCGCGATCGTTCAGATGCACTTGGCCGGGTGGCTTCCCAAAGGCTGATGATCATTCGAATCAATGCATTTGAGATGACGAAAGAGATCACAGAATCCGATATTCCTGGATACCGGGAGAGGTTTCCGATTGAGCCATACGACCGATATGGCATTTCCTACCCACTGAGCCAGACTGCACGGGTATTGATTGACAATGACCAGGCTGAGCAGGGCCTGGACCTGATTGTTGAAGAAGTCCGCCTGCATGACAATTTTGATTCAGCCTACACGGCGTACCAGCTACCAGGACAATTTCTTGCCGCTGCCAGAGAAAATGGGCGAGCTGACGAATTTATTGCCCTGCATCAGTGGGCAGTTGATGGCCTCAGTGTGTCGATTGAGAATCGTTTGAAGGCGCAAGCTTCAGATCTCAGGCAAATTAACGCGGTTCCCGGTGAGGTGTTTTTCAGTTTGTTTGCCGATAAGTCATTTGATCACTATCGCTGGACGGCCGAGATGATGAAGCTCAGGGACCAATTAAAATCGGCGGCCAGCAGGGATTGACGACTCTCATGGAGGAGGGGGCTGGTTTGGGTCTGGTGGCTCGGCGTCTTCACAGTTTTCGGCGTCGGTGTAAAACTTTCCGACATCCGGGTCCTCACATTCGATGATCCTGGTGTCGTCTCCGGCGAGATTGCTGGTATCAGGTAAACCTGCGCTGTAGTCAGGGTTGCCCAGCGCCGCTTCTGCAGCCCTTGGGCGGTGCTCAAAAAAATAGTACTCCGCAGCGACCAGCGCGCCGATCACCACGACAACTCCAACCAGTGTGGCTACAGATCCTTTATGCATACTGACCTAGTCTACCAGCAGGATTGGTCTGCTCCTTGCTGCAGCCCGGAGTCCGGTGGTTACTCTTCCATGCTGAGCCTGCGATCCAGTCGTTTGCGCGCCGCTTCTGCATAGGCAGCACACACCGTTTGGTCTGCTTCAGGCTCGGGAACCTGGTCGGGGTGTGCGGCGATGGCAATGTCGCAGGGCAATTTTCCAATGCGTTTGATGCTGGCTTCCAGTTCAGCCAGCGTTTGCGGGTGATTGGTGAACCGGTATCCGTCTGCCGAGACTGCATTCAGGCTGTCGAGGAAGACAACGTCCAGGCATTTTGAATCCTCGTTGCAGGACTTCCACGTCCAGCTCATTCCACCTGGTGCATGACCCGGAGATGCCACTGCGGTGATTTCAAGGGTACCCACTGTGATCACATCACCGTCATTGACCGGGTGAACCTTTTCAACAGATGGATACCGCGCTGACTCACCAAACCGGGCCTGAGGGTCTTCCGGATGATAGGGCCCCTCGGTCAATGCAATTACACCGCGTTCGCCTGCGGCTACCCGGGCACCGGTGATTCGCGCCAGGGCTGCGATGCCACCAGCATGGTCGTAGTGGGCATGTGAATTGAGAATCCAATCGATGTTCTGCGGGTTGAAGCCAAGTGATTCGATGTTCTCAATGATTTGCTCGGCTGATTGAGGTAACGCCCCGTCGATCAAAGCCAACTCTCCTGAGTCAACGATCAACACTGAAGCCAGCCCCCTGGTACCGACGTACCAGCTGTTTTCTGACAGTTGGAATGGTGCTCTGGGCTGGTTCCAGTGTTCACACCAGTTGCACTCAAACGGTTGCTGATCAGGCGGGGTTTGTGCAGCAGCTGCAATGGGGAAGAAAAGCAGGATCACAAGAGAAAGAAATGGCATCTGGCAAATCTCAAACAGGGATGAATCATGGTAGCAGTTCCTTGCGTCAGAAGCCTGCAGGACCTGTGGCGAAAGAATGACAAATTCTGACGGGTGCCAGGCGGGCTATGGGGAATCTTTGCATTGTATGGCCAGAGCAATCTGCTTCGCCCTGAACTCTGTAATCTCGCCAATGCCAGGCGCCGGAAACTGCTGGTGAAAAGATGCCGCATCGCCCTCATCGAAATCTACTTGTTCATACCGATAGGTAAAGACCCGATCCCCATGAAAAATCGTCAGCTGGTAAGGCAGGGAATTTCCGTATTCATTAGCGCGCCAGTCATCCAGGACGACCTCGATGGGCGTTTCGTCAGGAAGCAACATCAGAAAGCCTTTCGGCTGGCGGGATTGATTGCCTTCGATCAGGCTGATTTTTCCACCGAACGGATAGTCCCCGGTGTGCCCGCTATGAGATTCGTTTCGGAAAGTGATATCGGGATCAGGTTGGACATTGACCATGATGTCATCGAACGCAACAAGCATCGCGTGGTATTGGTGACCGATGGCGAATCGTTTCTCGGTTTCTCCGGCCAGGCCGGTTTTCTCACCCTGCCTGTACCAGGCATATGGTCCCTCCGAAACAATATCACTGGCATTTGGACCCTTGAATGAGACGACAGATTCCTCAACCGAGCGGTAGTAAGTTTCTACCTGGTAGCTGGTCCCGTCGGATACGCTGACTTCCGCGCGGCTTGTAATGACCATGCCTGGGCATGGCCCTGCGGCATGGGTGAAAACGGGCAACAGCAGCGCTGCAGTCATAAGGTGTTTGATCATACAATCCTACATGCATGATTCGAGCCAAACAGATAACTCGCTGAATTTATTGGCTTATGTAAAAACGCTGCTCAACCGCAACAAGTTCGTTTTCCCGCTGCCGGGAAAACGATTCCCACTTGCGAGGAAGCTATTCTTCCGCCAGCAACTCATCAAGCATTTTGATCAGTCCTTCACGATCATATTCATAGGGCTGATCCTCATTCAGTTCGAGCATCCTTTGCATTGCAGAGCGAATGGTAATGTCTGCCTGCTCTGCATTCGGGGTGACCATGTAGCGTCGTTTCGGATTGTCCGTGGTCATGAGTGTGAGCACAGCCTCGGCTACCTCGGTGGGTTCTTTCATGGTCTGGCGGTTGGCTGCGCTTTCTTCCAGGGCCTTGCGGGTATCTTCGTCGAGCTCCATTTCTCCTGATTCTGCCAGCTCGAATGCACGAGCTTTCAATTTATCCACGATTTCGGATTTGAATGCGCCAGGCTCCACAGCACTGACGTGCACACCCTTTGGTTCAAGCTCATTGGCCAGGGTGTCCGTGTACCCCTCGACTGCAGCCTTGCTCATTGAATAGCTGCCCGAGTTGCCCGGAATGAAAGCCGAGATCGAGCTGATGGTGGTGGTGCGTCCGCCACTCGCAATCAGCATTGGTAAAAATGCACGATTGACGCGGTAAGGGCCATAAACATTGATGTCGAAAGTCAGCATGAGTTCGGATTCGGGTCCGTCTGACAATGGGCCATAAAAAGCCACACCGGCATTGTTGACCACGCCCCAGAGGCCCCGGCCCTGAGACTCTACAAAAGCCGCGGCGGCATTAACCTGCTCAGGAATGGTGACATCAAGGCGCACTGAGGATACGTTTTCCATGGCATCGAGGCGCTCGAGATCCTCGTCTTTTCGGGCGGTGGCGTAAACATAGAAGCCATTGTTTGCCAGGGTCTCGGTGATTTTTTCTCCGATGCCGGAGCTGGCGCCGGTGACCAGGACAGCTTTCATGCTGTCATGTTCGTCGGCAATGACGGAAACGCTGGTCATACACAGCAAAGTAAAAGCGACGAAAATCAGGATTCGATGCATGGTGGGTACTCTTTTGGAAGCAGGGCAGTGCAGAAATTTACCACTCAACTCAGAACCATGCCATTTTTGATGACAACTATTGACCCAGCGCGGCCAGGTCAAGCACATCTCCGGGTTTTGGAATCCGTACGTCAGCACCATTTCGAGCCATCATGTAATCGGCAAAATCTGACTGCGCGTCGTCTTCGCCATGCACCAGGTAAACAGGCGGGCGCCCCTCGAAACATTCATACCACTTTGCCAGGTCATCCTGGTCGCCGTGTGCTGAAAGTCCGCCAACCGTGTGTACAGTTGCACGAACCCGGTAATCATCGCCGTGGATCCGAATTCGCTCTTTTCGGTCGACAAGCTTTCGGCCCAGGGATCCCCTGGCCATGTAGCCCACCACGATGACCTGGTTGTGTGAATGCTCAATGTTGTGCTTGAGGTGATGAACGATTCGACCGCCATTGCACATGCCACTTCCGGCAATGATGATGGCGCCCGAGCGAATGCGATTGATGGCTATTGAGTCCGCGGTTTCCTGCGTCAGGCGCAGGTTGGGCAATAGTGGCATACCGCCGTTTGCTTCGCTCAGCCGGGTGGCTTCCTCGTCGTAGAGATTTTGGTTGTTCCAGTAAACGTTTGAGGCCGCGATCGCCATTGGGCTGTCCAGGAATATGTGGAACCGGTGCAGGCCCCATTCCTCGTAATGCTTGCCGAGCTGGTAAAGAATTTCCTGGCTGCGACCAATTGCAAATGCAGGAATCAGGATATTGCCTTTGCCAGAACCAGCGCGTGAAATGATTTCTCCGATTTCGCGGATGGTTTCGCTTCTGTCGCGGTGACGCCGTCCACCATAGGTTGACTCCATCAGGACCACGTCTGCGCTTTCGATGCACTCCGGATCATGCAGGATCGGCGTGTCGTACTGGCCCAGGTCGCCGGAAAAAACCAGGCGCCGCTTTAGTCCTTTTTCGACCACTTTGACCTCAACAGCACAGGAGCCAAGAATGTGGCCGGCATCCCGAAAACGAACATCAATGCCTGGTACGACCTCAAATGGTTTTCGATATGGCTGAGGATTCAGCATTTCCACCGCTGCGAAGGCCTGCTGCTCGGTAAACAGTGGTTTTACGTTTCGTTTTTGCTTGCGACTCAGGTAATCGGCATCTCTTTGTTCCAGCCTGGCAGCATCGGCCAGCAATATACCAACCAGGCCGCAGGATGCCTCCTGAGCAAAAATTGGCCCCTTAAAGCCGCGTTTGACCAGCAGTGGTAGGCGTCCGCAATGGTCAAGATGCGCATGGCTGAGCACCACCGCATCTATTCTTGAAGCTTCAAAAGGGAATGGGTCAGCGTTGCGTTCTTCATCTGCGCGGCTGCCCTGGATCAGTCCACAGTCAAGAAGTACGGTCTTGCCGCCTGCGCGCAGGATGTGGCAGGAGCCGGTAACTTCGCCTGCTGCTCCGAAGAATTCAAGTTTCATATTTTCTCAGGATAAAGCATACGGGTTCAAAGCGTTCCAAGCTCTCCGGTCGACATCCCGGAAATTCCGAGCGTATCGGGTGTTCGCAAGGCTTCGCCATTATAGTCACGGGCCATCACCACAGAGGCAATCCTGATGACAGCATCAATACTGGGCGTTCCGACACCAACCTGTCGGCCCAGGGCAGACATGAAAACCAATCCATAGCCCACATCTTCGTGCAGGTAGCGATGATCAAGTTGTGGCTGGGCGCCGATGCCGAGAAATCCCGGTGCTTTGCGATAGCCTTCACCGTAGTTGTTGGCGTGCATGTAGCCCTGGCGCATCCCCAGTTCCGGGTCGCTCAGGATCTCGACGCCAAGCTTTCTGCCAATTTCAATACGCTCATTGTCCAGTGCTTCGATCAGGCGACCGACCCCATCGCCCACGCCTTCCTCGTAGAATAGAAAATCTCCGCCGGTCAGTTCGATTCGAGCCGCATTACACAGTGAGACCGAGGGATGAATGATCGGATTGGCGTTCTGCAGGCTGGTCTGCATGATGCTTTTGGCCGGCTCCATACTGGGATATACGTCTGCAATCAGGTCGAGAACCTCCTGGGTGTGGTTTCCTGGTAAAGCAGCCAGAAGGTTACCGGCTTTGAGTTTCAGGAATACCCTGATGTGGCCCGGACTGGTCAGCCTCACTGCATAATGCAGCGTTGATGTTTCGGCGACACGAATGGAGTCGTCTGCAACATCAAGCCCCGCCGCTCTTTTAAACGCCAGTGCGCCGCCGCAGGAACCGGGAGTGACAACAACGGTTTGTCCTTCACTCAGCCTGCCGGCGACCGCCTTACCAAACGGTTCAGTGCTGTAAGCAGGGCCGACCACGTAGATCAGACGCGCATCCTGAAGCGCAGTATCGAGGTCATGGCCTGCATAGCTAATGCTGCCAAATCCTTCAATGTCACCTTCAGCCCTGATGCCACCCGCCTCGTGAATTGCTGCAATGTTTTCGGGGAACTGTTCAAAATCGAACAATCGCACTTCATGTCCATGCGAAGCACAGTCAAATGCAACGGCTGTACCACCTGCTCCGGCGCCCAGTACCGTAATTTTCATTCCATTAACCTCAGCCATTTTTGTGTTGCGTTGGTGATCTTCCTGATGATGATCACAAATTGCAAAAGCATTTAATCATGCCATGAGTGAATAGAGGTGATCTGAGTCAACCTGTCATCGTTATGTCAGTACGGATCTGTAGAAAGATCTGGCATGTGGAGGCAGAGCGATCAATGCCCCGCCCGGAACCATCTGCTGATTGATGCGCGCTTCGCAGTCCACTGAACTAACCAGCATTTGCTAAATTGATGTTCCCAGGACCTGCTCTTCTGACACCAGCTTCCAGGTCCAGGTGTTTGTCTGCTTCCAGTCGCCGTTTTCGTCCTGCTCAAACACATTGGCCTGATGACTGCCATCGTCATAGAACACGTTTTCATGCCTTGTTTGTTTGCTCGTACCATCTGGTGCATACATGCCTGTATCCAGTCGTTCCACTTCACCGAATGCGAGTGGCTCTTCACGCACAGGGTGTTCACCCTGGATATATGCGCCACCCCAGCCAACCTGTTGGAAGATCACGGTCCGCGTGGCTGGATTGAAGGTGGTGTACATGTTCCAGAACAGGGCAGTTCTTCCGTCGTCTGTCACGCCAAACAGCTTGCCAAGCAGTTGTTCGTTAAAAGGGCCCCAGTCCCAGTAAACGCGAAACTCGGCAAAGCTGTTTTCATCTTCCGGGTTGTGATCCGGGTTTGGCGTGGTCCATTCCCGGGACCCAACCAGCCACTGATTCATGTGGATAGCAAGGGGATTTGATTGCTGTTCATCCTGGGCAAGAATTTGAGTTGATGGGAAGAAAATTGCCAGGAAAATGGCCGACAGTAATTTCGCTCTGAGTCTGCTCATGGGTCTTTACCTTATGTTCAGCGATCCATGAGAGTGACCGGATCCGGGACAGGATTCCAGACTAAAGCGCTGAATTCACATGGATTTACGACAAGGTGGAGTGATCAGAGAGAGAATGCGGGGCCAGATTCGAATCCTGGATCTGTTTTGGCAGTATCAGGCACTTTCTGGCGGCGAAGTGCAACTTTTGGAGCCGTGCTCAGCGATTCTGACCAGGCTACCAGCGCGCCCTGGTGCCGCGAACATCGATATGAACAAAAGGTCCATGTGCCGAGTTGCTTCCATAAACACCGACACCGCCGACCCTGGGGCCAAACGAACCCTGTTCATACATGTTTTCAATAAAGTCAGCCAGCCACCGGGCATCAGCCCGGTTCACCTTTCCGTCCTTATTAAGATCATCCATTTTTCCATCTATGGGGGAATTGTTTATAAAGACATCGGCGGCACCACCCCATACGTGGCGGCTGTATTGCACATTGCCGATCGCACGGTTGTAAAAAGGTGTCCGGTACCCGCTCATGATGACGAAACCGTCCGTGGGATATCCCTGCAGGTTCAGCGTTGCCAGAATATTTTCCAGTTTCAGCAGTAAAGATGACCGCAACACCACGTATTTCGGGTAGCCGGATTCCTGCTTCGAGACAAATTCACCAAGCGTGAAATTGGGCGAAACTTTGGTGTGCCTGTTCTTACTGGTCACTTCCACGAAGCCGTTCGGGGGAAGATATATATCCAGGCCCCGCAAGGGCTCATCTGGATATCTGCCAATTCGGTAGCCGTTTAGCCTGCCGTTCTTTCCGACATTGGCAGCCGGAACCATGGTAAAGACGCTGATCACGCAACTTTCCCCGGTGGCGTGATCGGTAATTTCCAGTACTTCGAGGCCGGGATTGTCGGGAGCGACCAGTTGTCTGGAAGAGTGGTTCATCACCTGATTCGCCCACCTGACACTGGCGCCCCCGCCGGAATCGACAAAACCCGCGGAAATTGGTGTCCCTGGCATCACGAATATTGCAAATTCCGGGTACGGAATGATGTGCCCGTTCACCATCACCGGGACTGACAGCCTATCGTCATTCCATCCAAGTGCTGATGATGAAAGGACAAGAGCTGTAAGAATTGTAATCAGGCGGGCGCGGAAGGTTATCATTTTTGTTCTCTCAGGGCGTCGATAATCAGGCGGTCTCTCCCGTAGATATCACGGCGAAAAGTTACAGCGCCATCTTCCATTGAAAACGCGGTGAAGTATACGATGTAAGCAGGCATTGGCTGAGCCAGGTATATGGTCCGGGTCTCAAAGGAATCCAGCATGTTATCGATCTGTTTCGCGTACGGGTTGCCTTCCCTCGAAAGCAGCCATTGAGCCAGCTTCAATGGCTGTTCAAGCCTGATACAACCTGAACTGAATGCACGTTCCTGGCGCGAGAATAACTCCCGGTTTGGCGTATCATGTAAATAGACCGCATAAGGGTTTGGCAGCATGAATTTGATGCGCCCCAACGCATTGGCAGCTCCGGGGCGCTGACGCAGCAGGTACCTGAATGACCGGGGTGTGACCTCTGTCCAGTTGATCTGGTCTACAGTCACGAACGATTCAGACCCGTCAGTTCGCACTTCATAACCGTTCAGCGCCAGAGGCGCCGGATCGGACTTTAAAAGGGGCAGCTTATCCCTGGTCGCGATACTGAAAGGCACATTCCAGAAAGGATTGAGAACCAGGTACTTGATGGTCTCGGTGAATACCGGAGTGCGCCGATAGGGTTGACCGACAATCACATCCATGGATAATGCCGCCCGACCGTTTTCCATTGCTCTTAAAACAAAAGCGGCAATATTGACGCGTATGTAGGCATCCGGCGTTTCTCGTGGCAACCATCTCCAGCGTTCCAGGTTGGCATCTAAACGATCAATCCAGGACCCTCTGGTCGCATTCAGCATCTCGAGCGTATGGTCTCCCACAATACCGTCCGGTTCCAGTCCGGAAGACTGCTGAAAAGCCATCACTTCCTGCCTGAGATTTTCATTGTAAACCGCGGTGTGTTCACCAGCGCCCATGAGTCGCTCTTTGAGCAGCACAATTCGCTCACCCTCATGACCAGGCTTCAGCAATGGTCCGGGTGGAACCTGAACCATTGTCACTTCACCGGAGGCGAAGACCTCTGCCCGCCATTGCAGAAGCCGGCCATACTCTTCATCTACAGGCCATAGTTCATTGAGCGCTGCCTTGGCTGGGCGTTTTTCGTCAACCACCTGGTCGAGGATTGCGACAACATCCACTTCTGTATGCGGGAGTTGCCATTCGGGGTCCAGGGTCTGTGGATTGACGGCGCCCACGGTTCGATGCAGCGCCTGGCCAAGAAATGCGTCAGTCAGCAATAGTTCGAACGCGAGTAAAGCAGTTCCATCGGAAGCCAAACTCAGTTGCTCGATGGCCGTCCGATGGTATCGCTCCGGGGAGAACCCGTGATTGACAGATTCATCTATCGCATCAAGCATTCCGGGCCACTCATTCTCGAGAGGCCCGCCACTTAGCCAGATGGGCGCATGGTTTCGGGTTTGGTAAATGCGTTCAATCAGCTGCGGTGCGATCAACTCGCGGCCGGCAACCAACGGCTTGTTTCCAGCTTCAAGGCTTTCTACAAAACTGCGGATCTGAAGGTTTGGGTCGCTGGGCGCAGCAAAACCCTCGTCTGCCAAACCACTTAGTATCAGGACAGCTGCCAGATTCAGTGCACGCGTAAATTTTATCATCCGGTATCGTTAGTTCCGGCCGTCAAACAGAACTTTGCGGCGGTTTGAAACGAATATCACCAGAAGGTCAGTCCGAATTGACCGACGGGTCATATTTCCTGAACCAGCCCATGATGTTGTCCGTCTTTGAAATCAGGCGGCTGGGTCGGGAGGCGATGGAGTGCGGTGCCCCGGGCACCCTGACCAGTACCGTGTCGATACCTCTTAGTTTCAGCGCGCCATAAAACTGTTCAGACTCCCAGGTTGGCGTCCGCCAGTCTTCCTCCCCAACCATCACCATTGTTGGTGTTTCCACGTTACCGACTAATGAAAGTGGCGACAGTTTCCAAAAAGCGTCCCGGTCTTCCCATGGATACGCGCGAATCCAGTGCCGGGTGACGTAGGCGCCAATATCGCCGGTCAAGGCCATGGTTGACCAGTTGATGACTGGCTTGATGGTTGCGGCTGCGGCAAATCGGTTGGTCATACCCACGATCCACGCGGTCAGGACGCCCCCGCCTGAGCCACCTGTTACGAACAGGCGATCAGGATTGACATAATCCTTTTCAATCAGGGCATCGACCACGCTGATCAAATCGTCGTAATCATTTCCGGGGTAGGCCTTGTCGATCAACAAGGCGAATTCCTCTCCATAACCGGTCGATCCGCGCGGATTGACATACACGGTGACGTATCCTTCGGCAGCAAATCTCTGGATCTCAGCAGCAAAGCTCGGGCCATACATGGCGTACGGTCCGCCATGAATTTCCAGGATCATCGGGTAACTGCCGTCTGGGCTAAAACCGGGTGGCAGGGCAACCCATGCTTCAATTTCAAGCCCATCAAATGATGATGGAGTTTTGAACTCTTCAATGGTGGCCATCTCGAGATGAGCCAGCAAATCTTCGTTAAGAGCAGTCAGCACCTGACCACCCCTGCCATTGTTGAAACCCACCTCGGCTGGCCTGTCCGGGCTGGCGGCGGTATAGGCAATCGCGCCGGATTCTTCAGCAACAGAGAATGAGCCGGCGGCATATGGGCGGCCAATCGAGGTGCCGCCTACGCCACTCTGGACAGTCGAAATCTTCCCTCGCAGGGTGATTTCATTGATGACGATGTCGCCATCGACTTCGACCTGAGCGAGCAATGAACCGTCACGCCAGGCAATCGAGTCGATGCTGCGGTCATATTCGTCAGTCAGGTTCCGGATGTTTTCTCCGTTGGCGTCCATGACATAAAGATCAGTTTGCTGGTAAGACAGGACCTTGTCGTCATAGCCACGGTAAGCAATCAGTTTTCCGTCTGGTGATACGTTCGGATCAAAATCAGGACCGTCACGCGTGGTCAGCGCGCGGATTGAAAGATCGGCCAGTTCCACCGCATGGATTTCGTTTTCCACCGGGTCAAGCTCGGCATCGGGTGCCGGGTTTCCGACCACCAGCACGGTGTCGTTATCGAGCCAGTCGGGACTGTCATAGCCATTGGGGCCGCTTGTGATCTTTCGGGGAGTGCCACCTTGTGATGAAACCACATAAACCTGGCTGGCGCCTTCACTCAGGTAACCCCTGCCGTCAAAACGGTACTGAACATCGTCCCAGATTCGAACAGGTTCGTTCCAGTTTGCGCCCTCCGGTGCCTTCGGGGGCGTTGCAAATTTCGGAGGCTCACCAGGTGTGAACATTGAAAAGGCAACCTGCGTGCCATCAGGGGACCATGCAGGCGCGCTCGGTGATTCATCCAGGAAAGCCAATGAAAAGCTTCTGCCACTATCCAGGTACATGATTCGCAACTGTAGTCTGTCGTTAACGGACCCGAGGTAAAGCAGGCGGTCGCCAGAAGGTGACCAGCGGGGAGAAGATATCGATCCTTGACCGGTAATTAATGGTTGCTGCCTGCCAGAATCAGTGTCCACGGACCAGACCTCACCGACCATTCTGTCCGACAGCCGATCCATCGAGGTGCGGGCGTAGGCGATGGTTTTACCATCAGGGGAGATTTGCGGGTCCCTGGCAAATTCCAGGTCGAAGACGCGTTCTGCGGTGAATTTGCGGTTGGATGAATCGCTGTTCTCTGCAGCAATGACGCTGGCAGATGACAATATAAAGGCAAGACAAAAGGACAGGTATTTCAAGAGAGACTCCGTGGGTTCATGGAACGTATTCGAATAAGCCGGGTTCAGCATCTCACTTTACCATTTCACAAACCCTGGAGCCGTCTGTTGAACGATATTATTCAACCGCGAACCCTTACTCCCCGGCTGCCAGTTGTTCGCATCGCGCAACGTTGTCCAGCGCGATTCGCTCAATCGGAATCTCACCCTGTTGATCGATGGAGGGGATATCGTAAGTCACCAGGCCGTTCTCGCAGTCACTGAATTCCAGTGTGATGGTGCCGTCGTTGCTTTGAGTTGGCACGGGCGATGCTGCATCGAAAATTCCGCCTTGCGTCAGTTCGATTTCAAGGACTGCAGTGTTGTTTTCATATTCTCCGAAGGCAGTCAGCCAGCGGGCACCCGGAGCACCCAGAATGGCCTGGACTGACTCTGGCGGGCGCTCGGTATCGTAGGTGAACCAGGCAAGAAATATCTCGCCCCTGTCAGGAAACACAGTAATGAAGAACCCTTGTCCCGCCGTTGCTGAATTAAACCAGGCATCGTTAAGGCCAGCGTTAATAACGAAATCCGGCAGGACACTGATATTGGTGAATACGATGTTTTCCTGCAGAATATTTCCGCTTCCAGGATAGTCAATCAAAGGCAAACGCTCGAATGGAGCGAACAAGGTCAGGAGAGGAAGGTCGTTGATCGCATCGACCACCAGCATTCCATCGCCAATGACCTCCCCGAAAACAGTAAAACCACCATTTTGGTCGTCCAGGCTTTCAGAATTATCGGCAACATTGATAAACCACTGGCTGGTCGCACTGTTCGGGTTGCCAGGCTGCTTGGCCATCGCGATGGTCCCGCGTGTGTTGGATATGCCAGGCTCATTAGGAATGGGTATGCCGGTCAGGACATCCGATGCGACGCCATCTTGAAATATGAAGCCACCACCCTGTACAACGAAATTCGGCTCGCTTCTATGGATAAACGAGTCAACGTAAAGGTCAGTAGCCACGTAGTTGAGAAAGTTTCCTACCGTGAAAGGCGTCTCCTCATCAAATAATTCGACCTTGATGTCACCCAGCGGTGTTTCAATCAAGACATTGGTTGCAAATGCAGACGACGATACAAACACCGCAAAAAAAAGCGTGAAGAGGCCGGTATTAAAAGTTGATGGGCAGGGTGTGGTGCGCACGGTTTTCTCCTTATTTGGGCGACACCATACATGTGTTGGTGGCTCCATTGCCATCCTTAACCGCTAGTAGAATTCATAAAGCAGGGTCAATGGTGTTACAGGAAACTTCAATTTTCGCTTCGAAGGTGCGGGCGCGCTTCGACAGACATATTCTTCTCATGACCGGACTGGAATTTCCTGAGTGCTGAAGACTTAAAAGTTTGTCGACTGACAGTCAGCAGACCGGCTTTGTCAGTGAGAAATTCACTCTGAATCCCTGGCTTCTTTAGTTTGCTCTTTCGAATTCAGTTGGGCCTGTTCCGCAACCGTTTTATATCTTGGTTTTTGACGCCGTGGTATTTTTTTGAATCCAAAGTAAGTCAGAATGATCGCAAGTACGATCAATCCAGTAATGACTGCCAGAGTCGTCAGGCTCAGGTTCTCTCCCATCGTTTTGTATCTCCACTAATTGCCAACATCAGGCTAAGTATTTTACCAGTCATTGGCGAATTGGCAGGAGAATTTCGTTTCGCCTCAGAAACCACATTGTGAACGGTCCGTTGTAGCGCGCCCAAACAGGCTCGCCAATCGTCTCGAAACCGTTGCTTTCAACCCACGATTCCAGGTTGTTCAGATGGTCATTGTATTTATCGCTGCTCCAGGTTCCGGAATAACGAATCACGGCCACCCGCTGTGCAGGGACGGGTTTTAATACAACATTCGAAGTGGTTGGCTTTGGCAGTGATTCAAGCGCAGATCCTTCAGGCATGATAAAGCGCACAGCCCAGCCTTCATCTGCAGCTTCCTGGGTGACAGGCGCCGTCATCGAAATGTCGTTGTCGGAAATGTAATTGAATAATCCTCGAAACGCGCTGTTTCCGGCTCTTTCAAAAGGCGCTGCCACAATGGTTTCTGCCACCACCATGGCCTCGTAATCACGTATCTCGATGGGCCCATCGGTTTGAATAACCCGGTATTCCGGCTCTTCAACAGCCATAAGGCTTGTCCCCGAAAACAAGATAATCAGAATAAGGAGTATTAGCTTAACTAATGATTTATATAGGATTTTCATTGTCTGAACTTGACGCTCGATACTGAACCAGGGATGCAGATTAAGCGGCCGTCAGTCAAAGAAACGTGAAACCATTCTGACCTCTTCTTCAGTGTTGTAATAATGGGGAGAAAGCCGTAGTGCCCATGGAACGCCTTTTCGGTCGAAATCCAGCACGGCATATTCTCGAAGGCTGATCGAGGCATTGATTCGGTGGTCGTGCAACCGGGCCATCAGTTCACGCGGTTCGAACCCAGGCGGATAAACCGTCACAATCGCGCCGGGATTCTCACCCAGATCAAGCACCTCAAGGTCCCGGGCTTCCAGTTGGTCTCGAAGGTCATCTGCCAGTTGACAGGCTCTTTCAGAAATTGCGCCCAGGCCGATTGCCATGGCGTATTCTGCTGCAACTCCGGTGCCGAGCACGAGAGCATAGGCGAATTCCCAGTTTTCAAAGCGACTGGCTGAGTCCACCGGTTGATAAACGTCCGGATCTGTCCAGCGAGCGCCACGCATGTCGATGTATAACGGTTCCAACCCGGAATCAAGAACCCTGTCAGAAACATACAGGAATCCTGCGCCTCGTGGCCCACGCAGAAATTTGCGGCTGGTTGCACACAAAAAATCACAACCAATTGATTCAGCATCGACATTGCGCTGTCCAACCGACTGGCAGGCATCAACAAGGTAGAGAAGGTCGCGTTCGCGACAAGCCTTGCCGATGGCTTCGACTGGCTGAACCAGTCCCGAATTGGTTGGAATATGTGTCAGGGTTACCAGTTCCGGGGAATACTGATCCATCATCTGCTCCATGGCCTCAGCATTGACTCCGCCTGTTTCCAGTACCGGTGCGCGTTCGATCCTGACGCCAAGTCTGCGTGCCAGCGAGAGAAACATGATCTGGTTGGAAATATAGTCATCCTCACTGGTCAGGATGACGTCGCCAGGCCTCAGGGCTATTGAAGACAACGCCTGTGAAAAAGCGACCGTCGCGTTTTCAACAAATGCAATGTTTCTGGGTTTTGTTCCCAGCAGGTTTGCTACCGAGGCATAGGATGCATCGAGTTCTTTGGCTCTTGCCGAGTGTGCTTCGTATCCCCCGATGCTGGCTTCCAGTTCCAGGTGTTCCTGTATGGCATCCAGAACAGGTTGCGGCATCAGGCCGGCACCGGCGTTATTGAAATGAATACGCTTGTGGCAGCCAGGTGTTTCTTGCCTTAGCCGTTCTATTTCCTTCGTGCAAATGGCCATTTATGGATTTTAACAAAGCGATTGTCGGTTTTACTTGTACAGAATGGCCTTCATGTAACTCCCAATGAATATCACACGGTTGGCGGATTTTTGATGAAAGGGCTGAATCACGTCCCCAGAAAGGGTGACAGCGTGATTGAACTCGACCTGAAGTTCACAGCCGAGGAATGCGACGACCGAATGGCTCTGAAGGTCAGGATAGAGCGGGATGGCCCAGAGTAAATAGCGCCGGCAACCGGATTGTCAGGATATCCTGGCTTCAGGTCTCGGCCGCGATTCCAGCAGCCGCTCAAAGTGTCGTTTCATGAAATTGGTGGCGTAGCCTTTGTGCAATACCCATCGCATCTGGTCAGGTGTCAGGTAGAAGCCGCCCCGGATTTGCTTCAGGCACTGGTCAGCGCCGCATTGACACTCGAAAGACTGTGAAAGCTCAACCTCGGATCCGGGGTAGAAAAATGTTACCGCCTCACCCTGCCTGATTTCACGGACAGCGATCAGCGTGAGCTTGTCGGAGTCAAGTACGGCATTGGGGTCACAGCTATGATCCGCGAAGTTCAGAAACTCATTTCTCAGGTGACGATTCTCGCCAACCTGAAGGGTTCGCCAGGTTCTGTCCTGTTGGACTTCTCTTTCATTGCTCCTGACGATCACTTCGCCTTTCGAAATTCGTTCACTTGCAACAAGTTGCAGTCGCAACCGGGGTACGACATGTGCCGTGACTACATCAACTTTTGTCATTCGGTGATTACCTCGTTTCTATCTTGCTCCTGGATCAGGACTGCATTCTGCAATTCGGTTTTCGTTACCCGCGCATACGACATCTGTCAGGAAATCAAAACGTGTCTGGAAAAAGGTGACGTTGTTGCGCAATCCGGAGACCCCGTGGCCCTGGCCCTCGAATTCGACATAGGTCACCGGCTTGTCCAGTTCCTCTGCGATTTCCACGAACTGGCGGCTTTCCGAAACCCCGACACGGCTGTCATTTTCGCCATGAGTCAGGAGGATGGGTGAATCCAGCAGGTCCACATGATTCATCGGTGAGCGGTCTTCCAGTTTCTCGCGCTCGGTTGCCGGGTCGCCGGCTTCCAGAATGATCCAGTCAGGAATGTTGGTGGCATCGTAAAACGTCACGATGCTTGAAAAACCGGCATGGCTCATGCCGAAACCGAAATCGTATGACTCATTGCGATTGTTGGTGTGCGCTGGAAAGGTCAATGCGCGCATTGTGGCGTACCCGCCATGTGAACCGCCAGCCACGCCGATCTGCGATGGATCCAGTCCCAGTTTCTTTTCCAGGAACTGTGCTGCATAGAACAGATCAATGATCTCATCGCCACCCAGGTCACGATCGTTCAGCGCCATGAAATCCTTGCCAAAGCCAAAGCTGCCGCGAACAGAAGGAGAGAACCAGGCGATGCCTGCTTCGCAAAAAATCTGTTGCGTGGTGCTGAAAGAATTACCACCACCGTAAAATGAGGTGATGACCGCCAGGTTCAGATCCTTGTTGGCCCGGGGGTTTTTAGGTGTCATCAGGAATGCATGAAGCATGCGGTTCTCACCGGTGGCCGGATCAATATCGAATGTTGAAAAACTGACGCGTTCAACATTGCATTGCTGGATGGCGTTGGCGTAATCCTGTGGCAGGCGGATGCCTGGTGCCATCGAGAAGGTGGCTTTGCCATCATCAACTCCGATACTCATGCGATCAGCACTGAAAGGTGATGCAGCCGAAGTCATCGACAGCATGAACTGGTTCTTGTCATCAAAACCGACAGCACCGACATTCTGGTCGAGCACCATTTCGCCGATTTTCTCACCGTCCATGGTCAGCACCTGCATGGCGTTTTCATAGGGGCGATCCAGCACCTGAAAAATATAGCGCTCTCCATCGATTTCCAGTCCGGCAAACCAGGCCTGTTCTTCAACTGAAGTCAGGGGTCTTGCGCTTCGGGATTCAAGGTCATAAACATACAGGTTGGCATAACCGGTTTCGTCAGACTGGTAGATAAATCGGTCGTTATCCAGCCAGCCGTCGGTATCGCTGAATAGTGACTGGCGCTCGGTGCCTTCCGGAAGCAGGATGTCGATAGACGGGTTTTCAAGGTCGATCCAGGCCAGGTTGCCGTTACGCCGATGACCGTCCTTGTTCAGCCTAACCACCACACCACGATCATCCGGTGAAAAGTTAACCGTGGTCCAGACAATGCGATGCTCGCCATTCTCTTCGCAAAATACCTCGGTGTTTTCGCCAGATTCCAGGTCCAGGAGTGTCAGGCAATTACGATAAGGCTGTTGTGCGCCGTAACGAGCGATATAGCCGATTTTCTTTTTGTCCTTTGAAAAATCCCAGCCATAAATGTAGGGAACATCGGTCAGTTTCTTCAAAGACCCATCGGTCAGCGACATTCGGAACAGGTTGAGTACCTCGTCATTTCGCTCATCGCCCAGCACGATCATGTCACCGCCCAGTTCGTCGTAGCGCATGGTCCACAGGTTGCGCGTCGACAGGTCAATGTCCATCAATTTCCTGCCGGCTTCAGGATCGATCAGGCCATCGTCTGTGAAATCCTGGATCATCATCCAGGTGCCTTCCGGGGTTGTATGCCTGTACAACAGTTTTCCGGAATCAAAATTCGCGTTCCAACTCCCATAGGGATAGCCCTGGAAATAGGGTTCGAGGTTGATCGAGCGGCCGAGGAAATTAACGCTGTAATCCACATCTTCCGTTTCCGCCCATAACAGGGTGGAAGGGGTGAGTGTGGCAATGGAAATAAATATCGAAATGATGAATCGCATTGTCAGAGTTCTCTTGATTGGGTCCGGTTGAACGTTGGTCTAGGCAAGTGAATCCTGCAATCATATCCCCTGTGCAATACCGATACGACCACTGATGGTCATGAATCAGATGAATACTGACTTATTCCGGATAGAATCCAGAATCAGCGAGAGGAATACAGGCGCTGAGTTTTCCCGTGACCGGAAACACCGGTTTTTACTGTGGCGTTGCTGGGGCGGGCTTGAAAACATGGTCCTGTTCGTGGGACTGAATCCGTCGGTGGCAGATGAACAAACCAACGATCCAACCATTCGCCGTTGTATTGGATTTGCCAAACGCGAAGGCGCCAGTGGCGTGATGGTGGGCAACCTTTTCTCTTATTGCGCGACTCATCCGCAGGATTTAAAACGAGCTTCCAGGCCTGTCAGAGCAGAGAATGGGCACTGGCTGCAGGCTGCACAATCAATTGCCAACCAGACCATCGTGTGTTGGGGGAACCATGGAACGCACAGAGAGCAGTCTGAAAAATTGCTTCCATTGCTTGGCAGAGTGCGGTGTTTTGGCAAGACCCAAACAGGTGAGCCTCGACATCCTCTGTACCTTCGAAATAACGCGGAACTGTCCTGGTATACGGCCAGCTGACAAACACAGCCCTCATGGAGGGTGAACATCCAATCGAACTTTTTTTCCGAGCCGGAGTTCTTAGGAGCGCAAACGCTGATTATCCAGAACTGAATTAAATGATTGAAAATTCCTGTAGCACTATGAAAATAAAATTATCAACTATCCTTGTATCTTGCATTCTTTGCTTGTCATCCACGCATGGCGTACTGGCCCAATCTGAAGACAATCAACGTCTGCTTATCTACGGCGCCAGTGGCAAAATTGGTGGTGAGATTGTTGAAGAAGCCTTGATACGCGGCTACGAAGTTACCGGCGTGTCACGTGACGCCAGTCGGCTGGAAGCATTCGACGGGCGTATCAATGTGGAAACCGGTGACATCCTTGATCGTGACCGGACTGCGGAATTGATTGCTGACAATGATGCCGTGATTGTCTCTGTTGGTGGTCCTCCGGCAAGTGACGACCCGGCTGAGTACATTGCGGCAACGGCGGCCGAGAGCCTTGTCCAGGTGCTCAGTGAATTTGGTGATGACGGTCCGAGGCTGATTTTTGTCGGCAACCTGTTCACGCTGATTTATGAGGATGGCAAGACGCTCCTGGACCTGGGTCGTGTGTCGGAAGATCATCAATACTATGAAATGTTTTACGGCCACGAGATTGCGCTGGAAACCTTTCGTAACAGTGAAGGTGTGAACTGGACAGTTGCCTGTCCGCCTAATGGCCTGCGGCTGGAAGGTAAAACAGGCGAGGTGCGATGGGGTGGAGATGTATTGTTGAGAGACCCGGATGGTGCCCCATCCCAGATTTCACCCGAGGATTTTGCGTTTGCAGTTCTCGAAGAACTGGAAAACGGAAACTATATTCGGCAGAGATTTAATGTTGCCCGATAAAGCCGGGTGCTCCCCGATAACGCTGGTGTATATATGTTGATTTAAGGGATCTGGTCACCCAACGCATTCTGTTCCTTGTATTCATTGACCGAATTCAGCAGGTATGCCATGGTTTCCAGGTTGGTGTCCTCATCCAGCTTATAGGCTTCAAAAAGATATTCAAAAGCCGGAATCAGACCAGGCATTTCCTGAATAACAGTATCGATGTCGTTGAAGATGCCCTGGTAGGTCGCATCGGATATCAGGCCATTGATGACGGCGTTTTCTGCATCAATCCAGGTGTTGGTCTGCTGGCGGGCGGTATACAGCGCCTGAACCCATTCGATTTCATTCAGCTCCGGATCGGGATCCATGAGTTTCACAATGATTTCCGGATTTTCTATTCGCGAGGTGTTCATGCTCAGAAACTGTGAGGTTCTGGTGCTCTCCGCCTGGTAAACCGCGATCCGATTGGACTGATTCAATTCAACGATCAGGAATACCAGGCCAACCAGGACGCCCAGGTTTGCCAGAAGCGTCAACCATTGATTAAGTTTGTCCAGGTTCATATGTGTTTCTCTTAGCGGTTGGCCTGATGAAGGTTGCGTTTGGCACGAGAGACCGCATTGTAAGTCCCGGTAGCCAATCAGGAAAACAATTTGACCAGACAAACGGCCATCTTCTGGTTTCGAAAGGACCTGCGACTGGATGACAACCCGGCGCTGCGTGCGGCCGTGGAAGAAAACGAAGCAGTGATCCCGGTCTATCTCCACGTGCCCGATGATGACGGAAAATGGGGGGAGGGCGCTGCAACCAGAGTCTGGTTGCACGAATCATTAAAATCCCTGTCAGCAGAACTGGATTCGATCGACTCCCGGCTGGTTTTGCGGGAGGGCTCTGAGCTGGAATTGCTGCAGAACCTGGTTGCCGAGACGAATGCCAGCCACATTTACTGGAACCGTCTGTACGAGCCGGAGACCATATCCCGCGACAAGGCGATCAAGGAATCATTGCATGAGCAGGGGCTCGAAGTCAGGAGCTTCAATGGGTCGCTTCTGTATGAGCCCTGGGAAGTGAAGAACAAACAGGGCACACCTTACAAGGTTTACACACCATTCTGGCGGGCGCTCGAAAGCCGGGGAATGCCCTCTCAACCATTGCCACGGGAGACCGAAATTCCAGGTCCCGATCAATGGCCTGCATCGGTTTCAGTTGAAGACCTGGGCTTATTGCCGAGTATCCCCTGGCATAAAAGCATCATCGAAGCCTGGCAGCCAGGTGAAAAGGGCGCCAAAGCCAGGCTGGAAGCGTTCCTGGAAAGCGCTGTTGAAAAGTATGACATTCGTCGGGATTTGCCAGGTCAGCCGGGAACCTCGCGATTGTCTCCCCATTTGCACTTTGGTGAAATCAGCCCTCGCAGGATTTTTCACGAAACAGCCAGCCGGGCTGACAAGGTGACGCCCTATTTGAAACAGATTGTCTGGCGCGAATTTGCGCACCACCTGCTCTATCACTTTCCTGAAACAACCGAGCAAAATCTCAATCGCAAGTTTGATGCATTTCCATGGCGTGAATCAAAGGAACAATTGCAAGCCTGGCAAAAAGGGCAGACCGGTTTTCCGATTGTCGATGCTGGAATGCGGGAATTGTGGCATACCGGCTGGATGCACAACCGGGTTCGCATGATCGTTGGTTCATTTCTTGTGAAGGACCTGATGATCCACTGGCATGAGGGTGCCCGCTGGTTCTGGGACACGCTTGTGGATGCGGATCTTGCCAACAACACCATGGGATGGCAGTGGATCGCAGGAAGCGGCGCCGATGCTGCGCCTTACTTCCGGGTGTTCAATCCGATGACCCAGGGTGAGAAGTTTGATGGTGAAGGTGACTATATCCGTCAATGGGTCCCTGAACTGGGTGACCTCCCGAATAAGTATCTGAATCAGCCCTGGCAGGCCCCGGATGACGTGTTGGAGCAAGCTGGCCTGAGACTTGGTAAAAACTACCCCAGACCTGTTGTTGATCATGCCGAAGCCCGGGTCAGGGCGCTTGATGCTTATCAGTCGATCCGGCAGAAGTCATGAATCCCTGAGGGCGTTAATTTACTCAAAATCTCGTTTTCGTAACTGTGATGGACGCCTCCGCGTATCGAAGTCTCGGTCTATCGAATCCTTCCACTCAAAATCTTTGAATACGTAACGTTTACTGGCTCAATGGCGTCTAACAGAGAAATGTTTCCGAAGCAGTCCGAAGAACTATTTAGGAAAATATTGGTTGAGGGCACACGATTATGAAGACATTACGCAAATTGAATTCAGTATTTATCGCAACATTCGGCCTGGTGTTACTCCTGATGGTATCACCGGCGCTTCTGGCCCAGGACGGTAGTGATGGCAACGAGCCGCAAACCAGTTCGCCTTTCAGCATTAAATCGAAATCAACGTTTGGTTGTGCTGAGGTTGACGAGGTAAAAAGTGGTGCGCTGGCCAGCCACGAAATCACAGTTGATCCCCGAAGGGTTGAGCGCTGCCTGCGCGAGAAAGTCGGTACCCGTTTTCATGAATGCAAGAAGCTGAAAATTGTTGAGGCGACAGCAGACTGGAACGGAATCGTGACGATTGATACCGAGGGCGGGCCGGTCAAATTCTGGTTCGAAGATCACGATACAGGCGGTTCAGGCGAGGCCAAGCGGGTGATGGTCTGGTCCTGGCCTGATACCGAGAAGCTCTATATGTGTGCTGCCATCACCTCCAAGCGTTAATTTTAAGACAGACGCAGCCTGTAAGGGGCTGCGTCTCGAACACTTTTGTAGCCTCTGTTTCACAGCCTTCAATACGTGAAGTTCTCCTTCCGGCTCGTGGCGCAGGCACCCACTGATCAGGAATCAGGCCAAGACGGTGCAGGCTGGCCCTCTGCATGAGCTTTTAGAGTGGCCCACAGGTATTGCCATCCCTGGTCTTTTTCCCTCATGGTGCCTTCTGTGATATTTCCGACCGCGGCTTCATCAAATCTCAGTTTTGTCCCACCCTCGAATTCTTCCAGATTCCATGTGCCATACCACTGAATCGGGCCACCCCAATTGGGAAACTGGTTTCCAACAATTTGCAGGGTCTTTTCAGGGTCAGCGGTGACCACGGTGCCCCACTGGGTTCCACCACCTCCGTCCCACGATTCATACATTCTTCCGCCTGGTTCGGTTTCGAGCAGGAAATTCCTTGCACCGGCAGAACCGCCGGCATAGAAATCGTCGGGCCACCACTCTCCGATATGTGAAGTCAGTGCCTCCCATACTTTTGCAGGAGTGGCCTCGATGGTGATTTCCATGCTGACATTGCCAATATTGCTTGATTCGGTTTTCATCACTTTCTCCTTAGAGACTTGCTGCCAGCTTTTTTAGCCGCAGCAGCCGGTCTGCAGGTAATTGTTCAAAAGGTTTGATCCATCGGCGGTACATTTCCTGGAGGGGAACCGGATTCAGGTGGTTGGTTCTTTCCCGCCCTGACTTTGCTGAAATCACAAGGCCTGCTTTTTCGAGCAACTTGAGATGCTTCATGACGGCAAAGCGCGTGAACTCGAAATGTTCACAGATTTCACCCGTTGTCATAGGTGAGACTCTCAACATATCCAGGATTTGCCTTCTTGATGGGTCATTGAGTGCGCTCCAGATGGCGTTGTCCGGAATGCTTTGCTTCTGTTTGTTCGCCATTGGGGGCCTGTCTCTCAATACGTGACTATATGGTCACGTATCTTTGGACGAATTGCAAGCAAAATGTAACGAACCTGATTTTGGTGCGTCTTTTCTTACTAACCCTTTTTGATTTTCCGGCATCTAAGACTGTAATGCTCAAATACAACTTAAAACTTGCACTCTGGAGTATGCGACGCAATCCGATCATGACACTGCTCATGGTTGCAGCCATAGGCGTGGGCGTTGGCGTCAGCATGACCACGCTAACCGTTCATTACATGATGAGCGGAAATCCGATACCAGAAAAAAGTGATGTGCTTTTTGCGATCACGCTTGATAGCTGGGATCCACTTCGTCCGTTTGATGATGACCGTCCTGAAAGAGCACCGCATCAGCTGACGTTTGCCGATGCCGAACGTCTTGAGCGGCTGGCGGCCGGAAAGCGCCAGACGGCCATGTTCGAGACCAGCCTTATTATTGAACCCCGCGTCGATGGTGAAGTGCCCTTTGAAGCTGGTGGCCGGGTTGCAACGGCAGACTTCTTTCCCATGTTTAATGTGCCGTTTCTTTACGGAAGCGGGTGGGGTAAAGACTCCGATCAGAATGCGGAAACCGTGGTTGTACTCTCCCGATCCCTGAACGAGCGATTATTTGGGGGGGAGGATAGTGTAGGTGAGTACCTGACGATTCAGCAGCGAAGATTCCGGGTTGTCGGAGTGACCGATACCTGGGAGCCGACACCAAGGTTTTACGACCCGATCAACGGCGGATTCCAGGAGGTTCAGGATATGTTCGTTCCGTTCAGCCTGACCAGAGAACTGGAGCTTATTTCCGAGGGTAGTGACTGGGGCTGGAAGTCAGAATCCATTGAGACCTTCGAGCAATGGCTGAACTCCGAATCGCTCTGGATACAGTATTTCGTTGAGCTGGACAGCAGCCGTGATCGCGAAACTTATGTCGATCATCTTGATGCCTACGTTGAGGGGCAAAAACAGCTGGGCCGGTTTGAACGCCCTATGAACAATAACATCTACGATGTCATGGAGTGGATGGAATACCACGAGGTGGTTGCCAACGATGCCAGGGTACTGGTGGGTTTGTCCTTCATGTTCCTCCTGGTTTGCATCATCAGCACCATTGCCCTGTTGCTGACCAAATTTGTTGGCAAGAAAGGTGAAGTCAGTCTTCGGCGCGCACTTGGCGCCAGCCGGGATACGATTTTTAAACAGCAGATCGTGGAAGTGGTTGTGATCGGGTTCATCGGTGGTGTGCTGGGGCTCGCGCTCGCCGGGCTTGGGTTGCAGGGCATTGAGGCCCTTTACGATTCACCCGCAGGGCTGGCCCGGCTCGACTGGGTCATGACGCTAACAGCAGTCGGTGTATCGATCATCAGCGGCATTCTTGCCGGTCTCTATCCGGCGTGGCGGGTTTGCAGGATTCCGCCAGCATCACAACTTAAAACCATGTAGGAGTGGATCGATGGGAATTCGCCCAATGCTTTCAGCCCTGATGCGCAGCAAGACAGGGCCATTCCTGGTTGCGCTTCAAATTGCAGTCACTCTTGCGATTGTTATTAATTCCCTGTTTATCGTTTTGCAGAGAATCGAGAAGATGAATCGTGATCCGGGAATTGATGTGGACAATGTGGTCACTGTCTATGTTCGTGGATTCGGCGAGGATTTTGATGTTGTCGACAGCATTCGAAACGACATGGACCTGATCAGGGGCATTCCCGGCGTGGTTGCTTCCACTGTTTCCAACCATGTGCCCCTGAGTGGCTCCGGATCTGGAACCGGACTTCGAACGGTTCCGGATGAGTCGCTAGATTCAACCTCGACCGCCCGGTATCGATGGGGTGAGCAGGGCCTGGATGCGCTGGGAGTAAAACTCGACAGAGGGCGAAATTTTCTTCCCGAAGAGATTGACTATATTCTGCCCAACTCTGACCTGCCGGCCCCGGCTTCCGTCCTGGTCACCCAGGAACTGGCTGATGCAATGTTTCCGGATGAAGAAGCCCTTGGCAAGACCGTCTACTGGGGCAGCATGGAGCCATCGACCATTGTCGGCATCATTGGTCATATGCATGGTTCATGGATCAATTGGGACAAACTTGGCCATGTCGTGGTTCAGCCGGGAAATCCGGGGTATACGACCAATAAATACATTATTCGAACAGAGCCGGGCAGGCGCGATGAGCTGATGCCGATTATTGAGCAGAAGCTGGGACAATCCAACCCACGCCGGGTGGTCAAGTCGGTTCGGTCTCTCGAGGAGTTGGCCAATAACAGCTACCGACGTGATCGGGGTATGGCAATCATCCTTGGGATCGTCATTTCATTGCTGATCGGTCTGACGATCCTGGTGTTGGTGGGGTTGTCATCGTTTCATGTCACGCAACGAACCAAGCAAATTGGAACGCGACGGGCACTGGGTGCCCGCAAGCTGGACATCATCAAGCAGTTTGTTCTGGAAAACTGGGTGATCACAACGGTGGGGGCGGTTTTCGGTGTTGTGCTGACCATTGCCACGGCCTATTGGCTGGAGGTTTCGTTCCAGATACCGCGGCTTGACTGGCGATTTCTTCCCATCGGAATTGTGACGCTGTGGGTTCTTTCGTCATTGGCGGTATTCATACCGGCCAGACGTGCGGCGGCAATTCCACCGGCGGTTGCGACTCGCAGCATTTAGCCAGGTCAAAAAGGACGGCTTCTAATCGGCGCAACCCAGTCCATCGACACCGGCAAGCAAAATGACTTCCCGGGTTGCTGATCCAAACGCCGAATCAATCGCCTCGAAACTGATTTGTCCTGAAGTACAATCGGTTTTCTCAAATCGCAGGCTGCCCCACGCACGTTCGGCAATGGCATCGGGATCGAAATCGGGACCGAAGATGCCTCCGCTCACAATCAGCATTTCAGGTACTTCAACCATGCCATTGACCACATTGCCAACGCCCAGCAACCACATCTGGTTGCCGTCGAGGTCGTAGGTGTACCAGGTGACCAGCACGCGCCCATCGGCGAGCTCTTCAAAGAACCAGCCCTCACCCGAGCGGGTTGGGTCAAACCAGGCGCTGGTGAATCTCCCGGTGTTGCCACCTGAAGTGATCATGTCCTGGCAGTTGACACCTCTGGGCGTGCTGAGACGCTCCAGGCGATAGCCTCCATTTCCAAATTCACCAGCGTCGCTTACGAAGGTGACGTTTGCATTGACACAATCCTCGTAGCTGATCCGGATGGTTCCCCAATTTGATCGAACCACGTCATCACTGTTGAAATCTTCACCGAAAACCGTACCGCTGGTGATTTCAGTTTCGCTGACAATGATGCTGTTTCCTTCCACTTTGCCAATTCCGAGGAACCAGGCCTGTCCGCCGTTCGGGCTCCAGCTGAACCAGGTCACAACAGCACGTTCATCATCCAGCACAAAAATATGGAATCCCTCGCCACTGCGATCCGGGTCAAACCACATGCCGGTCATCCA
>DATFLY010000073.1:0-5209 GCA_035267185.1 Lysobacterales bacterium | reverse complement strand
CAACAACCAGTTGCGTTGGCAATCCGATATCAGAAGCTCCGAAATTGCCCTGCTCGCAAACCGAGGAATAAAGGTCCGGATTGAGAACCGGCTGGGGCAATGTACCGAAATTCAGCATGCCATAACTGGCGCCAGGTGTCGCAATATCATTGGTTGACCAATATGTGCCCGCCGGGTCGGGAATGATTTCCTCGTACTCGAACATGTACAGCGCTTCGACCGCGAAGGCTGTGCCAAGGTCGATGGTGGCCCATATCATGTTGATGCCCTCAAAAGCTTCTTTAAGCTCGGAGCCAGCCAGCCTGAGTTTGGAAACATCCACCGGGTTGATCACGTTGATGCCACCCTGGATGAAAGTTGATTCACCCCAGCTCACCACCTGACTACCTAATCGCCAGTTGAGGTAGCTGTTTCCAACGGCATGATCACCCCAGACATATGCATCAAGCAGGCGTATGTCTTCAGCCACACGATCTTCGGCAGCCTTTGAGAGATCGTCGCGACTACTGTACTCAAAATCGTAGAAGGCACTGAAGCGAGCAAAAGCGCCAAAATTGCGCCAACGCAGGTCCAACTCGGAAGTCAGCTTGATGGCATTGGAAACAAGGTCTCCGCCATCCCACTTCCGGTTTCCGTCGTCGTTGTTGACAGACCAGCGGCCGAGGGCTGCACGTTGCTCGGCATTGGTCCTGCCTGGAAGACCAATGGTTGGATCCCAGAAAGCCTTACCAAGGTTTTCCGGATCCGGGTCATCCATACGCCAGGTGGCGCCATAGCTAATCGTGGTATCGAAATTACCGGTGAGTTCACCACTTGAAAATTCGATCGCAAGAGCTGGCCCTGCGCTGAGACTCAGCATCGTGGCAGCGATGATTACACTCAACGGGCGACGCTTAACATGATCGGAATGTTCGATTGATTTCATCTCAATATCCTTCACAGTTCTCATTTTCGCCTCCCTTTGCCAGCGTTAAGCACTCTTGGCGTCACCCCGTCGAGGCCATGGTTTCCTGATTCCGGTCTGACTACGAGTGGCTGAGAGCCATCCTGCATTTGCGGAACCGAAAGCATCACATCGCCATTGATAACCGGCACCAGGGTTCCCCCAGATGCCATGAATGCAGCTGCCTGGGCCTGCATTTCCAGTGTGGTTGCGGCGGATTCAGTTGGATCAAGCCATGTGCTGTGAACGGCCGGTGGCAGGAAACGTCCCACGTGTGACAATCCATCGGGATCGGCTTGCGTTGTGCTGTAAGAAGTCAGGCCCATCAATCGAATCGCTGCTTCCGAGCCAGCCAATGGCGCGCCGAAAACAGTGTTTGGCACTGTCATGTCATCGATGACCTCATGAAACAACAGCGGCACTTTCGATACTGTCTCAGCGTAGTAATTAATCGAGTCAGACGGATCCAGAAGTGTCTGGGCAACGGTCAGGAAAGCTTCATAGTCGGCAGTCCCGGGGACAATCCCAGCCGCTGCCAGTGCAGCGTTGATCCGCACGCCAAATGCGCCCGCAACAACCGTCCTCATGATGCTGCCAGGGCTGGCGTTGAGGTAAACACGCTTGATCAGCGGTTCAACCGCAGCAAAAGTCGTGGCTGCCGCACCGCCGGCTGAAAAACCAACGATTGAAATATTATCGGCATCGAAATCAGGTGAACCGTCATTGTCGATGTCCATCGAGGCAACGCTGACAGCCAGAACGCTCAGATCGGTCGATGCCTGCCTGATATTGTCCCTGGCTACCTGCAGATTTAACAGGTTAAAACTATGGGTTCCGGAAGGATCCGTCAGACCATCGGGGCCTGGCGCGCCTGTAGTGTTATTGACCAGGTCGGCATCAAACGTACGCTCATTGGCGATTGCGCCAAATGGTGTGTTCTTAATATAGAAAGGTGCCAACTGCGGCTCTACATCAGGCACAACCCCATGCATAGGCTGATCGATACCGATCACGGCGAAACCGGCGAGCGCCATGGAATCCGAAAACGCCATTGCATCGGTCCGGTTACGTGTCAGGCTGCTGGGATAAAGCACCACCGGCCAGCCATCCTCCGGTTTTGTCATGCCTGAAGCTTCACCCGGCGTCATCACGATCAATGGAACAGTCTGGATTCCTGTTAAAACCGGGAACGGATTGGCGATGGTGATGTTTTCCGATGTTGGATCCAGGGGAAACTGATCAAAGGGTGGAATATAGGCGCCCGGTTCAGCACGCCACGGATCGTCCAGCAATGCGGTCGGATCTTCAGCATCAGGAATACCAAGGTAATACGGAAGCGAGATCACACCGATGCTGATGTCCGCCAGGCCTGGTGCACCAATGACGGATGTATTCAAACCAGTCGGTGCAAATAACGTATCGCCAGGCTCCGTGATGCTGCGCAGCAGCCTCATGGTCGGGCTGATGGACTGGGTCTGAACCGTCCAGCTCAGAACGATGTCATCAGGTGGAATACCGACAGCTGAAGCGACACCTTCCATGGCTTGTGTGATCTGGCGTTGGGGCTCGAGACTCTGAGCTGTCGCATCAGGAACCAGCGGGTAAGTGCTGTTGCCATTTGAATCGACCCACGGGGTGCGTCGCTTGGTCAGAAAATAGGTCTGACTCGGTGTGGCATTGTTGCCAGCCGTATCCGTGATGTCATTGGTCAGCACCGCCAGGAAAGTCGAGTACTCCGGCAATGGCTGCAATGGAATAATCGCTACCGTGTTGCCAGGCAATACGGCTGCAGTGTAATCAACGTTCGCGGTCAGTTCCCTGACGATCCCGGTGGGAACGTAGGGCACAAACGGTGCCGGTGTGGTGACCTGCAATACCCGCACTGACTCGCCGGCGACCACGGAAGCCGGGTCGATACCATTGAGTCCGGTAAAGCTTGAAAAGCCGGTCGTCCATCGTTCAACGGTACTGAACCCATCAATGGCATTCAGCGCAACCGTGGGATCACTGAGATCATTCGGATCAGCCACCGGGGCATTGATCGTCAGGTCCATTGAATCCAGAAACAAAAGATTGAATGGAAAAGGAAAAACGCGGTTAAGCGGATCATAGTTCGCTGTCAGCACATCTGTTACGACTGTACCGTCCTTGTTAAGGGCAGGAAATGTCGGAAAAGCAAAAGCGTTAAAAGACAGGAAGGCGGAAAGAAGTACAAAGAAGAATCGCTTCATCATATAGTCTGTCCCCATTGGAGAACGTGGAATTATTCAGTCAATCATACGACACCGTACGGAAAATCGCATTGATCACGATAATTAGACTGTAACAAACTTGAGGCTGGCGTTTATCAAAAACCGAAAATCACAAAGCTGGTTGATTGTTGCAGGGCCAATTTCTGCGCTTGGAATGTACCTGGTTCTAACCAGTATTTCATTACCAGGCGAGGTTGCGATTACCGCCGCAATTACACTCTGGTGTGCCTTTTGGTGGATCTTTGAACCCATCCCGATTCCATTTACTTCCCTGCTCCCGCTGGCTCTTTTTCCGCTGCTCGGCATTCTGACACCAGCCCAGGTCGGTCAGGCTTATGGCAGCCCCCTGATCCTGCTACTCCTGGGTGGATTCATGCTGTCGACTGCAATGGCAGATTCTGGTGCCCACCGTCGGTTAGCCCTTTATATGGTCAATCTTTTCGGCGGTGGCAGCGCACGTGGACTCGTGTTGGGATTCATGGCTGCGGCCGCTGTGCTGAGCATGTGGATTTCCAATACCGCCACAACCCTGATGTTGTTGCCGGTGGCAATTGCTGTTCTGGATCGGAGCGAGCCCAGGCTCGCCATTCCCCTGATTCTTGGGATCGCATATGCCGCCAGCATTGGCGGAATAGGAACGCCTATCGGCACGCCACCCAACCTGGTTTTCATGCAGATCTATGAAAACGAATTTGGCTCATCTCCCAGTTTTCCCGAGTGGATGACATGGGGTTTACCGGTGGTCATTCTGTTCGTCCCGATTGCAGGTTTCTGGCTGACCCGCGGCCTGACCCTGCACAAACCGGTAGAACTTCCGAAAGTTGGTAGCTGGAGCACTTATGAACGTCGTGTGCTGATCATGTTTTCATTGACGGCTCTTTGCTGGATGACAAGACAGGAACCCTTCGGAGGCTGGAGCGAACTGCTGGGCTTGCCGGGAGCCAACGATGCTTCAGTTGCCATGTTGGCGGTTGTGGCCATGGCCATGATTCCTGCTGGCAACGGCAGACGGCTTCTCAAATGGGAATCGGCAGCGAAAATTCCATGGGGTGTTCTGATCCTGTTTGGCGGTGGCATAGCAATTGCAGCTGCATTCGTGGAGACTGGCCTGGCTGACATCATTGCCGGCAACCTGACTGCACTCGCAACCTTACCCACGTGGCTTTTGATCCTGTCTATTTGCCTGTTTGTAACTTTCCTGACCGAGATCACCAGCAACACGGCAACTTCCAGCCTGCTGATGCCGCTTCTAGCTGCCACTGCTGTGGCCAGCGACATCGACCCGATGCTGTTGATGGTCCCCGCTGCGATGAGCGCCAGTTGCGCTTTCATGTTGCCGGTCGCCACGGCCCCCAACGCCATCATGTATGGAAGTGGTCGTGTGACCATCCGGGACATGGTTCGCGCTGGTTTCGTCCTCAACCTGATTGGCGCGGTGATTATTACCCTGGTGGCGATTACTGTGCTTTGACAGATTGTCGGAGCTGGCTCCTGGTGGGCGATACCCCTTTCAAAAACTCACGTGCAGCGGCAATTTTCAGGCACTTCTTTCGAAGAGAGGAAAGCCGTACCTGAAAATGAGCCTGCACTGTAAATACATCCCTGTACGCTCGGATGATTCCGCGACGGCGTCGGCTCCTAATTACGACACTACGTGTCTTTCATCACGTCGCCTTTGGCCTGCTTCCCTGAATCATACGGTTTTCGAAAGGGGTATCGCCCACCAGCAGCCCTAAACGTTGGTGTATTTCCCAAGCATCATTCACAGAGGTTTGTGTAATCGCCTTGGTTTGAAAACACCGCTGTCAGGAAAGCCGTCAAATCTCGCACTCACGCTCAAGCCACGTTGGGGGATGCCTTTCAGAAAACGTATGCGGCAGGGAAGCCGCATCCGAGTCTACAGGGATGTATTAACGACGTTTTTCTGAAAGGCATCCCCCATCGTGGTCCTTGAACAGATTGAAGTAACCTCTTCGCACTGAAGCCAAACTCGGATGGTCAAACTTTTTGGAGA